>JANPNA010000001.1:0-19912 GCA_031427235.1 Pirellula sp.
GGAGTCTGGAGATCGGGTCACGATGGCCTCGCGAGTTGAGTTGGCCTTTGAAAGAGTGGCGACGTTGCCACAAGCAAAAACTACCCCGCAAATCAACCCCGTGCCGCCAAAATCTAACCCCGGTCATGGTGGGCGCTTACCAAATACCAACAAAACTAATGTACGGAAAACGTTAGCCATGAGCGGCCTCTCAAAAAGGAAGGGGCAAAGTCTGAACAACGCGAGGGGTACCAGCTTACCACGATCAACACCAAATTGAACGTTTTGACAACGTCTTGAAGCAAATGAACCCAAGCAAATTCTCTGGGTCTTTAGATTAGACTTTTTTAGAGTTGTCGGCTTCTCAGCCATCGTGTGTGGCCAAGACCGCCGGGCGTATCCGCTTCGACGACATCGGCGGAAATCCATCCATACTTTGGAACGAAGTACTCAACCCAACAATGATATCCTGGGTCAACGAGTTTGCCACGGTTCTTTTCCTGCCGTCGATATCCGTTTACGTCAAGTCAGCAGTTAACTGTTCCAGTTGTAGTCGCATACTCTCTCGCATGAATTCGTCGAGGGGAGATAAATCGATGTTCTGCGAACCCAAGTTGGACTTCCCAATGACCAAGCGAGCTGAGACTGCGACGGTTTCCCCCTTGATGCCTGCGGCCTTGATAGAGACAGAATGTTCCTCAAGTTTCAGGATCTCGGCAGTGATTTGCAGCGTCTGATTGGGTTCCATGAAGTCCGCAAACTTGACGTTCCTGGCCTCCTTCAGCACCAATAGGGAGTTTTCGAATCCCTCGGTCGCTCGAATCAACCAACAGGAAGCTTGAAAAAGCGCTTCGAGCATCAGAACGCCAGGCATGACCGGGAAAAGCGGGAAGTGGTCTCGCAAATAGTCTTCGTCAGCTCGCATATGCCGCGCGGCGACAATTCTTTCGCCTCGAACTAACTCTGTTATCTTGTCCAACTGCTTAAATCGCATCGGGTAACGCCTTGTTTGCTCGCCGTCTCGGTCCGGTTTCACGCTGTAATGGGCAAGTGTAAAGCAGCGACTTGGATTCGCAAAGACGTTCGAACTGGAAACGATTCTTCAACCACCGTCGACGACGTCCAGAACCATGATCTTTCCGTCACCCATTCGTCCGCTTCTCGCAGTGTCAATGATCGTCTTGAGTACTTCCTCGACCCTTAGGTCGGCGACATAGAGGGTGATTTCAACCTTGGGCAAGAATGCAAGTGAGTACTCTGTGGCCAAGTATTGATCCAAGTAGCTTTTCTGACGACCGAAGCCCTTTACTTCGGTAACTTGTAAGGCTTCCAAAGGCGATAGCCGAAGGTTCTCTAACAAACGCTCCGCCAAGTACGGACGGACAATAGCGATGACTTGTTTCATAAAGTGGGGCTATCGCTTTGCATCGGAATTCGTAGCCTCTTTTTCTTTTTCGGTCGAAACGACCGTTTCAGGATCGGATTCGACCTTTTCATTTGGCTTCGTCAAGGGCAACTGAGAAGCTTCCTTCGATATTCTTTTCTGGGAAAAACAGTCACCACTGTTGGCTGCGAATACCGAAAGGGAGTCAAGAAAAATGAAAAACCCTTGGGATTGTAAGGTTGCAACCATGCTATTGATAACTCGAACTGGGCTTACTGGACCTAGACAATCAAAATTTTACCTTGAATCCAAGGAAGGGGGAGTGTTCGGAAGTCTTTTCGACCACCGTTTCTTCCAGAGAATGGAAATCCGCCTAAGAACTTGCCGAGAATAAATCCTGAATATTCTGATGGCGTCGATCTTAAGCTGGGCCGCGAAACACTTTCGCTAGCGTTCCCTAGTAGCGGAATGCGTCAAGCATTTCGTCGGCGTCCAGCATTCACGAAAGCTTTGACAGCTTCCGCTACGATTTAAATCGGCCCGCCTTAAGATCGACGCCCAACTCAAACGGTTGAACCTTTCCAGACGACACGTTTCGAAACGGTGACCGAGGATGTTGTTGAGGATTACGTCGTCAATGTCGAGGTGCCAACGACAAAGGAAGTACAAGTTCAAGTTTGCAAGATGGTTCCAAAGTTGGTTCTGTACACATTTAACCCATGTTGCGGTAGCGGTTACTCGACCGGTGGCGGCACAATGGGCGGTTCTGCTAGCGGATGTGGATGCGGAGCTGTAGCAGCCCCTGTTTCCAACTGCGGTTGCGCCCGATAGTTGCATTGCAATTCATCGACCGATGATCTATTAAAACCCATAGGGAAACCTGTGGGTTTTTTTCTTGCTAGCTCTCATGCGTTTTGGCAAGGCACGATACCGAGGAAACTTACGATGCTTTCGCACTTGAATCCAAAAGGGTATCATCACGGTTGATTGATCATCCTTTCCTCATTTTGTCGAAGACGGCAAACGTGCCCCATTCTCAAATCGGTCCCATTTCTGTTCATTTTCCTGAAAGAGTGGAAACAAACGAACAACTGCAAGCGGAAAACCCAGATTGGGACGTGGCGTTAATTGCGGAGAAGACAGGGATTTACCTCAGGCATTTGGCCGCACCCAATGAAACGGCCTCCGACCTAGGCGTTAAGGCTTGCCAAAAGCTATTCGCCGAACAGAACATTGATCCCAAGAGCATCGATTTCTTGCTACTTTGTACGCAGACGCCGGACTACCCATTGCCGACAACCGCTTGTTTGGTTCAAGACCGACTGGGTTTGAGTACGCACTGCGGTGCCCTTGACTTCAATTTGGGCTGCTCGGGATTCGTTTACGGCTTGTCGCTAGCACAAGGGTTGATGGCCAGTGGGCAGTGCAAAAGAATTCTTTTGGTGACTGCGGAAACGTACTCCAAGTACATCAGCAAGGACGATCGATCATTGCGGACGATTTTCAGCGATGGAGCAGCCGCTACGCTTATTGAAGCCTGCGATGAACCTGCACTTTCGCGATTCGAATTTGGCACCGACGGAAGCGGAGCGGATACGCTCATGGTGGGTGACGGTGGTTCACGTTGCAAGGAGGACGCGATCACGCCGCGACATCGCAAACGCTGGTCAAGCCGACTCTATATGGATGGTCCGAGCCTGATGAGCTTCACCATCGGTGCCATTCCTCAATTGGTTCGCGATATGGTTGGGAAAGCCAACTTGCAGCTATCGGATGTCAGCCACTTCTTGATGCATCAAGCGACTCGCAAAATGCTTGAGCACTTGCAAACTGCCCTGAACGCAAATGACGAAAAATTGCCAATCCGTTTGCACGACCGCGGCAACACGGTTTCGAGCACTTTGCCGATTCTCATTCAAGATCTCCGCGATGAAGGCAAACTTGTCTCCGGAAGTCAGAATGTCCTTGTTGGATTTGGCGTCGGCTGGTCTTGGGCAGGTTGCCTGTGGAAGGCATAAACCACTTTTTGATAAAGCGTTAAGAGTTGGCTTCCAGTGCGGTTACTGCTTATTGGTAGGAACTATTTCATGACTCAGATTCATATGCATCCTATTTCCGCAAGTCCGCTCAACCGAACACAGGGTGATTCCGCGGAAGGGAAATGTGAACCAGTCCGCATCGGTGCGGTGTCTTATCTCAACACGAAACCTCTCATTTTTGGTTTGGAAGAAGCTTTAGGGGAACGGGACAGACTGAGCTTGGCTCTGCCCAGTCGGCTGGCCACGGAACTCGCTTCCGGTGACATTGATATTGGACTCATTCCGGTCTTTGAGTATTTCCAGCATCCCGAGTACAAAATCGTCTCGGATGCAGTCATCGCTTGCCGAGGTCCTGTTTGGTCCGTCCGAGTTTTCTTTCGTTGTGAGCCATGCCAGGTTAAGACTCTTGCGCTGGATGAGGGTTCGCGGACCAGTGCAGCCTTGAGCAAAGTTCTTTTTCATCAACGCTTTGGCTATGTTCCGAATACCATTCCATTGAAGATGACGGACGAGCCGATGAGCGCACTCGCTGACGCGGTTTTGGTCATTGGCGATCGTGCGATGCACCCAGAGTCATTTCGTCCTGCGTTTCGAAGCGATTGGGATTTGGGGCAAGCATGGTTTGAAGAGACGGGTTTGCCTTTCGTCTTCGCGATGTGGGTCGCTAGAAATAGCAGCTTCGCTCAAGAAGAATGGAAGTTAACTCTTGAACATACGCGCGACCTTGGATTGAGCCACGTTCGTGACATCGCATGTTCGGCCGCCAAAAAATATCAATTGACGGTAGAACAATGCGAAGACTATCTCACTCACTACATTCGGTTCTTTTTGCGAGCAGACGAGCTGGCAGGACTTCAGGAGTTCCGCCGTCGTTGTGACGCACTGAGCCTACTTTTCAAATGAGCAAATAGGGAGCCGATTATGGTAATGGCCAGTCAAACTGTATCCTTTATTTTAAAGAGCGTCTTAGATGGCAAACGGCTATCACCAGCAGATGCGCTGGTCCTGCTCGAAAGTCGGGACTTGGCTGCGATTGGTTCTGCCGCGAACCAAATCACTCAACGACACCATCGTGAGTCGTATCGCACTTACAACATCGACCGCAACATCAACTATACCAACATTTGCACTGCCGTTTGTGACTTTTGTGCGTTTTACCGGTCGCCCAAAAGTGGTGAGGGATACGTGCTACCGAGAGCTGAGTTGCTGGATAAAGTTCGAGAAACGGTTGAACTTGGTGGCAATCAAATCCTCATGCAAGGTGGGTTGCACCCTACGTTACTATTGGAATGGTACGAAGAGCTTTTGCAGGACATCAAACGAGAATTCCCAAGCATCAACATTCACGGTTTTAGTCCGCCCGAACTGCATCATTTCACTAAAGTGAACAAGTTGCCGATTCGAACGATTTTGGAACGCCTCAAAGCGGCAGGATTAGGAAGCATCCCAGGCGGGGGAGCGGAGATTTTGGTGGACCGCGTTCGAAGTGAAATAACTCGAGGAAAAGTTATGACGGACGACTGGTTGAACGTCATGCGAGTTTGGCACGAACTAGGTGGCGTCAGTACCGCCACGATGATGTTTGGACATGTGGAGACTTTAGCGGAACGGGTCGAGCACCTTGAGCGCGTGCGACAACTGCAAGATGAGACACATGGTTTCACTGCTTTCATTTGCTGGACCTTTCAACCTGATAACACGGAACTTGCGAAGATACCGCCGACGGGCTCTTTCGAGTATCTTAAAACGCAGGCGGTTGCTCGACTCTACTTAGATAACATTCCAAACATTCAAAGCAGTTGGGTTACGCAAGGACTCAAGATTGGCCAGTTGGCACTCGCGTATGGCGCCAACGACATGGGTTCGCTCATGTTAGAAGAAAATGTAGTCGCGGAGGCGGGTACCGTGCACTTTTTAACCCTTGACCAGATCCGAAGTGCCATCGAAGAACATGGTTTCACGGCGCGGCAACGGGATGTCCGATACCAGTTGGTCGATGAGTCGATGGAGCAACTTGCGATCACCGCAAACAGAGTTCGAGATATCCGTCAGCAGGTTCCGAGACTGTTGGAGATTGCAGTGCCGTAGGCGATATCGCCTTCTAATTCTGTTTGCGAGCCAGCTCGTCTCGAAGTCTGGCGGCTAATTCGTATTCTTCGGACTTGACTGCGTGTTCGAGTCGCTCTTCGAGACTTGGCCCAAGGTATTCGTCCTTGAGCGAATCCCGAAGTTTGCGAAGTTGTAAGACCATTTCGTCTTGCTCGAATTCCTCTTCTGCTTCATGTTCTTCGAAAACCGTTCGCATCAGTTCCAGACCAGTGTCGATCTCCGCGACGGCATCTTCGGCATCGGCGTCTTCGAGGGCTGCTAAGGCCGAAGCCTGAGTTCGATGGAACAATACGAAAGGACGGTATTGTTCGTGGCTCATGGTCCATTCTTCTTCTGGCGAATGGTCGCGACAAACATCCATGAGCGACAGAGTGTGGTCGGCGTCCTCGACCGCGCGATGATAGTGTTGCAAACGCAACCAGGAAATTCGGCGATGATAGAACTGAACGAATTCGCGGTCGGCTTCAAAACATTGGTCCTCGTCCATGACGAAATCTTGATCGTTTTTTTCGACGTCAAGCATGCTGTCGAGGAAAGTTGCGAAACCGTCCGGCGTGAGTCCGTCGGGCCTACCCTGGGTTTCCATTTGAAGGACTCCAAGATCGACTCGCATTTGGATGACATCTCTGCCGTCGTCCCCCTTCACCAGTCGGACGGACAGGGCGTGGGGGTCAAACTCCCAATTTTGAAGAATGCCATCAAGGCCTTTGTACGAACTCATTTCGACCTTTCTCAATTTGTTCCTGGAATCATGAGGTCGTTTTGACATCTGGTAGGCTCCCACGCGGTAAATTACTAATGCTACTTTGAAGCCTCTTTCCCTAGTATAACATCGGTCTTGGCCAAGCGTAGCCTAACCGATTCCTTGGGAACCGATTTGTGGTTGAGGATAAGCAAGTGTTCGCGTTCGTCCGACAGAAGGATAGTGGCCCGCGATTGAAAAGTCGTTAAAACTTGGTCACTTTTCAGCGTTGCCTTTCCCACAGCAACGATTTTGGTTGGATTATGATAGGTTTGGCGCATTTGCGGTTTGCGATTGCCCCGATCCAAAACTGCAAACTAAGGCTACTGCGGTGAGGCAGTTGGACATTTAACGCCACATGAATGACCCAAAAACCGAGGAAGCGTCGGCTAACCCCGGCCCTTTAGCAGGTTCTCGATTCCCGAGTACGCTCCCCATTGCGGACTCGATCCCCAATGTCCATGAATGCTCTTATTTGGACGGTCGCATCGCCGACTTGCCCTTGAAGCTACCGTCCCGCCTGTTGACTCTTGACGAATTCGACCAAGCGTTGGCAAGTGGAATCCGTCGATCCGGTGTATTCCTCTATCATACCGCATGTCAATCATGCTCCGCGTGCGAACCGTCACGGGTCGATGTCAGGAAATTTGGTTGGCGAGCCTCATTCAAGCGAGTCTTAAAACGGGGCGACCAACGTCTGAAAATTTGTGTCGCCAAACCGACTTTGGACGAACAACGTCTTGGGATTTTCAACCGTCATCGAACGCAACGCGGTTTAGGAGTTCCAGACGGCCAATATCGCCCCGACGACTATGGGAATTTCTTGGTTGATACGTGCTTGCCACATACCATGGAACTGAGCTTCTGGATGGACGAGGTTTTGGTTGGAATCTCCATCGTTGACTGTGGTCGTGTGTCCATTTCAGCCGTTTACACCTTTTTCGATCCACAACATTCCAAGCTTTCGCTTGGCACGTATTCTATCCTTAAGCAAATCGAATTTGCCTACGACTCCGGCCGACAATATGCGTATTTAGGGATGTATGTTTCCGCGAACCCGCACCTCAGCTACAAAGGAAGATTCACGCCGCAAGAACGATGGATCGAAGGCAAATGGGTGGAGTTCCCGTAGCAATTGTCGCCTTTTGCTCTGCGAAAGTGCGATTACGAGGCGCACTTTCGCGGAGCGAAAGGCGACAATAACATACCCGAATTACATACCCGTTTGTGGCTGAGCGAGGCCCTCGCTCAGGTTAGGAAGAAACGCGACGAGCGAAGGGCCTCGCTCGTCCACGTTGAACGGTGCTTGCTATCGCTGGTACACGACTACAAGTTGAGCCCAAATAGTTCACCGCCGTTGTTGACGCCGGTCCCTCCTTTGAGCGTACCCTGGAATTTGCGAACTGCTGGCTCACGCTTCGGTTCATCTTCTGGTTCTGATTTTTGCGCCGCTGAGGCGGCGGTTTCAGGCTTGGCTTGCGTGGCACGAAGTGAAAGGCCGATTCGCTGATTGTCTTTATCGACGGTGAGAATCTTGACTTCAACCTCCTCTCCCTCCTTGAGGATATTCGCGACGTTGGCAACACGTTTGTGCGAGAGCTCCGATATATGGATGAGCCCCTCGATACCGGTTGCCAATCGAACGAACGCTCCGAAATTGGCAAGCCGCGTCACGCTGCCAAGCACCACCGTCCCGATTGGAAATCGGGCGTCGACGTCCGTCCAGGGGTTATCCAGTAGCGAACGATAGGACAAGCCAATTTTGCCAGTTTCGACGTCGATCTTTTCGACCCGAACTTGAATCTTGTCACCTTCTTTTACCACTTCGCTTGGATGCTTGATCTTGTCCCATGAGAGTTGGCTGATATGGATCATTCCATCGAGCCCGCCGATATCGACGAACGCTCCGAAGTCCATGACTTTACGAACAATTCCCTCGCAAGCTTCTCCCACTTCCAGGGATGCGAGTCGTTCCTTTCGTTTGGCAGCTTTCTCTCTTTCTAAGACAGCCCGGTGACTCAGGATTAAATTTCCGCGACGCGGATTGACCTCAGTAATGATGCAGACAAGCTTCTTTCCGATGTAGTCTGCTGCCGATTCCACGCGGAACTCCGAGAGTTGGCTGATTGGTATGAAGCCGCGAACGTTCCCTACCAAACATTCCACCCCGCCGGTATTGGCGCTTTCGATTTTGGCTTCCACGGCGGAACCCTCGATAAGGTCGTCCCAATCGTTCACTGCCACGGTTTCGCCAGGAATGGCTAAATCGTATAGGCCTTCTTCTTGATTGAATGCACGAATCAAACAATCGACCGCTTGTCCTTCGACGGGCGGCGCATCGAATTGGAGCAAGGGTACAACACCTTCGTCTGGTCCGCCGAGGCTGATAAAGACATTTGCGTTATGGACTTTGATGACTTTGCCCTGGTGTCGAGAACCGTCTTCCAACGATCGTCCAACACGGAGCATTCGGTCGCCGATCATCAATCCATCGAGGTCCGCTCCAGCCAGTTCGGCGTCGAGTGTCGACTGTTCTTCCTCGCTGCTTCGAGCTCGAACGCTCGGAACGGGAATCTTCGATGCTGTTGGGGTTGAATCGTTGTTGGAGCGATACCGAGGTGCTGGTGCTTCAGCGTCTATCTTTTCAGGAGCAGACTCAATAGGGGTGGAAACACCGTCGGATTCCGATTGAGGATTCACAGTGCCGGTTTGGTCCTTGGGAGGACGAGGCTTGGAAGAGGGTTTACCTCGCGTTTGCCTCTTTTGGTCCTGCTGGATTCTTAACTGTTGTGCTTCGCGCATCAATCGGATTTGCTCCAAATTGATTGGTCCGCCACCAGTTGACGCGGGAGCGGCTAATGGCTTGGCCGGAATTTCGGAGGCTGAATTGGAGTCCGTTGGGTTTTGCGAATCGGTCATGAGACTGAGGTTGAGAGTTGAACGAAATGGGAAGCGGTCAATTTTGTCACTCGCCGCAGCGGCTAAGTGTAGCGATGGTGCCCCAATATTCTAGGGTTTAACGATATTCTAGCGTTGATCGATTGCCAAGAATTGTCGCGCGGTAGTGCTAGAATCCGACTTTAGAGCCTTTCCTCCGAGGGTCGCCTCGATATCATTATCCAAGTACGACTCGAAAACGGGCTATAGTCCACTCGAAAAATTGAGTCAGCCGATGCTTTCTATTCCATTTCCCAGTTGTTTTGCATTGACGATTCTGGGGCAAGATATAGTTCCGTCGGACTTGGCAATTGTTGGTTTGCTTGTCATTCTTGAGGGGCTGCTTTCGATCGACAACGCTTTGGTCCTCGGAATGCTCACAAAGCGATTGCCGAAGCATTTGCGGTCGAAAGCCCTTTGTTTTGGCTTAGTAGGAGCATTGGTATTTCGCATTCTAGCCATTCTCCTGGCAGGATTTCTGTTGAAATATACCTTCGTCAAGTTCCTTGGCGGCGCTTACTTGGTTTTTATTGCAGCCAAACATCTGGTTATCGAACAATTCGAGACGGGAGAGCAAAAGATCGTTTTGGATGATGCAGGCGAACCCATGATGGTCGATGCAATCACCAGTGAAAGTCTGGGAATTGCGGAAGAAAACATCGAAATCGAAGAGCGGGTTCCGCTTGGTACCAACTTGATTCAAGCCAACCTGACTAATGAGAGTGGCCACCTCCATTCGCAAAGCATGACTTTGTTCTGGAAGACGGTCGTGGTTATCGAATTGACGGACATCGCCTTCGCGATAGATTCGATTCTGGCAGCCTTAGCATTGGCAGGTTCCGAGTCAAACAAACTTTGGATCGTGATAACTGGGGGAATTCTGGGGCTGATCATGATGCGATGCGCAGCCGTCTATTTTATTTGTTTGATAGACAAGTACCCAAGATTCGAAGTCTCCGCATACCTGCTGGTTGCGGTAATCGGACTTAAGTTGTTGGCCGACTGGGCGTTTAATAGCGACTGGAGTTTTAATGAATCCAATTGGTTGGGCAGTTGGCAACCCTGGTTTGGGTCCTTGGAAACCAAGCGACTCGATTGCATTTGGGCCTACGAAGATTGGTTAAGGACACAGTGGCTCATGGGACATTCGGTCCACACACCGAACCTCGGTACAATCGCGCGGGCTCCTCATTTGCTCGATTTCCATGACTTTCGCAGACCGGAATGCTCTGTCTTTTGGCTAATGATGGCGAGCTGTTTTTTACTTGGATTTGCCCCTCGAAAGTCCAAAACCACCCCTCCTTCAGTCGATTTGGAAAGTAAATCCAAATAAAAGCGAAAACAAAAATGCGGCACACCGCAATGCCATACACCCCTCTAGTGGCTACTTCCGTACCCTTCCTAATAGTGGTTTTCCATCGAAGCGTAAGTCTAGCGATCGCAAAGATTTACCGAATTTGCTAGCTATGCTCGTGGTTGATATAGTCAATTGCCAATATGCGACTATTTGTCACAATATGCGACAGCCAAGAGGTCGATGCTAGCAAACATCACGCTAGACAAGCGGTTGCAGGGGCAGGTTGGACGCCTATACTCTGCCACTTATCGGACGCCGGTTGATCTTGCCTAGGCCTCAAAGTTTAACAACGGAGGGCTTAGGACTCCGATCCTCATCCTACGACTTTTCGCAATAGGATCAGCCGGTAACAACGCACTTGCCTGCACGCTCGCGAACGGATTTTCGTGGGCGGCGAGATGGACCTCGCGGCTTCAGGTGATGATTTTCGTATTGCCTAACTAAGGAAAGAGGTCCAACATGTTGCATGTTGCAGCATTGACGCTTTTGGCTGTGTTGACTGCTTCCACCCAACCGGACGAGCAGATTCCATACGATGCAGCCTATCGTAAAGCGCAAGAGGAGAAGAAACCGTTGGTAGTTTTGGTCGGCGCCAATTGGTGTGCGGCTTGCCGAACCATGAAATCAGAAACCATCAGCCCCATGAATAATGCCGGGGATTTGAAGGGGGTAATATTTACCCAGGTGGATAAAGACGTGCAGCCAGAAATCGCCCAACAGGTGATGCAGGGAAACACCTTGCCGCAAATTGTTATTTTTTGCGAAGGTGACCAAGGCTGGAAACGTTTTTCGCTCACAGGTATGCAGAGCGAGCGTCGCGTGAAGGAGTTGATTCGGAAGGCTTCCGAGATTCTCCCATTGAGACGGTAGTCCAACTGGACTCCATTTTCGTATTGTTGTTCTGATCGATCGATTACCCCCGAGGCATTGAACGATGGTCGCCCGAAGCCATCGGACCTAAGGCTCTGGGGTTAATCGATGTGGACGAGCGAGTCCCCTCGCTCGTTGAATTCCCAGCAAGCCTTAGCGAGGGCCTAGCCCGGATTATTCACGGGAGATTTAACGGTCAGCCGAAAGGCGTTAGCCTCCGTTTATGGAGGAGCGGACAACCGTAGCTAGCGCCAATCGGCTAATGAATAATCCGGCTTCGCTCAGCCACACGAGCTATAGTCCAATGTTACCATGGCTCTGGAGGTTGACGTCTGGCGTTGAACGCTGTTTCATGCTCCAATTTTCCACGTGTAGACCGGCAGGTATCGAAGTGCCTGTAGAAATCGTTGGCTGCAGAAAGGGTGGGAAATGGGTTCTCGTGAGACCGGTATTATGAGTTCTTTCGGAGAGATCGTTCGAGAAAATCAATCGCTCGCCCCGTTTACTTGGCTGCAAATCGGTGGCCCAACCCGTTATTTAATTGAACCCAACGATCCGGAACAGTTGTTAGCGGTTGTGCAGTCTTGTGCGGCGGCTGCGATTCCAATGAGGGTATTGGGTAGTGGCTCAAATCTTCTCATTCGCGAGTCCGGTTTTGACGGGGCAACGTTCAGTTTGACCTCGCCCGCTTTTGGACAAATGAGGCGAATTGAAAATTCGATTGTGTGCGGTGCAGGCGCGAAACTCTCCCATTTAATAGCCTTTAGTGTCGGTGCTGGTCTTGGAGGTTTAGAGCACTTGGTTGGAATCCCAGGTACTGTAGGGGGCGCACTTCGAGGGAATGCTGGCACAGACGAAGGGGACATAGGACATGTAGTCCAGTCTGCCAAATTGCTTACCAAAGAAGGAAAGATGGTTGAAGTCAAAGGTGGGCAACTGGCCTTTTCTCATCGCGTTAGCAGTTTGGACGAATTGGTCATTCTGGACGTAACCTTTCGCTTGGAACCGGGTGATGTTCGAAGTCTCACGAAGCGCGAACAGACTTTTTGGATCGTCAAACGCAGCAAACAACCAAATTTTCCAGAGCGCGCGGCCATCGCATTCGTGGACCCGGATGGATACAAGGCATCCGAATTGCTGCAGCAATCCGGCTTTAACGGCGCCATCGAGGGAGCAGTCAGGCTCAGTTCAAGCTACCCGAACTACTTATTTGCGAGTGCTGGAGCCACTAGCGCACAAGTGCTAGCGTTGACTCAGCGGGTGGTAGATGGGGTTCTCGATAGGACCGGAGTGCAATTGCAGTTGCATTTGCAAATTTGGTAAGTTGGCACTTCGCCTACTCGAACGTTTGCATCAATTACCTCGACTGGAATGGGAGCGAAAAGAAACCGGATGGCTTCAGTGGAAGTAAATTCGCAACCGCGACAACCACCGATTTTCTGGGATCATTTCGTATCGTGGATTCGATCGATTCCGCGTGCGGCCATCCTGAGCATGGTTGGGCCATCCGTGCTTTGCATGGTTGGTTATTTCGGCTGGCTGTATTATGGAGCTCACAATCTGGACATGGCCTACTATGGGCTGAAAAAGGAAAATATCCACATTACGGATCAGCCTCCATGGCTAAAAAAAACCAAGGTTCTTGACGAGGTTTTCGACGGCAGTTCGCTTTCCCGTCAATCTATGTTGGACTCCAAAACACCGGGTTACTTAGCCAGTGTTTTCGACGCACACCCAAGCGTTCGCAAGACGCATCGAGTCCAACAAATGGCAGGTGGCGTCAAAATCGATTTGGAATATCGCATTCCCGTTGCGATGGTTGGTTCCCAACGGGGCAGCAAAAACGGGCAGCCCGTTTACAAGTATTTCGCGGTCGATGCCGACGCAGTTTTATTGGACGCCGACAACTTCACGGAGGACGACGTTCGGCTTTACATTACCATTTACGCAAGTAGTGGTGCGGTAGATACGAATAGCAAAAAAGGCAAGCCTTTTGGCGATCCTCGAATTGAAGAAGCTGCTCGGTTGTGCAGCTTACTATCGCCGATTCGTGAAGCGGCGAAAATCTCTAGGGTGCAGGTTTATCCGTCGCCCCACGCAGGCAGAACGAAATGGAGGCTAGAGATCCTCACAACGGATACAGGGCCAAGTTTCTTGTGGGGTAGCTGCCCGGGGATGGAAGGCTTGGGAGAGCCGCTGGCGGATGCAAAGCTAAAGCAATTACTCGCGGTACTATCCGATAGCAAGCGATGGACCAAAGGGACGATTGATTTGTCTGGCTCGCAGACTTTAACAACGCATTAAGCAAACAGCTTGTGGGGTAAGCATCCTGCTTGCCAATCCGATCTAAAAAGTGGGGTAAGCATCCTGCTTGCCAGTCAGAATGTAATGCGAAATCCGCAAGCTGGAAGCTTACCTTCTATTCCGCGTCTCGTAGGGGCGTCCCCACGCAGAATGTAATGCGAAATCCGCAAGCTGGAAGCTTACGCCACATTTGGCAAGGCCAGATTTTAGACTTGAAGACGTACTAGTGCCTTGCGGCAAACCGGTTAGAATTTAGCTTCAATCGCTCACAAATATCATCCAATGGAAAGCCGGTCGGAATGAACGAAGAAACGATTCTACGTATTCAGTCAACATACGGAATCGAAAACTGGTCCGCCGGCTACTTCGATGTAAACAATGCGGGCAACATTATAGCCCGTCCAAGCGCCCAGGATGCTCGCAACGTCGACCTCAAGGGGTTGGTCGACCACTTGGTCAAGGACAAAAAATTGCAGTTGCCGATCCTGTTGAGATTTCCACAGATTTTGACGAATCAGCTTCGGATCCTGACCGGAGCCTATCGAGATGCGATTGATCAATTCGGCTACCAAGGCAAGCACTACCCCGTATTTCCGATGAAAGTGAATCCGCGTCGGGAAGTGGTCGAAGAGTTTTTAAAGGAAAGCGATCGATGCCGAGTCGGACTCGAATGCGGCTCGAAAGCGGAGCTTTACGCGGCTGTTGCACAGGAACAGACGCCCGAGTCCCTGTTGATCTGCAATGGGTTTAAAGACGAAGCGTTTTGTCGACTAGCATCGCTGGCGGTTCAATCCGGCAAGCGAGTCGTGATTGTGGTTGAAAAGCTGAACGAACTGAAGATGCTGTTGCGCGTTGCTAACGAAACGGGAGTATGCCCGTGGATTGGTTTGCGAGCCAAGCTCTATACGCGAGGCTCTGGCAAATGGGCCAGTTCGGGGGGCGATTCGGCCAAGTTCGGACTAACAACGTCGGAAATCATCCAATGCGTTCGATTGTTGCGTGAAAGCAAAAAAGAGCAGTATTTGAAATTGCTTCATTTTCATATCGGCTCGCAGATCACCGACATCAAGCGAGTGAAAAATGCCATGAAGGAAGCAGCTCGCGTCTATTCCAAGATCCACCAATTGGGATTGCCGGTCGACTTTTTGGATATCGGTGGAGGTTTGGGGGTCGATTACGACGGTTCCAAGACTCGTTTTGAGTCCTCGATGAACTACACGGT
This sequence comes from Pirellula sp., assembly GCA_031427235.1. Classification (GTDB taxonomy): domain Bacteria; phylum Planctomycetota; class Planctomycetia; order Pirellulales; family Pirellulaceae; genus JBKCUI01. Next base: position 14,944 of record JANPNA010000001.1, read on the forward strand.
CCAAGAATTTGCGAACGATGTGGTGTACACGGTCCAGACCGTTTGCGATGAAGAGAACGTTCCGCATCCCAATCTTGTCACCGAAAGCGGTCGCATGATGACGGCTTATCACACGGTTTTGGTCGTTTCGATTCGAGAGGAAATTGAAACGTTTGCAGACGATCAGCCGTTGGTCTCAATCGATGAGGACGATCCGCAAGTGATCACAGAACTCAAAGGACTCTGCGACGAAATCAATGGCAAGAACTACTTTGAATACTACCACGATGCGGTCGAGCTGAAGGACGAATTGCACACGCAGTTCAACCTCGGGTTGATTTCGCTTGAGGATCGAGCCAAGGGAGAAGTGCTCTATTGGGAGGTGTGCGCGCGGGCTCTTCGAGAGGCTGAGCAGTCACGAACACCGAACGAGGAATTTGAAGACGTCAAGCGTGTGCTTGCGGCCAAATACCTGTGCAACTTCTCGTTGTTTCGATCGGCCCCCGATTCTTGGGCAATCGGTCAACTCTTTCCAGTCATTCCGTTGCATCGATTGCATGAAGCCAAAGTCGATTTCGCGACGCTGGTGGATGTGACGTGCGATTCGGATGGCAAGATCGACAAGTTTGTGGATCTGAAGGACGTCAAAGAGACGCTTGAGTTGCCGGAGTGGCGGGAAAACGAAGACTACTATCTGGGTCTTTTCTTGCTCGGCGCCTACCAGGAAGTCATGGGTTCGTATCATAACTTGTTTGGTTTGCCGAATGAGGCCCAGATTTTTATGGAGTCGGATGGAAGATTTCATGTATCGAAAATTGTGCCAGGCAGTCGAATTCAAGATATGGTTTCTTTTGCGAGGTACGATGTCCCGCACTTGCAAGAAGCCTTCAGCAAACGCATCCGGACTGCGATCGAAACCGGAGGCTGCCCCGCCGAAAAAGGAGACGCTTTGATTCAGCAGTATATTCATGCGGCGCAGTGGACCACCTACTTGGAATAGCCTGTTTGGCGTGGACTATCCCAACCCGAAGCGTGAGCGAGGGACAAACTCGCAGGTCCCTCACTTTCGTACCCCAGGTCCCTCACTTACGTATCGGGTTATGATTGGTAGTTTTCGCATCGCCGCTCGCATTAGTATCTCCATCCTAGGTTGAATGGATCAATTCCGAGGGAAATATCCGACAAGCCGATCCTCAAACGCTGGACTCTGGCTATCATATAGAAGAAGAGTAGCCTCCTCCAAAAGATGCTGTATTTTCACGCATGCAGGGCGAGAAAAAGGCTTCAGTAGTATCCAAGTGACCGTGGTCGAGGAGTTTGATTAATCGATGGCAGCATCGCGATTTATAGCCCTGTTGGAGAGTCGAGGTCTGCTCGACCCTGAAATTATCGTTGAGCTCAATCGACAGGTCGAGCAATCCAAAGTTCGAGTCACTCCCGAAGCCATAGCAAAGCTGTTGGTTGACAACGGCCAACTAACGCGATTTCAAGCGACCAAGTTGGTGACCGAGCTCAATGAATCGCTTGGCAGCGACAAGCCTGATCCGTCCATGGCATTGCGGGGGGGCCGGCCGCTTGAACCAACGCCCGTCAAAGACCATGATTCTGTCGACGACTTGCTTCCTACTGATATGGTCGAAGTGGAGGACAAGGTAGAGATTGTTGAAGTCATTGAAGACGATGTCGAAATCGTTGAAGTGGCGGCCAAGGCAAAGCCGACTCGTTCGCGAAGGATAGCGACCGAATTGGATGCTCTTCCGGTTCGCGTCGTCCGGGACATCAAAGTAAAGAAAAAAAGTTCTTGGGAATCCTTCCGCATCATCGGTTATGGATTCTTGGTGCTCCTATTGATCATCATTTTTATTCCCCTTGTGGGTTGGTTCATGAAAGGCTCCGCCGAGGAAGCCTTCGGTCTGGCCGAAAATGCTTATAAGTCGCAGGACTACGAACGTGCCAGCAAGAGCTTCGCGGACTTTGCAAATAATTTCACTGGCAACGAGCGAGTGAGCGAGGCCCGTGTTTTCTCGGCATTAGCCAAAGTCCGTCAGGATGCGGAAAAAGTCGCTGACCCAACCGTCGCGCTCAAAGCTTGCCAGGAAATATTGCCAACGATCACCAACGAAGCCGCACTTGGTAAATTCCGCGGCGACGTCACCGACACGTTGCTTCGTATCGCTGAAAAGTTTGTCTCGAAAACGGAAAACACACCTTCGATCGCCGACCGCAAGGCATTGATCGAAAAAATGAACCAGCAGATGGAGTTGATTCGCGACCCACGCTACGTGGGCACGCAAGAAAGGACTCAAAACGAACTGAGAATCAAAACCATTGAGGAAAACCAGAACCGTTTGATTCGTGATATTCAACGAGGCGAGGATTTGTCCGCTACGATCGCCGAAATGACCAAATCGGTGGAAGCAAAGAATGTCGGCGAAACGTACGAGCTCAGGAGGAAAATACTTCGCAAATACCCACAATTGGAATCCGATGCCAAACTTGCGGATTTGCTCAATCAAGCGACAGGCCAACAACAGGAGCTTGTGGTACCCGCCAAACAGATGCCGAGTGTCAGCAATGAACCGGAGTCGACCATTCTCACCAAAAGCGTTCTGTTGGTTGGACGCAAAGCCAGTGTAACAAGTGTCCCTGGTACCACGATTTTCTTGAGAGCCAAGGGGTCCGTTTATGCGTTGAATGCATCGTCAGGCCAAGTTCTATGGCGCAAGCACATCGGCATCGATTGGACGGGCGAGCCCAAGCCCATTTCGTCAGCCGCTGATAGCGATGTCTTCATCTCGATTCCGGAGCAAGGAAAAATCAGAAGGCTTTCGGCCGTAGACGGTGCGATGGTTTGGGAAGCAAAATTCACTGGACGGATCATCGAACCATCCATTGATGGCGATGATATTTTCGTTGCAATCGCGGGTGAAGCGTCCAAGGCAGGAGTGGCTACCGGCGAAGTTTTTTGCTTGGACGCCGCGACCGGGCAAACGCGATGGGGAAAAAAACTCCCGCAGGCGATCGATGTAGGAGCCGGGGGTGCTGCGGGCAAGAAAATGAGGTATGTATTGGGAAACCATTCCAATCTTTATGCCATGTCGCGCGCAAGCGGAAAATGCGAAGAGGTTGAGTACATTGGTCACGCACCTTCGTCAATCGCGGTGCCGCCAGTTTGGATCCAAAATCAATTGATTCTCTTCGAAAACGAAGGGCCCGATTACAGCTTAATGCGGGTGTTTCAGACCAACGACGAGGGACTCGAAATCCAGGTTGGGCAAAAGCCAGTTCGATTTCGAGGTCACGTTGTTATTGCGCCTCAAGTGGATCGACGACTAGCGGTTGTGACCAATTTGGGTGAAGTCGCTATTTTGGAAGTGGATGCGTTCAATCCTAAGGACAAAGTCTTCAAGCAGGTGAACTCGGTCGAAAACGAAGTGGTTCCCAAATTGACTTGGCCTTTGATGATGGGGAACGACCTGCTGCTCGCCTCAACCAGACTGACGCTTTACCAAGTGCAGGAAAGTACGCAGAAACTCAATCGGCAGTGGTTGAAGGATGATGGCGATCAATTTACTTCCAAACCGATCCAGGCGGATGATTTTGTCATTCATGCTCGAGTCGTGCGTGGCAACCTCGGAGTTCGGGTGTCGGCGATCAAGCTGGCAACCGGCGAAATGGTTTGGGAATCGGATCTTGGCGTTCCCGTCACTTCCCTTTCTTCGGACGGAAAAGGCTTTTTGGCTATCACCTCGCAAGCATCCGCTTATTCCATCGAAGGTAAGTCGTTTTCGGAAAAGCAACCCATTGCACCGGTGGAGAATCTCGGCCGAAATCAGCGAGCCATGTTGTTTGGATCGCCGATCAAGTTGACCGATTCCCGAATCGTGATTTTCAACCAAGCACAAGGAAACCAAATGCTTTTGGTGGACCCTTCAAAACGCTCGACGAATCCGACCAAGATGCTGGCGTTGGATCTTGGTGAAACGTATCCGAGCAACGAACCAGTTGCTTTGGGAAACGGGAGCGTGTTGCTACCTCTTGACAACGGCCAAATCGCGATGGTCGACCCTGAGAAAGGTAGGATGATCGGTGTCCCGTTTCAGCCATCCCTTCAAGCGGGTGAACGACCGAAGTGGCTGAACCCGATTGTTTTGGCAGATAAGCAAACCGTCATCGTGGCGGACCAAAAGCGATTCATGTACAAACTATCGACCGGCAAGCAATTGCGAAGCATCACGTCGCAGACCCTTGAAAAATCGCTCAAAGGGAGGCTATCGGTCATCAAAGATGTGGTGGTTGGGGTCTCTGCAGGCGCGTCAGGCGATCAATTGGACTTTTACGAATCCGGTGAGCTCAAGCGATTTACATCAGTTTCTGTTGAAGGTCGTTTTACGTGGGGACCCTATACCATAGATAGCGATTCCAAGAGCTACCTCTTAGCGTTTAGTGACATCGACGGATTGGTTGCGTACGATGAGACGGGTAAGCGACTATGGACAAAGGCGTTGGACAAGACGGTACTTGTTGGGGGCCCTACTCTCTTGGAATCGGATTGCCTCCTCGCTTCTACGAGCGGCGATTTGTTACGAATATCGCTAATCGATGGCAGTATCGTAGCCAAGGTTCAAATCGGCGAACCAATGAGCGGCCCTCCACTCATTTTGCCCATGGCGCTGCTCATTGCATGCGATGAAGGCATTGTCTTGACGGTACCCTTTCCGACGGCTTCCACTGAGAACTCAGGTGTTAGTCGATGATGAGATACAGCATTCTAAAGGTGATTTCACCTTGCAAATCCGTTGTTCGGGAGGGTGAGGCCAACACAGTAAAAATGTTTTCATCGACTTTGCCCAACCAATTGATTATTCGGGAGGGTGAGGCTCCTGCCGAACCAATGCGGCGCCAGCTCGGCAGGAGCCTCGCTCTCCCACCAAGATGCCCTTCCCGCGTGAATCGGATAACGCCACTTGGACCGACGGACGGCATCAAA
>JANPNA010000002.1:0-4451 GCA_031427235.1 Pirellula sp.
GGCAAGAAGCAGTTGGCCATTTTTTACGGGGCTGGGCATTTGCTCGACATGCACGAACGCCTTTTGCGCGACTACAAAGCAACACAGACGAAACTGGAATGGCTTGACGCTTGGCCTCTCAAGTAACCTAAGGCGAGCGGCGATGTGAAAACTACCAATCCTAACCCGATACGTAAGTGAGGGACCTGCGAAATTGTCCCTTGCTTACACTTCGGGTTGGGATACTCCACTCCGCCGGTCGCCTAACAGGAATTGAATCCCGCGGGCCCCGAGGGAGGGTGATTTACTCGGGAAAACCCTGGCCAATAAGCTGGACGACTTCCTTGTCCAGCGGAAGTTTCAGTTTTTCACTACACATCGCCTTACCAAAGTCTGAGACTCCCAATGGATCGTCGTAGTTTTCTTGCAACCAGTGCTGCGGCAGGCCTCGCGATGCATCCTGTTTCGAACGCAGTGGCCGTGCAGCTACAATCGGTTCCAGCGGGCAAAGACGTCGGTCTAAAGCTTATTACTGCCGACCCGTTGGTGCTCGAAACACCGGATAGTCTTTTGGCGGCGAATCGCATCACTCCATCGTCTTGCTTGTTTGTCCGCAATCACCATGGTGCCAAGCATTTGGAGGACATGCAATCCAGGCCGATGACGGGTGAACTTGAAATCACTGGTCTAGTGGACAAGCCAACACGTTTTCCGCTGTCAGAACTTGCCAAGATGACTAAGACAGGGGTCGAGATGGTCCTGCAATGTTCTGGCAACTTCCGATTTCAGTTCAGCAAACTTTCGCCGATCAAAGGGACGCCTTGGAATAAGGGGGCGATCGGCAATGTCCGTTTCGCTGGCGTACGTATTTCCGATTTTTTGAAAGCCGCTGGCGTAACCGCTTCTAAGGAAGCAAAGTACTTGACCGCCGAAGGGGCCGATCAACCTGAAAAGAAAGACCAAATCGATTACGAAAAGAGCGTTCCGCTCGATGTCGCAATCGAACGAGGAATTCTTGCCACGGAGCTGAACGGAGTTGCCTTGCCAGCGGTGCATGGCGGACCGCTTCGATTGGTCATTCCGGGCTACTACGGCAACGTACAGGTAAAATGGTTGACCAAGTTGCGGTTGGAAGCTTCCGAAACAGTGAACTTTTTCCAGTTGCCGGATTACCGAACACCCAAGCAACGGATCGAGCCAGGCTCTCCCGTTGAGTACACGTTTGAGAACAGCGATCCCAACTTTGACATGAAGATCAATAGTCGAGTCTTTGCGCCAGAGGATGGTTCGATGATTGCGGCAGGAAAGAAAATCGATCTTCGGGGCGTCGCTTGGAACGATGGCTCGGCCGATTTAGTTGCCGTGGAGTGGTCGCAGGATCAAGGTGCGAGTTGGAACTCGAGTCGTTTATCAGGGTCCGCTGGCCCGTACGCATTTCGCGAGTGGACTTCCAATGCGACCTTTGAAAAAGGAGAGCACTACCTTTGGATCCGTGCAGTCGACGCGTTGGGTCGAACACAACCGATGGATGGTCGGTTGTTTTGGAATCCAGGCGGATACGGTTGGAACGCGATTGAGAAGATTCGTGTAACCGCAGTTTAGAGATACATGCCCTGGAAGGCGAAGTACCCGAGTGCTGCGATGGTCATCGGTACACCGTAGGGGAGCAAGTACATGCGTGGCTTGCGTTCAGCGGCTCGTTGAAAGAGTGCCTCTGAGTCTCGCACTTCCACAAATTCACCGACGAGCATATTGAATTGCTGGAAATGTTTCTTCCAACGCCCAGAGTAAGCGATCATTAGGATGGCCATCACACCACCGACGATGGCGGTTGTTGCGAAGATGTTCCAGGTGTGTTCCGCGTGCACCCAAGCACCGATGCCTGCAAGCAATTTGACGTCTCCAGCCCCCATGCCGCCGACCATGTAGATGCCATAAAGCAGAGCCAGCCCAAAGAAGGTGGCGAGTAGGCTCCAACCCAAGCCTGCCCATCCGCCGGATGCAAAGCTGTAAACCCATCCGCTAAGGATCATTGGAAAAGTAAGCCAATTCGGTACCTTTAATTTCCACCCATCGATCACTGCAGCGACGACTAGTACGGCTGATACAAACCAGATGTTCCAATGGCTTACAATACCATCCAAAAGAGAAGCCGAATTCATGAGCGTGAGTCCCTGAAGAAATAATTGCGTCGAGAAAACAAGTGTGGTTTGGTTTGAGTGGTTTAGGTGCATAAGTGCGTCGAGAGACTCACTCTGGCATTCAAAAACTACAGAAAATCCGGACGACCGATCTGCAAGTAGGCAGACCGGTCGCCGGTTCTGTATTGAGTTGCGGTTGACCAAGAAGGCCAATCGCTAAGGTATTGGAAGCGATGCCGCAGCCAGGCCGAGCATCCTAACAAACTAGCTTGCAGTACCGAGTTGGGCTGCAACGTTCGTAAACGTTGTGCTTGCGTTCTTACCAATGCTGGTAACGGCAGTCAAGCAAACAACGATGATGAGCGACAACATGACTGCGTATTCAACCGCAGTTGGTCCGTCTTCGCTCTTCAAAAAGCGCTTCAATTTCATGGCGAAATTTTTCATAATAGTAACCCTCCGACAGGTGCTCGATTGTTGCCGAGCGAAAACAATGAATCACAGTCCCGCAGGAATAAAACTGAATTCATCGCCATGATTTCAGTTTATTCTGGGGCAGCAACGCTGTTGAGACAGCTGACGTTCGACACTTGAATCGTCACACGAAACCTAGGACACTTCTAGCGAGAGTCAAACTCTAAGGATTAGAAAGTTTAGTATTTTTGCAGAAGATATTTGTTTTTTTCCTTGAAAGGAAATCCAGGCTGACAATTGGGTCCGATCTCAACGATTTTGCGGGCAGCGTCATGGGCCTAGACTATTCGTTTTGCAGTTTCAACTAGGGATGCAGATAGGACGTCTGATTTTTGCATCTTGTTTCGTTATCATCTGCATTCCTTGCAGACGCCCATTACAACCCGAACAACACGTTTACTAAGTACCGAGAATGCCTAATTCCAGTCAATTGAAAACAGACTCCGAGCCGAGTGGGCTATCCATTCCTGTTTCGAACTCGAAACCGATGCCATCCGTAGGGTTGGGCTTTTGGAAAGTGGAACAGACGGCGGCAGCCGCTTTGACCGTCGAAGCCGTCAAAATCGGTTATCGCCATTTGGATTGCGCCTCCGACTATGGGAACGAAGCCAACGTCGGTGACGGGATCGCCCAAGTCGCTCGGCAAGGGCTCTGCGCTCGCGATGAACTTTGGGTAACGAGCAAGCTATGGAACACCAATCATCGGCCAGAGCACGTCAAACCAGCCCTCCAACGGTCTCTCCAGGACTTGAAACTGGACTACCTCGACCTGTATTTGATTCATTTCCCGATTGCACTTCAGCACGTTCCGATGGAAACTCGCTATCCCGCTGGCTGGTTTGCTGACCCAAACGCCTCGCAACCACGAATGATTCCCGATTCGGTCCCGATTCGAGAGACGTGGCAGGCCATGGAAGAACTGGTGGATGCAGGTTTGGTCCGATCGATTGGCATCAGTAATTTTGGTGTGTCGCTCATTCGCGATTTACTCTCGCAATGCAGAATACGACCGAGCGTCCTGCAAGTCGAGTCTCATCCCTATCTGGTACAGTCCAAGCTGGTTCGATTTTGTCGCGAAGCGTCGATTGCGGTCACCGCCTTTTCCCCATTGGGAGCTCCTTCCTATGTTCCTTTGGGCATGGCAACCGAAAGTGACTCCGTCCTCAATCATCCAGTTGTTCAATCGATGGCAAAAGCTCACAGCAGATCCGCAGCCCAAATCGTTCTTCGTTGGGGCGTCCAACGCGGTACGGCTGTCATTCCCAAGACCAGCAAGTTCGAGCGGCTTCGTGAGAATATTGATCTTGCTATGTTCGAGCTGACTCCATCGGAGATGGACGCAATTAGTTCACTTGATAAAAACCAGAGGTTCAACGATCCGGGTGCTTTCTGCGAAAGTGCCTTCGGCTGTTTTTATCCAATCTACGAATAGTCATCCGTGCTTCCTTTCTAATCCCTCGCCATCGCAAGTTGTTTTGAAATCGTGACCAAGACGTTTTTGAACATCGGAGTACGAGACTGAGGATCGACGGTTCGCGGAACAAGTACGTTGGATTCCGGATAGTACATCATGGCACTTCCAGCTCGGATCTCCTCGAACGAACGAGCGAGGATGTTGTGCATTCGGCCTGTTTCGCTACTGACCGTAACGAGTTGGTCGTTTGTGAGCCCCATGCGTTGCATGTCCTTAGGGTTGATCAAAATGACATCGCGACGATCCTGATTGCGATACAAATCGTAGTCTTCGTAAACCACGGTGTTGAATTGGCCTTCGCTTCGAACCGTCATCATTCGCAGTTGGTTTTCGGCCAGTTGTTTCAATTCTGGGAGTCGGTGGGTGAAGAGTTTTGCTCTCCC
>JANPNA010000003.1:0-9958 GCA_031427235.1 Pirellula sp.
TCGCAAAGCCTTCAAAAAGCAAGTCGGGAAGGCGGTAAATACCAAGGTAGGTACGATGGAGCCGCAGGTCGAAAGCGAGGAGAAGAAGTCCGAGAAGAAGTCCGAGAAGAAAGACGAAAAGAATACGAAAGACGAAAAAGAAACATCAACCCAAACCCAACCCCAAACCCCAAAAACAACAATTAAGAAAAAAGCTGCGGCAAAGAGCAAGTAACCGCCCCCGGCAACCATGGAGTCATCCTCCCTTCGCAACGCTGTGAAGCTTTTTCACCAATAATTCAGGTAGGTTGAGTGGGAGCTTGCCTCCCCTCAACCTTGTTTTGGCGTCCTACGTATGCACGCTAACCGCCGCACTCCGTTCCCGCCTCGTCCGCCTTAGGCGGTCGAGGCGGGAACGGAGTGCGGTAATCTAAGGTCTAAACCGCACTTTTAGTACGCCAAAACGGCGTCCGTCGGAGGCTAGCTCCGATCGGACGAAAATACTTCACAGCGTTGCTCCCTTCGGGAGGGGCGGTCCACCCTGAGGGAGGGTTACAAAAACCGGTTCATCACGAGGATGAGACGAGCCTCGACTTAATAAGATTCCGTCGGCGAGGAATCGTCTTTAATGCGATGTTCCTTGCCTGCTAAATTGGATGCACCTTCCTGCAGCGCGCTCATTTGGTCAGTGATTTCTTGCAATCGAGAGCTTACGAGCATCAATTCATCGTGCAGCGTCGTGAATCCACGTTCCTTTATTTGTTCTCGTTGCCCCCCGGATTTTGCTTCACTCTGCGCTTCTTCCATGCTCGTGATAATTACCCCTGTGAATAGGTTCAGCATGATCATCGTCCCAAGGAGAATAAACGAGATAAAGTAAACCGTTGCAACAAGCGGGCGTGCATGAGAAACGCGTCGTCCCTCAGCTAGCTCCTTCCAAGCGTCGTCGTAGGCCACGTCGGATCCAAGCACTTGCGTATCGCGGACATCGTTCCAGCCTTCCAGTGTCAGTACCTGAAAAAGGGTCGATGCCGTTTTGTGAAGGCTTCCAAATCGGATAGGGTCGTTTTCGCTAAACACCACGGTTCCAATAACGGAATAGATATAGAAGTGCAAACCTAATAGAACTCCAATGTATCCAAGGGAAGGTATCGACTTGAGCAACGCACTCACTAAAAGTCGGAGCCTCGGCAGAACAGTAATCATTCGAAGTGCACGAAGAATACGTGCCATTCGGATCACGGCGGCAGAGTGCATGTTTAATGGCAATAAACACACCGAGACTATCACGCAGTCGAATACATTCCAAGGTTCGAGAAAAAAGGTCCACGGTTTATTTCCGCAAGCGATAATTTTCATGACGATCTCAACAAAGAACACAAACAAAATGAGATTCTGAGCGATTTGAAGTATGTCGCCCCAAAAGGTCCCATCGCTGCATTCAGGATAGGTTTCAGCACCGGCAAAAATACCAGAGAGCACGATCAGCAAAATAATGAATCGACCAAAACCAGTCGACGTAGTGAGTCGACGACAAAATTGAACCACTGCAGTGTCTCCCTCGATAAGCACGATTACCATTGGCACCGATGGATTCAGGCAAAATGGAATCCAAAACGTGCTCCCGACCGGATTGTAGTCAACGCCACCAACTTAACAACTTGCTATTGAAAGTGATTGGCAAAATCTCTGATTTGTAGGCATCGATCTTTAGCCGGGCTGAACCGGACGCTAGCGCGCTCCGGCTGATTAGCCGCAGGGCGCTAGCCCACGGTTTTCGGCCCACGATAAGATCGACGCCGATTTGTAAGGATGCTTACGCGGGCGGCGGAATTGACTTTTGCGTATTGGCATGCAACCAATCCAAAATTCTTGCTGGTAGGTCCGCATGGTCGGAACGCGTCATGATCCAAAGGTCTTCAGTGATCGTTGGACCGTCCGAGAGTGTCAACGACATTGGGGCCAACAGCATTTTGGCTAGAGCAACGATCCTTCCTTTGGCTTGCTCCGATTCTTGGCTTTGTTGAGCCAATCCAAGTATCAACGACGCGATCTCGTGCATCGACGTGTCTCTGGGGACGGGCGGAGTTGGTACCGGGATATGGATGTCGATGATTTCACCAGCGATGTCGCAAGGTTCGCGTTGTTCGATGACTGCCAGAGAAAACATCAGGTTTTGTAAAAAACTACGGTACTTGGGATGTGCCTGATTTGCCGGCAAAAAGATGATTTGTCGTTCCCCACTTTGTTCCGCCTGCCTTTCAAAGGTCAGCCTTCCGTTGGCGGTTTGCTCCAGCCATCCGCGATTAGCCAAATACGATTGCAATTGCTCGATACGGATGGCAGCCAACAGAGAGAAAATGCTTCTTGTGTTCATGTTGTCGTTGCTACCTTGGGGATTCTGGATTTTCGGACCATTTCGGTCACTGCACCCTCGATGTTTTGGGTCATCCTCGCCATATCGCACAAAGGACTTGCAAGCAACTCGGCACGAAGCTGCTGGCGCTGCGATCGGTGGACGCTTCGATGGTTCGCAATTTGTCTAACCGCCTCAAAGTACTCGCTTGGTGTGTTGGCAATCCATGCGTTCTTGTTGAGAGAATGCAGGATACTTGCTACACCCCGGCCTGAGAATCGCTCGCCCAATAAGGTCACCACTGGAACCCCCATCCACAGCGATTCGAAGGCGCGTTGAGTGCAGCCCACAGGAAAAGCGTTTAGTGCAACATCGAATTTTTGATAGGCATGGAGCTCTTCCTCGGCCGAATTGACAATGGGAAATCGAATTCGACTTGGTTCCATTGACTGTGTCGCAATCCTCGTCCGAATTTCCTGTTGGAATGCCGCGTCTCGATATGCTGGCCCGATGAATACGAGTTCCGCATCCACGATATCGGACAAAACCGTTGTCAGGGTCTCCGCAAACGCTTCGGTCAGGGTCTCGGGCAAGCCAAGAAAGCCACAAGAAAAAGGGGAATCCGTTTGCTCCTGGGTGAAGTCCAAGTCCAGCGAGCAGGGGGGAACGAAGCAGTAAAGCGAGTTGGGAAACCGGATCACTTGCTCCGTGAAGGAATCCTCCGACTCTGGCGGAATCGTAATTGTGTCTGCCCAAATGTAGTCCATTTCCTTTAAGCCGGATGTCAACGGAAAGGCGCACCACGACGCCTGAATGGGTGCAAGCTTCAAGGCGAAAACTCTTAATCGCGTTTGACGGCCATGTCCAATCGTATCGATCAAAACATCGAGTTGGCCCGACTCTATCAAAGCGGCAAAATCCTCGTCGGCTAAATGGGTAGTTTGCAAAACTTGATGGGCAATCTCGGAGAGCGTTTCGGAGACGACTCCGGCTTTCGTTTGATCGCAAAAGAAGGTCCATTCGAATCGCAAAGGATCTCCTTGAGACAAAGCCGATGGGAGCCAGTCGCCAAGTCCACGCGGCTGCAGCGATCCACAAACGATTCCGATACGAAGCGGACGATTCCCATCGTGGCCTTGGGGCACCGCCAAAGGCTTGGCATTGGGCTCGGAATGGGAAAGAGCCCATCGCTTGGTTTCGGCGAGTAGTCTTTCGGGTGAAGCTTGCTCGCAGTGAGTCAACAAACGAAGCCATTGGCTATGCAATGCGCATGTCGGTGGTTGAATGGAGAATGCGTGGTCTAGGCATAGCAACGATTCCGTGATTCGACCTCTCTCAAAATTGAGATCTGCAATCTGACAAAGCAAATCAGGGTGGTTTGGCGAGACGGCAATGGCTTGCATTAAGCACTCCATGGCTTTGCCAAACTCATAGCGAAGCTGGTGGCCTTTGGCTTTGCTACTAAGGAAATCGAGGTCGTTTGGAAACACGCCACACGCAACTTGGTAGTTCTCGCAAGCGGCTTCCCATTCGCCCGATGCTGCCAATGCCTTTCCTTTGTTGCGAAAAGCCAAATAGGCGTCTTGCGGTGGGCAACCCGGCACCGTCAGAGCTTGGTCGAAAGCCCAAATGGATTTCTTCCAATTTCTCATGGCAGCGAAGCAATTCCCCAAATTGTTCAGAGTGCCGCTTTCCAGTTTTATTTTGAGACAATGCTCATAGGCGTTTCTCGCTTCGTCGAACCGTTTCATCTCAAAGAGCACGTTTCCAAGATTGAAAAAACCTGCCTCAACGTCCGGAGCAATTTGGGTGACCTGCGAGAAGCACTCCATGGCCAATTGCAAAAGGCCTGTTTGTTGCGCCGCCACCCCGAGTTCGAAATGACACCGAGGATTTCCTGGGGATTCCTCTACGCTATGGAACAATGGACCCAGCTCTGGAGCAATTCCTTGCGAATTTCGATATACTTGGTAGTGCGGCATTGATCTTTCCTGGTTCCTCCCTGGAAAGTATAGTCTAATCATTATTTTTCAATTGCTTAGAGTCCTGGTTCCTCGGATTGTCGATCCTAAAACCTGGGCTGATTTCGGGGAGATTTTGGACCTCCGTCGTCGACCGCAACCCAATCAGAATTTGAACCAAAAACAGAATTCTTTTCCGTTTCATTTTTGTCCAAAGGGACAACCATGTTTGAATTCCTTGAGAGCATCCTTTTCGAGCTAAAGAATATCCCAGGTCTTTCGTTTTTAAAGAACATTCATGCTGCTCTGGCCGTCAAGAGCTCGCGAGCTCGCAGTAAACTACAAGCCATTCGCAACAAAAAGAATGATTTCTCCAAGATATCCAAACGTGTCGGCAACATGGGCCAGTCGGGCAAAGGGTCGAAACGCCGAAACGACTAGTTGATTGATTCCAGGTTAGCGTATTCTCATTAGGGAAAATAAATGGCTGGCGCAAGTTTGCACGAATTGCATGGACCCTTAGGCGATGACGCGATTTTTCGGCGTCTCAAGGGGGCTGACCAACTAGGGCGCCCGTTTGTTTACGATCTCGAGGTGCTGAGCCCAAACGATGACCTATCGCCCTACGACATTGTTGGAAAGCCGATGTCGGTCGAAGTGAAAACCAAGGATGGCGGCCAACGATTTTATCACGGCATTATCGGTAAGTTCCTGAATGTGGGAAAGTCTGGTGGCTATCAGTTGTACGAGGTACAACTGCGGCCATGGATTTGGCTCATGTCCCATTCGCTTGACTCGCGAATCTTTCAGGAGCTCACGATTCCAGAAATTGTTGAAAAAGTATTCAAGAACAAGAACGGATTTTCAGACTATCGGTTGAAGCTGAACGGGTCCTACACCAAGCAAACCTACTGCGTTCAGTACCGCGAGTCGGACTTTGACTTTGTAAGTCGATTGCTCGAGCAAGAAGGGATCTACTACTTTTTTGAACATGAAGAGAGCAAGCATACTTTGGTCTTGGCGGACTCTCCCTCCTCGCACAAGAGTATCGACGGAGACGGAACGCTGTTATTTCGTCCGCCCGACGTCGCGTCAGGCGATGAGCAAATCACCAAGTGGCAACACCATGTAGCTGTTCAGCCAGGCAAGCTTGTGCTTAGGGATTTTGATTACAACAAGCCGAGCGCCAATCTTGAGGTCCGTTTGAATGCGGATCGGCGGCATCCCCATTCGGGGCTAGAACGGTATGACTATCCAGGTGACTACTCTGTCACCGCGGACGGTGATCGGTACCTCAAAATTCGCAAAGAGGAGTTTGATGCAAAGTACTCTCAAGTCGAAGGGTATGCGCGAAGCAACCTTTTGGGCACTGGATTGCAGTTCAAGTTGGTGGAACATCCTCGAGAAAATGAAAATGCAAGCTACACCGTAGTCTCAGCGACCGTCGAAGTTACTTCTGGTGAGGTTGAGCGATTCACGTCGAAGTCGGAGAACCGATCCGAGTTGCGTTTCGTCGCGATTCCAAAAGAGCATACCTATCGACCTCCCCGAGAGACCGCTTGTCCTGTGATCGCTGGGCCTCAAACCGCAATTGTGGTCGGCAAGAGTGGCGAAGAAATCTGGACCGACACCCTGGGGCGGATCAAGGTTCAGTTCCCTTGGGACCGAGAGGGGGGAAACGACGAAAGCAGTTCCTGTTGGATCCGTGTGTCGCAAAGCTGGTCCGGCAAAGGTTGGGGGGCGATGCACATCCCTCGTATTGGACAAGAGGTTATCGTTGAGTTCTTGGAGGGCGACCCGAATCGCCCGTTGGTAACCGGCAGGGTTTATAACGCGGAGCAAACCGCACCCTACAAACTGCCTGAATCTGCAACCCAAAGCGGAATCAAATCGCGAAGCACTCCAAATGGCGATCAGAGTACATTCAACGAACTTCGATTTGAAGACAAAAAAGGCGAAGAAGCTATTTACTTTCATGCGGAAAAGAACTTTGACCGCATTGTTGAAAACAACGACACTTTGAAAGTTGGTTTTGAAAAGAAAGACAAAGGAAACCAGTCCATCGAAGTTTTTGGGAATCAGGACCTCAAAGTAGGCACCAGTGAAAGCAACGGGTCCCAAACCGTAGATATCTGGAAGGATCAAACAGAAACAATCCAAACGGGCAATCGCAAAACCGATATCAAGCAAGGCTCCGATACGCTGACGATTACAGCAGGAAACCAAAAGATTGATATCCCTGCAGGACAATGCGAGATAACGGCTGGCAAAAAAATAGTTCTTACCGTCGGGGCGAGCAGTATCGAAATCAGTCCCTCCAAAATTGTGATCAAGTCGCCGCAGATATCCGTTCAAGCAGATATGAAAGCAGAAGTCAAAGGAACGATGACCGACGTCATCGGCAGTGCGGTGCTCAAGTTGGAAGGTGGAATCGTCAAGATAAACTGATTCCTTTCCACAACAAACTTTTCAAGGAAGATCATTTATGCGAATCGCAATCATCGCTAAAACAGGGCCGGCCGCTGGCCGACGCATTGTTCTTCGAGGTGGCCAAGTGGCCCGAATCGGAAGAACGGAATGGGCCGATTTCGCATTTCCCGAAGATCCTGCAATGGCGGAAATTCATTTTGCAGTTCATTGCGGTGTCCATAGCGCCATGATTCAGGCGTTGGCTATCGACCGAGAGACTCGTGTTAACGGCAGTGCCATGTCAAAGGGGATCATTCACCATGGCGACTTGGTCGATGCAGGATCAAGCCAGTTCATTATCTTTGTAGAAGATGCCGCGATAACTGCAGATGCAAATCCACGGGAAGGACCCTCGAACGCAGCGGTTTCCGAGTCGTCAAACGCACAGGAAACGCGAGAAATTGCCGAGTACATAGGCTTGTCTGAGGCTGCAATCGAACTAGCCAAATCGTCTTTGGATCCGATTCGATTTGGTGATGTGTTGGTGCAATCCTCAATGCTGCAGGACGCTTTGCGTTGGCATGCCCACACGATGCCAAAGCCCAAAGCTGTCTTGTGGGCTTGTCGTTGCGTGGAAGAGAACATGCAGTCGGCCGCCGCTCCGGTGCAACGAGCCGCCTATCGAGCGGCTTTGCAGTGGGCGAACGACCCCAATGAAACGAATCGCTCCAACGCAGCTCTGCTCGCCGAAGCGTCTCGGTTTGAAGGAGTCGGCGGGATGTTGGCAGCAGCCGTTGGATGGAGCGGCGGAAGCCTTGGTCCAAGCAATCAGCCGGACATCCCACCGGATGATCGCTTAACCGGTCGATGTGTCTGCTCCACGCTGATCGTTGCCGACAGTCTCGAAAATCCGGTCGACTCACCCAAGCGACTCCTTGGGTTCATCGAGCGTATTCGCAACGCCAACACTCTTCCTCCTCCAGCCTAGACGGTTCCTTCGAGATGCCCAATCGAGCAATTAAACCGGCGGCGCTGCGAGAATCCTGGCGCCCAGATTCCGCAAGCGCAGAAAAAATCGCCAATCGGCGACGAATCCTGAAGCAGCTTTCGTTTACCGGGGTGCTCGCAATCCTAGCTTGCGTGTTTGGTTATCTGCTGTTCGGCCCTTTCTTTCACCCAAGGACTCGATTGTTTTTCTTGACGGCAGGATCGTATGACATGTTGGATGTCGATGCCATTCCGTACTTTCAGGAAGACGCAATTCGCTTCCTTTCCATCGATGGCACCTTCCAACAGGAAGATGCTTCTAATGAATTCTTTCTGATGGAATCTCCAGAGATTGTACGGACGTCGATAGGTCGAATAGCGGATGCCGTGACTGAGAAATCCGATGTTGCCTTGATCAGTATAAGTGCACATCCCATGCTTGTTGGTCAGCGACCCTTCTTGCAATGCACCAACTTCAACCGAGCGAGCCCCGAGCGAGGCTCCTTCTCGATGGAGGAATTGCTGGATCGACTCGATCGTATCTCGGCCGGGACAATCGTAGTTTGTCTAGATATTGGCCATTCGAGTCTTCAAAATTTTGGCAATGTCGATCGAGACATTTTTTTGTACTCAGTTCGAGACCTGCTGAGATCGCGAGCGAATCCGAACCTTTGGATGATTGTCTCCAACTCTTCCTCGGAAGGTTCCTACGCATCCATGGAACTGCATGCCTCGGTATTCTCATTCGCAATCACCAATGGCTTGCTGGGAGCAGCGGATCTCAATCACGACTCAGCCATTGATTTGGATGAGTTCTATCGACAGGTAGTCAGCTTCACGCAATCGCATGTGGAACGTGAGTCAGGTGGAAACACACGACAAACCCCCGTTCTGTTTGCGACCGGAGCCAACATGGAAATCCCTCTCAATACTCGGACGATCGCAAGCGCACCGCGTCAGGCGGTGCATTCCACTTTGCTATCCTATGTTCCGCGCCTTTGGGGCGGGGCGAGCAATGACAAGCCAAAGGTTGCATCAACAGACGAAAAGGACGAAAAGGCACAGGCCGAAAAAAACTGGTTAACCTCGTTGGTCGTCAAGAAGTCGGAGCGAGTCAAAGAGCGGGCGCTAGAAGAGTTAGATGACAACATCAATTTCCTTCCAACCTTCTTAGGGAAACGTGTCAAACAATCGATAGGGCTCGGCGAAGAGGCCTCATCGGAATCGATAAGCGGAAAGTCCAAAACAGACACATCCCAGGATTCCTCTACCGCCGTGGTGGAAACGGACCAAGCAACGAGCGACGCCAGCGAAACCAAACAGGAACCTGATGACATATCCGCTGCAAAAGGGGTCGAATTATTGGTGCAAACAACGCCCGACCTCTCTCGATTGGGAGCCGCGAACCAGTCGAACGAACAACTCTTGCAACTCGCTTGGCAGTTATGTGAGAATTTGGAAAAAACGCAGGATGGCGAGATGCGGCCGATCGATCTTGCGCCTCATGCTTGGGGCGAGTTCATTTCCTACCTGCATGGGATTGAACAGCGGCAACGAACGGACGCTATCGTAGATTCTAAGAACCTTCGCCTGCAATTGACTGCGGAAATTGTGGGTAGCCTTCAATTCACAACAACGCATCAGGCCAGGGTGGGCACGATGATTAAGCGAGTTGCAGCCCAGATGCCAAACCTGGCGCTGCCGCAGTTGGCACTTCCCAGTGTTGGACTCGTGGAGAGCTTAGCGAACTTTGGCGGCCCCACCGTCCCAAACTCCCTCGCTACTCAGATAAAGCAGTTCGACACCGCGATCCAAAAGGACGCTCCTGAATTGCATGATCGATGGCTCGCGCAACTCCCCGACGAATTGTCCAATCAATACGTTGAATTCTTCTGGGCCCGACAATTTGCGTCCCGACCATCGTCCCCTTGGGCCGTCACTCGTCGTATGCTGGGACTTTGGAGGCAGTTCGAACAACTTTCGTACGACCCTTTCAATTCAAACGTGAGCGTTCAACAGGATTTGTTGTTGACGCAACAGCGATTGCTCGAAGCGACTCGAATCGCGATGGACCAAATTGGCTCCCATTGGATGGACCGATGCCTGCAAGCGATCGACCAAGCCGAGCAATCCATTACGTCGAGCTCCGTCAAACAGAATCAACTGCGACAAGCATTGCAGTCCCGGAACCAAAGGCTGGTCGAGTTGCCATCGATTCTCCGATGGCGAGAAATTGCCGTTAGTCGGCTTGGAAATCATCTGCTGG
>JANPNA010000004.1:0-15400 GCA_031427235.1 Pirellula sp.
GGCCTCCAACGAATAGATATTGACGGTCGCCGCCGCACTCGCAGCCATCTGTGGCGAAGGTTGCCCGCTTCAAAACGCGAACTTGGCCGCTGGCTGTCGCAGACGTAAAGAACTGAAAACGGCGGTCACGGATGCCGCCGATTTGTAAGGTCGGGATGGCAGGACGCCACGCTGGCTCCCTTTTTGGCTGGCTCGAGGGCAGCGGCAGGAAGATCCTCGTCGAAGCCGAAGCGCTGCTGACGCAAGCATCCAGGCTCAGCGGCTTGGATGGGCAGAACGCCGAAGATCCTGCATCCCTATCCAAATGTTCGTTTTGGACGTCAACATCTACGGTAAGGCAACCGGCCAATAAAAACGTACCAACGAACCCACTTCTGGGTGGGACAGTCGGTTCACGCGGAAGCTCCTTGATGGCTGCCACGCCTAAAGGTGATTTGACGCTTAGTTATCTAGCGTGAATCGACTGTCCTACCCAGATTGACGGTCCTGCTATGCGTAATGTGCGTGGCTCAACACTCTCGCATTCAGTCCGACGATTGAAACTGGCTCTAGACTTTCCACAGTCCATGACTTATTGAATGCACGGATAGGGAACTATCCGGACGTTCCACCGTTCAACGCCTGCCGTTCGCTGCAATCGTGAAGCAAGTTTCGCGAATTCCTTCTTGGTGAGCTTAACACCGTTGGCATAGAGCTTGGTTGCAACTCCAATGATCGGGGACAGTGCGTTCCATGTCATCGACTTGGCCCATCCAACCGCCTTATCAAGCGTGCGTAATTGAGTGCCGTTCCAGTGTCGCTCCAGTGCACTCCAACATCGTTCGATTCGGTTGTACTTACTGTGATACGGAGGATAGTAAACCAATTCGACGATTAAATTTTGCTTGTCCGCAAACTCGATCATTCTCGACATGAACTGTGTTCGATGGCTCCAAATGTGCGGACCATTGTCAAGGTCTGAGGAATCTTCTTGACTGGAAGTGTTTTTCGAACCGGCCTCAGAGAGTATCCATTTCGATTGAGCATTCGCCGATTCGTCCTGGGTGAAGGCAAATCCATCGGATCGATTTGCAATTGCTCGGCAAGCGCCTTGCGAAAGGAATCGCCAGTGATGCGAGTATAGATTTTCGCCGATTGAAACTTTGGATCGGCTTGAGATTGCTCGTCTAGCAGCTTCTGAGCAGTTGAAAGCAAATCCTTGTTCGTCGTTTCGACTCGAGGTCTGCCTCTGGAAGACGAGATCGAGCGAATTTCCCGACCGATACGTTGCTCGAAAAGCCCTCGCTTAACGGCATCGCGATTCCATCCGAACAGGGTTTCCGCTTTCCGTGGATTGCCGTCTGCATGCTCACCGGTGACGACAGCTTGAAAGACTCTACGTGCGTACCCTTTAAGACTTTTTGCAGTACGTCGAATTGCGTCCATGACGGACCGAGGGAGTAGACCATCCATGACGGCTCCAAGATAAGTTGAGCCCCCCCAACAAGAAAGAAAAAAGACCATCGCAATGATTTCATGAACGCATGCTGAGTAAATAGGGCCCTCCGCCAAACACTGAAGCGACCGGCATCCTTGGTAGGGCGCTAAAGCAATTCGAAAAACGCTAGCGATATAAAAATCCACGATTCGAAACGACATTTAGCATTGGGAACAAATCCATCGTATCGCTAGCATTTTTCGAACTGCTGTGGGTTCGTTGGTACGTTTTTATTGACCGGTTGCCTAACGTGGCGCACTTTTCGCGGAGCGAAAGGCGACAATCTCTACGGAGTCCCAGATAGATCCTTTAAGTGCCAATCGATGTATTTTTCCCAACCGGTGCGGTCGTGACTTGTCACCGCCTTGAAACGAGCATTCTTTTCCGCTGGGATCCGAGAAAGAACGTCTTTAGCCATCTCGAGAGTTTTTCGGCTGTCCGACAACTTGCCAAGTTTTTTTTGGGCGTTGGCAACTTGGATCATGGCTTCGAGTGCTTCAGGTTCACTGATGAAACGGGTGGCTGCTTCTCGATAGGCAACAATTGCTTCTTCAAAATCGCCTTCTCCATAGAGCAAATCCGCAACTCCGAAAAAACTGTTGCGAAGTAGGTTCTCGGTCCACTCTTTGGTTTGTGTCAGATCGGGGGCAGACGTGATTTCCTGCACGATTTTGGAATAGGCCTCTTTCGATTGATATAGCAACTCTTTGCGTTGTACCCTCCATTTTGCAAGCGTGTCTTCGTTGGCATTTCGATTCTCGCGCAGGAGCAAATCCGGCCAACTTGACGCCATCTTGTAAGAGCTCGCCATCGTGTAGAGCATTTGAAGTCGTCGGGGGTCTTTTTCGAATCGTCTGAGCCCCTCTTCTGTTCGAGCGATCGAGCGAATCAATTCTTCGTAACTCTTTTCTATGATTGCGAGGTTTTCATAGGCTTTATTCGGATCCCGAAGAATTGCCTGACTTGCCTGGTCGTAAAGCTTCAGTCCTCGACGGTAGAGCAGGTCGCTCAGCATAAACAAGGACTCTCGCCAAATAGGACTGGCGGGGGTGAGGTCGCCGTAGTAGAGGTTTTGGACGATCAGTTCCTCAGCCTCCTGATAATCCTCACTTGACAATCGCAATCTGGCCTTTTCCAAACGGGCATCGTAAATGAGAGGTGTGCTCGTGTTGCTCTCCAAAATGCGATCGAGAGACATCAATGCTAGTTCTGGCTTTTCCAGTGCATTGTAGTTTCGAGCAATGGCCAACAGCCCTTTGGGCTGGTTCTCTCGCGATTCGAACCGCAAGTAGTTTTCTAAAAGCAAATTACTCTTCATAAACGCACCTGCCAAACGATAGTTTTCGATGGCCCGCCACAGAAGCTCATCGTACTGAGGCGTTCTCATCAACTTGATAGACAGTGCTTCAAAGGCTTCCGCTGCCAAAGTGAAGTGCGATTTGGCGACGGCGTTTTCCTTGTCTTTTTCAAGCTCGGAATTTGCCCACAGTTCGTAGAGCCGACTTCGCATTCGCAAGCGATCTGTTTCATCGCATAAAGGGGGCAGGAATTTGGCGAATCGAGCTGCTTCGCCGTAATTCTTGGAGTCGATCATCCTCTGGCCCGAGGCAACCACTTGTTTCCGCATGTCCGACAAGGGCATCCAATCATTCATGTACCATTTTGTCTCGCCAAAATTCTTGGTCATGTGATCCAGTGTGTCGGATGCGTCCGAGATTCGCCCCAGGTCGATGAGACAGTCTATTTCTTCTAACCCACTGACTAGGCTTTCCGGTTCGTACGGTGAGGACAGTCGAAGAGCGCTAAACGTGCTAACGGCTTGAGTTGTCTTTCCTAGTTTTCGAATGACGCGGCCCATTTCCAGGTTGCACTGTCTTCGAACGGTGACCGAGGGCTTGGCAGATGCGAGTACCCGTTGGAAGTCTTCCATGGCGGTTTGAAGTCGTTCGGTCCTTTCCGGTTCCTTACTCGCCTCTGCCAACCGTTGCATACACCGCCCATGGACAAGATCGGCACCTGGACGATAGGGAGAATCCATTGGGACGTTGGCGAGCAATTCTGCAGCCTTGGTGAAGTCACCCTGAGCATAGGTTGCTTGCATCTCCTTTACCGTCGACCGATCAAGCTCGTTGGCGGAACTTCGTGGCAAGTTTCGCCAGTGTTCAATTCTGGCTAACGCGGACTCGGGATCCTGATTTTCGAACGACATGTCGATGTCAACGAGTCGTTCGATCGCATCGGCTCTCCCTTGGGGCCATTTTTCCGAAGCAAGCTCCAAGGGTGTCTCCGCTTCATCCCAACGGAACAAATCGAACAAGGCCATTCCAAGGTAGTAATTGCCCTGCCCCTCGTATCCGTCCGGGAATTTGAGGTCACGACTCTTCTCCAAGTGCTTTACTGCATGCTCGTTTTTATCGCGGGCGATTCTGCGCTGTACGATTCCTTCGGCGGTCTTGCGATCATTCGCCCCCAACAGGAATTCACGTTTGGATAGATCCACTTTCTTTTTTAGAGACTTAGGATCGATGGCATTGGCAATACGGAATGGGGACTCGCTATCACCCTTTCGCATGAGCCTCATTGCGATCTCAAGTTGCTCGGTGGGATTTGGAGTCGCCCCACTAACATAAATAAATAGTCCGAGCACTGAAAACGAGGACAGGACTAGCGTGGCCAGTCCTGCGATGAGCAGATTCCGGCTCACTCCACGGTGCGGCAGTTTTCGAAAACGCGAGTTTTTTGGAATGAAGTAAAGCCTTGTCACCGACATGATACTCATTACTGTATTCCCGAGATCATGCGTGAGATAGCGGCCAACGGTGCTACAACGATGAGCTCTCGCCAGAGCGAATCGAACATCAGCCTCGCTGCAAATAATCCAATCCAT
This sequence comes from Pirellula sp., assembly GCA_031427235.1. Lineage (GTDB taxonomy): Bacteria > Planctomycetota > Planctomycetia > Pirellulales > Pirellulaceae > JBKCUI01. Next base: position 4,365 of record JANPNA010000004.1, read on the forward strand.
AACACAAGCGAACCTTTGCCTAGACTCTTCAGCAACTGGTTCGAATCAAGTTTCGCAGATGGACGTTCCGTTGACATCGAGCTCCGTGTCTGCGGAGTGCGCAACTCAGAGGTTGTGTCGCTGCCTGTGCTCGCTTCGGTAACGACTTGAATCGCTCCAAGATAGGGAATTCCTTCGCGTTGCATCCAACGGATGGCTTTTTGGATCCCGGAATTTGAGATTTCAGACCCAGGCGATGTTTCGTGCGGTACAGGCACGGCTCGATTGAATTGCAGGCTTTCTTGTCCAAACAGCCGTCTGCCTAGAACAGGGTGCAACCATCCCATAAAGAGCAACCACACCGTTGCGCACAATACACACAACACTAGGAAACGGAAAAAGGTCATCGGTCGGACCACCGGATCGATTCTGGGGGAGCCGGTCAACGAAAGGAAACCGCATGCTTTGGCTTTCAATCGCTCAAACGTAAGCAACATGGAATCTACGTTTTCCGTCCTGGTTTGATTCAAACGACGTAGCTTTTCCATGAGTTCTGACTGAGGCTGCTGAGGGGTGGGAAACGACGCCAAGCGAAACGGCGTGGATGTTCGAAGCTCCTCGGCCTCCTGGCTCGCAACTCGCTCGGCCTCCTGGCTCGCAACTCGCTCGGTGTCTTGGCTCGCAACTCGCTCGGTGTCGATCGTATCGATTGCGATTGCATTCCTTTCGCGTTCCAGATCTAGCTCCAACCGTTTCATCGAATGGGCGGATGACTCTAACAGCCATTGCTCCTTCCGAAGCTGCTTGGCAAAGACAAGGCATTCGGAAGACTCCAACGATGGAGCGGTCAACTCGTTGAGTGAACGCTCGACATCATGAATGTCGCAGTGAATTGGGCAACGAATTTTGACTCGAACGGACCGCAAATCGGAATTCGTAGTTGCTGATGGGGTTGTTTCCTCCGACTGAATTTCCATCGAGGAGAATATGACGAGATTTTTTGACGCGTTCTCGGTCGACTTGTTGGCCAGTCTTTGCAACATGGGCATCCGATGTTGCGAAATCGCTAAGTTCGTAGTGAGCTGATATTCGACCTGTTGGATGGGAAGAACGTTGGCGCCCCAGAGGCAAAACGAAAGGGCAGCAATCAAACAAACCCACCAGGGCTTGCTATGCGATGGTTGCCGTCTTGCATGCGTTCCCTGACCAAGCTTTTTCACTTCGTTACTCGCTCGAAACATGGAGTCTTGGATTCGGATCTCATTACGAGGTCATCTTCGGCTTTTGATCAGTCGAAACTGAACAATTCGTCCCCCTGCCCCTTTGGGAAAATCTTCCTTAATCCGCAATCTCAACCTAAACTGCATAGCTCATCTCAGCCGATAAAAGAGTGTGTCAGAGATGGCGAGTTCCGACTTGACCATTTCGAATGCTAGCCTTGGCGGCTGCCGGTGTCATCGCCGTCACGTGTTTTAGAAAACTCCCGATAGGAATCGTCGAAGGACAAGAGTTACGTGATGAATCGATTGAAACCGTCTGCAATGGGATTGCTTATGTTGATCATTTGCTCGGTAACCGGCTGCAGTCTTTGTTGCTCTCCCTACGCAGATGATTACGTGACATTTGGATCCCGAACGCCTCGTTTCGACAGAAAGCATGGGCGGGTTGGTTCGATCCTCAGCGACCACGTGATGGGATCGGAAGATGTGGAACAGACTGGTGAAATAATAGAATACGCCGACGAGACATCGGAGCCAGTCATGCTGGACGACGATGCAATTTCGTTAGGATCGCCAAGTTCTGGTCGCTAGCGCCCTACGGCTAATGAATAATCCGGGCGAGGACAAACGGCAGACTGTCACTCACCGTAGCTGAGGGTCAAGAATCACTCTAAAGATTCTAGATACTTGATGATCTTGTTGGTCAACAGTCGAGTGTCTTTCCCGAATGCACTTTGGAAGTCTGTAACCCTCTGAGCGGCTCCATAGTCTTGAAACGGCGGCAAATTGCCGACACTTTGCAAGTAGGGTCCAAACTGCTGCGAATTTCGTTGCGAAAGATAAGCTGTCATGGCCCATGCAATCGTGTAGGCATTTTGGAAATCGGATTCGAAAGCCAGGTCATTGTGGATGAGACCGGCGACCAAGCGTTGGACCGATTCGGGACGCTTCGACAGCGCCTGCCATGTTGCTTGCCTGGATGCAGGCCAAAGCGACTTACCCTCGCGCGATTGCAACCCGGAGAGCAAGGGGGATTCGAACATGGTTGCTAACCCTTCAATAAGCCATAAAGGGGTAGCGGCTCTACGTTGATGCAATCCCATATTGAAGGCGAGCTGATGGGTGGCCTCGTGGCAAATGGTGGTCTGCGTTGCTTGGGTGGATGCATCCGCAGATTCATAAAGCAGAATGCGGTTGCTATCGGAAAAGTAATATCCAACGCAGTGTTCAGGGATCTTTATTCCGCTTGAATTGGCATAACGCAAAAATTCACTGCGAGATCCAAACACGACTGCAACCAACGGGAACTCTATTTCTCGAGTTGGAATGGCGTGGGTAATACAATAGTGTTTGAACGCATGATGAAGGCTCCGGAAGCGCTTCGACCACGCCTCCATAGGCTCGGATCGGGCGACGATTAAATAAGGATTGTCGCTCTTTACCAAGTAATTCCTGCCGAATTCAGCGAGAAGCTGTTGCGCAAATTCGTTCCGTTCCATCGGATGGAATCGGTCGTTAAGGATGGTTTGTTGAACGATGTCCGAGTTCCTGATCCGTTGTATGGTGCCATCGCTCCGCATCAGCATTGTTTGATCCGCGAAAAGCCCGATCGGAACTCCGAAGGCCGTATGGTCCAGCAATCGAACCGCCAAAATCGGTGGCCGACCGTTACCCGTACCTAATTTGGGTGATGGGGTATTTCGTGGCAAAGGGCTATCAAGCGGGACAATCGGTGCAGTCCTACCGGCAACATTGTTATTGTTATCCAAAGTGGGAGCAGAGGATCCTTTGCTAACCAGATGGCCGCTATCGATTCTGTTGTCCGTCGTGTCGGCTATTTTCACAGACGTGGGATCGGGCCATTGTTGATCGTTACATCCAATTGCCAGAGCAAGAAACGCAACGAAATACCGAGCTATCGACGAGTTTGCGAGTTTCATGTTTTGCGGGATTTGAACTTGCATACGCAGATTCTAGGCCCGGAATAGACTGACGGTCGAACTAATTGGGTTGTCCGTAGGGGCAAGACAATTGTTGCTGATTCGGCTGAAACTCTTTTGCCGATTTTGACGATGCAGCACATGCTTTCGCGATTTAGGCGGAACGCATGCATTCACGTTTGTTTGCCTTAATTAGCCCCAATGATTCAGTGGGACTCACCCTATGAAAAATACTGTTCGACTTTGCCTTGTCCTGCACAACCATCAGCCTGTCGGAAACTTTGATGGCGTGATCGAGCAAGCCTATCAAGACAGCTATTTGCCTTTTCTCGAAGTCTTCGAGCCGTACGAACATCTGAAGCTGGCGTTGCACACGTCTGGCCCTCTTATGATGTGGCTGGCGGAACGCCATCCTGAGTACATTAACCGACTTAAGGGGCTGGTTGCCGCGGGTAGAATTGAAATCGTAGGAGGTCCATTTTACGAACCGATATTGACCATGATTCCTAGCCGAGATCGCATTGGTCAAATCACAAAATACACCCGCTGGCTTCAGACTCGTTTCGATACGGCAGTCTCTGGAATGTGGATGCCGGAGCGTGTTTGGGAAAGCCAACTAACGCGCGACTTGGTTCCCGCCGGAATGCAGTACACCATCCTTGACGATTTCCATTTTCGAGCGGCTGGCTGGGACGAATCGCAACTTACCAACTATTTCCTTACCGAAGACGATGGGCATGTGCTACGGGTGTTTCCTGGCAGCGAGCGACTTCGCTATTTGCTCCCATTTGCACCCGCGTCGGACACCATCGAGTATTGTCGGAGCGTTGCGGACCGAGCACCGGGCTCAGTGCTTCTGTTTGGCGACGACGGCGAAAAGTTTGGTACCTGGCCGAACACCAAAGAACATGTCTATGAGCGAGGCTGGTTGCGTCAATTCTTTGAACAGTTGACAGCCAACCGAGATTGGCTATCTACGTCCACTCCGTCCGAGACGATAACGGAGACTCCTCCAGCAGGTTCTGTGTATTTGCCAGACTGCTCGTACCGCGAAATGACGGAATGGGCGTTGCCCGTTGAACGTCAGGGCTCCTACGATTCGCTGGTGCATGATTTGGAAAGTGACGCCCGCTGGCCGCAGATCAAGACCTTTCTTCGAGGTGGCTACTGGCGGAATTTTCGGATCAAGTACTCCGAAGCCAATGAAATGTATTGCCGAATGCTGGAAGTCAGTCGGCGATTGGAGTTTGCACGTCGCGGCAACGGAGACAAGTCGTTGCTTCCTCAAGCGGAAGAGCACCTATTTCGTGGACAGTGCAATTGTCCTTATTGGCACGGTGCATTCGGCGGAATCTATTTGCCGCATCTTCGCAATGCAACCTACAGCGAGTTGATCGCAGCCGACAATCTCATTGAGCGTTCCAATGGACGCCACGGCGAGTGGGTCGATGTCACAACAGAAGACTACAACAAGGACTTGTTTCCGGAAATCCGATTGGCCAACGACCAACTCATCGGTTACATCGCCCCGGCCAAAGGCGGCATGCTCTATGAGCTGGACATTCGCGGCATTGAACATAATTTGTTGGCAACGATGCAGCGTCGGCCAGAGCAATACCACACCAAGGTCAAGCAAGGAAATAGCCAAGGCTCCAGCGAAACCGCCAGCATCCATGATCGAGTTGTGTTCAAACAACAGGGACTTGAAGATCTTCTTCAGTACGACAATTCTCCCCGTAAATCGCTGGTCGATCATTTTTATGACCACGGTACGACTGCGGAAGATGTCCAGCGTGGGAGAGCCACCGAGCGAGGTGACTTTGTCGCATACCCATACGATGCCAAGCTTAGGCGAGGCTCGGGTAAAATCCAGGTTCAGTTGCGTCGAGAAGGGAATGCTTGGGGCGTGCCTTTAACCATCACCAAAGGGATCACGCTGTTTGCGGGGAGCCACGCCTTAGAGATCACCTATTTAATCGAAGGCTTACCGCCGGGCCGCCCGCTCGACTTCGGTGTAGAATTTAATTTCGCGGGTCTGCCGTCCGGCGCAGAGGATCGGTTCTTTTACAATGAACGCTGCGAAAGAATGGGACATCTTGGCTCTGTATTGAACATTGAATCGACCGACTACATCGGGATGATCGATCAATGGTTGGGGGCGAATGTGCAATGGACATCCAACCGTCCGACGGGGCTTTGGTGTTTCCCGGTCGCCACTGTCAGCCAAAGCGAAGGAGGATTCGAACTGGTGCATCAATCGGTTTGCATGATTCCTCATTGGGTTGTGCAAGGAGACGCAAATGGTCGCTGGACGGCGTCGATGGATTTGATCGTAACTTGCGAACACGAACCCAATGCTCGCTCGTCGAAGTTGTTACTTGCAGGCAGCGAACGCTAGTTTAATGTCGCGGTTTTTGTGGCTGAGCGAGGCCCTCGCTCCGCCACAAGTGTCGTCTTTCGCTCTACGAAAGTGCGCATCGCAAACGCACTTTCGCGGAGCGAAAGGCGACAATGTTTCCCAACCCTAAATCCTTGGAAAGCCATTCATCATGTCGATACCACCGATTGCGCAACAAGCGATCGACGTTTACACAAAAACGGAGAAGACCCGTTCGGATATCGCTACCGCGGTGCTCTCGAAGCAGTTGAATGTGGAAAGGCAACAAGGCCAAGCTGCGGTGAAGTTAATTGAGCAAGCCGCGACGGTTTCTCGCGGAATCGACGTATCGGCTTAACTAAAGGCTTAGCATCGTGCGGAAAATAAGTGGCACAGGCTTCCAGCCTGTGGTCTTCATTTCACAGGCTGGAAGCCTATGCCACATTCAAAAACGCACAGTAATTTTCCGCACGATGCTTAAGGCGATCAATCGTCACTCTGTAATTTGATTTTCCCAGATGCCGGTGGCTTGTTACTGGTGGTTTGACCAGCCGCTTTGTCGCCGCCTGGCGGTCCAATATACAATCCGCCGTTGGACTGGTTTAGACCCTTTGGGGCAGGTAGTGAAGCCGATTCTGACGTTGCCGGTTTCTTCGCTTCGATTTCTTTTGCCACGTCAGTGGTTGCGGGTTTGGCAGACGCCATCGACGCGTCACCACTTCCCGTGGCTCCAGCCGTCACGACGGTAGTCGGGTCAACAATAGGGTAAGAGGTTACGATCGGGCCAACATAACCGACTGGTACACGGTGCGTGTACGTGCGAGCGACCGTTCGCATTTCCGTGTAAGGAACGGAACGGGCAATGCGTTGGGGAACTTGCACCTTTTGAACGATTCGCTCCATGATCGGAGTTCGAATGACCACCTCTTCGGAAACGATTTCCGGTTTGTAAGTTGTCGTTTGAGTCTGGACTGGTCGTACATGCGTTTCTGGCACGTACTCAATGCGTTCGCGTGGCACTTTGCGTGTCACTGGTTTCTGTACTGTCGTCGGAACCATCACCTTTTCTTGGACGGCCTCCATTCTTTGGGTCTGTATTGGAACTTGTTGGGCCACCACATGGTTCTCCATTCGAGTCGTCGTGACCGGAACCTGCTGTTGAATCATTTCCGATTGCATTCGAGTGCTGGTCACTGGAACCTGCTGTGAAATGACCTGGTTTTCCATCCGCGTGGTGGTCACTGGTACTTGCTGTTGGACCATCTCGTTTTGCAAGCGAGTGGATTGAACCGGCACCTGTTGCGAAATCGTTTGGGGCATGAAGCTTTGCTGAGGCACGGCGACTTGCTGATAATTGGATTGGTACTGCAGTTGTGCGAAGTTCTGACTCGGCGCCTGGTAGGGCACCCATCCTAATCCACCATGTTGATAGGTTGGGGATCCAATCAGTGGATTGGGGTTGAAACCCCCTCTTTGCCATCGCAAATGATAGCGGGTGTCGCCTGGTTGGACATACTGCTGCGCTACGTAACCACCGGCATCGACTACCGCTGGTTGGTAAGTCGTAACGGGCTGATAGGCCGTGTAGTTTTGAGTTTGATAGGTCGTTTCCGTAACCGGGCGCTGCACAGCGTAGTTTTGGGTCACCAAAGTCGTCTCCGTCACGGGGCGCTGAACAACCTGCTGTTGCGTCTGCATCGTTGTTTCTGTGACAGGTCTTTGGACCATGTAGTTTTGAGTCTGATAGACAGTCTCGGTCACCGGCTTTTGAACGATTACGTGCTGGGTTTGGTATTGAGTTTCAATGACCGGACGCATGGTCGTAACAATCTGTTCGACCTGGGAAGTTTCGTTGACATAAGAAGTCTCGTCGACATAGTCGGTTTTGACCACTTGCTTATAGACAGTGTACGTTTCGTTTTTGGTGGCTGTCTCTACAACCGGCTTGTGAACCGTATGCTGCCTTTTCTCGACCCGTTCGTGCACGGAGGGACGATAACTTACGATCTCTTTTTCGACCATACGTTCTTCGTACTCGACTCGCATCGAAGTAACGGGAACTTGTTCGAGCACGGTTTCCGTTTGGAGCCGATACGAAGTCACCGGGTCGCAACATTGAGCGCTCGCGCGGTCAGCAACCAAAAATGCCGATCCCGCAATCGCGATGGCCGATCGAAGGAGGATTTGAAAAGCTTGTCGCTTGCGAAATCTTGAGTCCATAACGCCGTAACCTTTAAGAAATTCTGAAACGAGTCATGCTATTGTGGTTTATTCCGACAAGTCTTTCAAATAAGAAACCGAATCCTGGTCGATAAATCCATTCCCAAGTGCTTGTCATGTCGATCTTTAGGAAAAGAGCATTTTTTGAAACCTTAACGGCAACTTAGTTGTCGTCACAGTCCTTGCAACCCGCATACACTGCATAAAATGACATTGCGAACAATCCAAATTACCCAAACAACCCATTTTCGGGCATCTTGAACCAATGATTGCACCTGAGCCCGATCGCTCCCCGGTTTCGCACCTTGGCTCCCAATTTGGGGGAAGTCACGCGATTTGGGAGAGTTTTGGAAGAGAATCCGGGAGTATTTTGGTTGTGGGACACGGTACTCGTAACCCGTCCGGTGCCCTGCAACTGCTCGATTTGGTTGGGCAGATGCAGATCAAGGCACCTGCAGCCAAGATTTTCGGCTGTTTTCTGGAACTGGCTGTGCCTTCGATCGAGCAAGCCATCGAGCGGTTGAGTGAACTGGGGATCAAGAAAACGCTGGTAGTGCCGGTCTTGCTTTTCACAGCAGGGCATGCATTGCAAGATATTCCAGACGCGGTCTCTCAAGCTGGCAATCGATTCGGTATTGAAGTGATTGGACAAACGGGCTCTCTAGGGACGCACCCATCCGTGCTGGAATTGTCTCAGGTCCGCTATGCGGAGGTAATCGCTCTAGCCAACGGACATGTTTGTCCAGCGAATGCCTGCGCAAGGGTTCAATGCAACACCGGTCGCTGCGAAGGGCAATTCATGACATTGGGTCGCATCGGGCTCGCAATGGTCGGACGGGGGACGAGCGACCAACAAGCCCTAGCTCATATGCGTCAACTGACCGAACTCAAGGTTGCACAATTGAGTGTCGTTCGCTACCAAACGGGTTTCTTTGCAGGTGGACAACCCAACGTGGATGGACTGCTCGAGGAAGCGTCCCAGTGGGATTGCGAATCCGTTTTGGTCCAGCCGCACTTGTTATTCGAAGGTGAATTGATTGAACAATTGCGAGACAAGGTACTACAATGTCAATTGCGCTACCCTGACAAGCAATGGCTAATTGCGCGAACTCTGGGCGCGGACCCGAAGCTTGCCGACGTCTTTTTGGAACTGGCTCGAGAGCAATGGGAAAGGCTAGAGGCTAGAGGCTAGAGGGAAAAGGGAAAAGGCAAGTCTTCATAGCCATCTTGAAGTTATTCGGCCCAAAGGGCCAAGCGTTTACCTAGCCCAGGCCAACGGCCTGGGAATCGAAACAAACAAAGGATTCCTATAGGGCCAAAGGCCCGTCAGTTTACAACGTGGAGAATGAGTGAGCGACATGACCCTGAAATCGACCAGCGAGATGTCTGGGGATGATCATTACAAACCACTGGGCCGTTGGCCCTGGCATTACTTTTTTTCTCGGAGTCCCAGGCCGTTGGCCTGGGTTAAGCAAATGGATGGGCCTTTGGCCCGAAGTTGGATAGTGCCATTCTGTTGCTGGGTATGGCTAGGGCTAGGGCTCGCATGCGTTGCTCAGGAGGCAAATGATTTTTCGGACCAGCTCCCGCAAGAACCGCCCGACACCCAAGCGGGTCAATTGGTCGAATGGGAAGGCTGGTCTTTTCGATGGCAATTTCGAGACGTCGAGGGATTGATGATCAATAATGTCTTCTTTCAGGGCAAGAAGGTTTTGAAGTCCATCAACTTAGCTGAGATCTACGTCCCCTATGCACCCGGAGCACCTCGACCGGAAGATTTTTCGTTAGGCGGTTTTCTCGCCAATCCCATGCCACTACAAATTGGCCGCGATTGCAATTCGGCCGGAACTGGCTGCCAGCCGTTCAGCCGCGATGGCAAACCAGCTACCGGCTCCACGGCAGATGTCATGATGCATGAGGAGCCCATTGGGTTTCTCTATGCGGGCACGCAAGGAAGAGCGTCTGGCAAGATGCTGGTCCTTTGGTCTATGGTTCATTTTAAGGGGCTCGGCGATGGCTACACCTACGTGATTCGTTGGAAATTTCGAAACGACGGTAGCTTGTGCCCGGAGGTTGGGGCAACCGGTGGCCTGCAGCATTTGAATGTTGGAGCTGGAACCGATGCCGGACTTGTCGTTGGCAAAGACGATCAAGGGCAGAATGTGTTTGCTCCGTCGCACGTGCATAATTTTTATTTTCGGATTGATTTTGATATCGACGGCGCAGACTCCAATGTTGCCGAGGAATTTACGTACGAAACCGACAAAGCCAATCCCCAAGTTGCTCGCGGCGTCTGGCGTCCCTTTGAGCGAGAAAGTGGACGAGTTCTAGCCGAGAATGTGTTTCGCTCCTGGAGAGTCAAAAACCCGAGGTCGATTAATGCTATGGGGCTTGCCAGATCGTACCATCTGATGCCCGGTGGGCATGGAGCTTGGAAAGATGGTGGCTTCCCGGTGTGCACGGGTGATTTTTTTATCACCAAGTACCGTGCAAGTGAGTTCCCCTATTCGTCAACCGACAATCGCAGAATGCTATCGGCATTGGCCAATTACTTAAATGAGGAACCGGTCATAGGCACTGATGTAGTCGCCTGGTATCGGCTGTCCTTCGTGCATCATCCACGGACCGAAGACTGGCCAGCCCAACCGATTGTATGGAACAGCTTTGAACTCATGCCTCGCGACTTCCTAGATGCGAGTCCATTGAAACCTACAAAATAACTTGTCTGTCAAAAAGGTGTCATGTCAAACGACAGTCACTGCGGGAATGACTCCACTATTGGAGTGCTCCGCCAACAACCCGTCGAAGTGAAGTGAGTCGTCGTTGCAGTTCGACTTGGGCTTGGATCAGTTTTTCATTGAAATCAATCCGTTGACGTTGAGCGATCGCCAATTCCACGAATGTGCTCTTGGAATTGTCGTAGTTTGCCCGAACGACCGAGACGTTCTTTTCAGCAGTCGGAATCAGTTTCTTTGAATAGAGCTCGATCGATTTTTGGGATTCCAGCACGCGCTCGTAGGACGCTTGAACCTCACGCTGAATATCAAGCAATAATTGATCGTACTCGGCTTGCGATTTAGTCAATTGCTGGATGGCTTCGCAAACGGCAGCGTTCAGTCGCTTTTGATAGATTGGCATGTTCATTCGAACACCAACCTGCTCACGAAGGTCGCTTTGTGTTGCCCTAGGTTGCCAAAACGTATCATGGCGATAAAAGATCTCCGTATCCGGATAGAATTGCTGCCGAGCTATTTCGACTTTTGTACGCAGTCCTCGTATCTGCAGCACATTGGCAGAAAC
>JANPNA010000005.1:0-2218 GCA_031427235.1 Pirellula sp.
ATACGATGGCGAGATACGAATGCCCCTGATGGCAAATCCAGAAGTCGATATTTTCAAAGCTTTTCGCTGTTTCGACGATTTTGAAGGGGTGCCTATGCACGGGACCTTTTTGATCGATACGAATGGTAGGATTCGTTGGCAAGATACCGGCTATAAGCCATTTATGGACCCGAAATTCTTGCTGGAAGAGGCAACAAGGCTACTCAAGCTTTAAAGTGTGATTCGGTGGTTCCCCACCGACGGACAGCGGCCTCAGTGGGCACCCGCCAAGAAATCACGGCGGAGACCGCCTTGCCACAATAGGGTATATTTGAACTGCGAGGCCGGATTGCCGGTTCGCACGTTGTGCTTTACTACCGCTACTATCGAGCGTTATTCATGTCGGAAACCACTGTTGCCAACCCGCTGCCAGCCGTAACAAAACACCTCTATATCGAGACCGTCGGCTGTCAAATGAACGTTCTTGACAGCGAAATGGTTGTGGCAGCCCTACGCAAGTCGGGCTACGGAATCACTAAGAATGCGGCTGACGCGGATGCCATTCTTTTCAACACATGCTCGGTTCGTGAACACGCCGAGGAAAAAGCTTACAACAATCTTTTCCATCTCAAACAGCTAAAGCTAGCAAACCCGGAAAAAATTATCGGTGTCATGGGCTGCATGGCCCAAAAAGACCAAAAAGCGATTTTCGATCGTGTTCCATTTGTGGACTTGGTGGTTGGCCCAGGCCAATTGCATCGAATCCCTGAAATGATCGCCAACGCTCAAGCGGGCGAAAAACAACAGTTGGCCGTAAGCCTATCGCGCCGCGATGGCAACGTGGACGACATCAAGCGATCGCACGAGACATTCGATCCATTGCGTGACCCAGAAATGCGTCCGACGCCGTTTCAAGCGTACCTTCGCATTCAAATTGGCTGCGACAAGTTTTGTACTTATTGCATCGTGCCCATGACTCGCGGGCCAGAACAAGGCCGGGCACCCGCCCAAATCCTAGCCGAAGCCCAAGTGCTAGCGGATCAAGGTTGCAAAGAGATCGTGTTGCTTGGACAAACAGTCAATTCTTACAAGCATACTCAAGGGGACAAGACAACTCGCCTCGCCGACTTATTGCACTCACTCCACGCAATCGATGGCATAGAGCGGATCAAGTTCGTTACCAACTATCCCAAGGACATGACTCGCGAGCTTCTGGAAACCGTCCGTGACTTGCCAAAGTGCTCACCCTATTTGCACGTGCCAGCGCAAAGCGGCAGCGACAACATTCTCAAAAGGATGAAGCGAGGATACACAACGGCGGATTACTACGCCATGATGGATCGCATCAATGAGATCATTCCGAACGCAGCCGTTTCAAGCGATTTCATCGTCGGCTTTTGCGGTGAAACGGAAGAAGAGTTTCAGATGACGATCGACTTGGTCCGACGTTGCCGATTCAAGAATAGTTTCATCTTTCAATACAGCGTCCGTCCCGGTACTAAAGGAGCGGAAATCTACGAGGATGATATTCCGGCTGAAGTCAAGCATCGTCGCAACCAGGAACTGCTTGAAGTTCAAAACCAAATCTGCCTTGAGGAGAACATGAAGTTCCTTGGCAAGAGCGTCCTGATCCTGGTTGAGGGACCGAGCAAATGGTCGGTAAGGAAGGGTCAGACTGGAGACTTGCGTCAGATGACCGGACGCACGCATTGCGATCGGATTGTTGTATGGGAAGGCAATATTCGGCAAGCTGGTCAAATCCTGCCGGTGCATATTGACGACGTGTTTGCATTCACCCTTTTCGGCACGGTGGAGACTAAAGAGATCGTGCCGAATCTAGTGCACATAACGTTGTAAGGCGAGCGGCAGGCTGAAACATACCAATCGTAGTTTGGGACCATTGTCCCGAACGAGCAAAACGGACGGGACAATGGTCCCATCCTACGGTAGTTTTAACTCTGCCGCTCGCCTAACTAGGCTGTGCTTCGGTAGAAGCACATTCCGGTGGCTTAATCCCAGAGACCGTTTGAGTCTTTGTTTAACCGCGTTTAACCGCGTTTAACCCTGAGCCTCCGTCGACGGCTCCCCTGCCTTTGTGCTTTGTGACAGCCTATTTTTAGGGTAGTGGGGGTTTTTAATTATAACCCCCGAATAGGTTGATTAAAAAAAAACAAAAAAACCAAAACAAAAAAATATTTTTTTTGAGCTAGGCGTTGTTTATAAAAAAAAAAAAAAAAAA
>JANPNA010000006.1:0-5500 GCA_031427235.1 Pirellula sp.
TTAAGCTGGGCCGCGAAACACTTTCGCTAGCGTTCCCTAGTAGCGGAATGCGTCAAGCATTTCGTTGGCGTCCAGCATTCACGAAAGCTTTGACAGCTTCCGCTACGATTTAAATCGGCCCGCCTTAAGATCGACGCCGAATCTCGATATTCGAAAGTATCATTACTCGCTAATATCACCGGGCGTCACATAGACGATATCTTGTTCAGGCGAGGGCAGAACTGCCATGATGGAGCCGTCCTGTCGCAAAACAACGACCCGAACTTTTCCTACCGCACCAATATCTCCCTTTACTGCTCGTCGATCGACGAAGACCGATTTTTGCCATGCTCCACGCGATGGATAGGTTACGGCTAATTCATCGCTAAACATACCTTGGGCGACTTGGCATTCGAGCCACCCTTCTTCCACTTGTGTTGGTTTGGTAATAGTTGACATAGTCTTACTCCTTAACAATCCTTGTTATTCCCCCTGAATGATGCTGGGAGGTTACCTATCTTTCGACATGGATTCAATCGGAATCGCGTTTCCGCGATCCTTCTTTTGATCGTACGAGTCGGGCAATTCACACATTCTACCTAAATTAACGCTATGCGTCGTCGTTCCGCAATCTTCCGAGCAGAAAACGTGCCGCTTCGGAATCTTGTTGGACATTCGATCGTCGATTTGGATCCAGCCACCTACAAACCAAGCAGAATATCGTTAACCGGCATTGCTTGGCGATTTCGACGCAAGAGTTGCCAATTTCCGCAGGTATTTATCAATCGAAATTCCATGAGCAAGCGACAATGCCTCCAGTGCTTTTTTGGAAACGATTTGCTCGCCGTGCTCAATGTATGCGGCAAAACCATTTGCCATCGATTGAAATGCTGGCGTCGATCACAACATAGGCCGAAAACCGTGGGCTAGCGCCCTTCGGCTAATCAGCCGGAACGCGCTAGCGTCCGGTTTAGCCCGACTTATGATCGACGCCTAAGTTTGATCCTGCTTCACCTCGGTTTCGACACCCAGCTCGGCGAGCAACGCATCGTCATCGTCAGTGAAGGTATCGGACTTCGTTTTTCGTCGGGCCATGTGAACCTGATCGTGGTAGTATTAGGTAGTGGATCTTGTCAAAGATCCCGGAGAATCCATTTCAAAGGAAAGCGGATCTTTAACAAGATCCACTACGATTGCTCCAAACGTTCGGGCTGGTGCCACATTCCGTCGTGTCGGATGTGCGAAATGACTCGATTGAATTGATCCCAAAACTCATTCGCAAACGTTCTTAGCTGAGGATAACCTGGCACCAAGCAGCCAGTAAATCGATATGTCGCATACCCATCGATCGGAACTAGTCCTGCTCTCTCTGGATTGCGTGCAACATAGTCGAAAACTGCGAGAAAACCGGCCTCCATTCGTTCTTCCGGCAACAAGACGTGATCATAACTTTGGTCCTGAAGTTCCGTTTCGATTCGCCGTAATGATTCATTGGTCGTTTTCCGAAAATGCTTCATCGCCAAAAGCTGATCCGATTTTGAAAGCAAACCCATCCAAAGCATGTGCAAATGGTCCGGCATCAAGCAAAAGATCGGACAAGCTAAACCGTAGCGAAAACAGGTATGAGTCAATAGTTCACGGAATCGATACAGGAAAACAGGTGTCAGCCAGCCGGTCTTGCGGTCACGAATCGTTATCGACCAATGGACTACCGCATCACCACGATAACACTCGGAGGGAAGTCGTTTTAGATGGTCACGTTTGTTCATCGTATTTCACTTTTCCAAAGTAGTGGGATTTGACGTAGTGGGATTTGACGTAGTGGATCTTGTCAAAGATCCTTGCGACATAGTCTCCACGGGAAAAGGATCTTTAACAAGATCCACTACAGCTTCTCCTATTTCATCCGGGCCAAGTACGCTATCCCCTCAGCCATGCGTCGCTCCCATGCATCCTGGCTTGTGATGGATGGCAAGCGTCCTCGCTCGTTCTTAAACCTCAACGCACGCTTTGCCAAGTCGCGAGCCTCCTCTGGCGACAACTGCACCCGACGACCAGCAATTGCCGTTTGCACCTGGCGCAGTCGTTCCTCGTCTTTGCGAGAATATTGTACGCTTCGCCAAATGGCTTGATCGAGTCGATGAGGTCTACGTTCAGATCGCGAACATCCGTCACGTAACGACGTATTCCGTCGATCAACGCCGTGTTCGACGTAGTGGAAGTTGCCAAACTTCCTGTAGTGGAAGTTGTCAAACTTCCTGTAGTGGGATCATTGACATGATCCACTACGGGTCGGCAGCCCACTTGTTCCATCAATAAGCTCGCCGCGATCGCTTTGAACGTATCATTAACTGCTTCGGTCACAGCTTGTTCGCCAGCATCGGGTTCTGCGATCAAGTTCGTGAAGCGTGAGCGTGTTTTTCCTGGTGCATCCCGCGTCGCACGTCCGATGATTTGTACGATCTCGGTCAGGCTGGATCGGTAGCCGATCGTCAATGCATGTTCACACCACACCCAGTCAAAGACCTCTTTTGCCATCCCCAAAGCGATGATGATGTCGACGTGGTCACGATTCTCACGGCCAGCAGGATCGCGAAGCGCCGCCGCCACTGAGTTGCTCGTAGTACGTGTACGTGACCGTTTCAAAGCGACGTTCGTCCTCGGGCATCAACACTGCCGCCGCGTCGCCACGAAAATAGCTGCCAGTCATGGCAATCAAATGCGTTTTGTCTCGCGCCATCAGTTGACGTACAAAATCACCAAGTCGATTGTCTTCACTCACCGAAACATAATGAAATTCGTCAATGGCGATCAAGCGATCATCAAATGCCTCGACTCCAAATTTTTCAAATGCAAACCGAAACGTCGCGTGAGTACAGACCAAAATCCTGTCGTAGTGGAACTTGTCAAAGTTCCTGGGACTGCCAGAATCCTCTGCCGGAGCTTTAACAAGCTCCACTACCGGAGTTTTAACAAGCTCCTCTACATGGTTGGCGGCGGCTAGGAACCTGCTTAGAGCATCGACCTTGCCACCGTCTGTTCCGGGAGCGTTGCAAAGATTCCACTGTGGCGCGACCGTCCAATCCGAGAAGAAACCATCTCTGGCCAGCAGAGTGTTGCCGAAGCTTGCACCAATCGACTTTTCGGGGACGGCAACGATCGCTTGCTTTAGGTTTTGGCGATGCAGTTTATCGAGCGCAACAAACATCAGCGCTCGGCTTTTCCCGGATGCTGGTGGAGACTTCAGCAGTAGATATTGCTCGCCACGAAACTGCCACACACGCTGTTGCATTGCACGCATGCCCATTGAGTTCGACGTGATCGACTGGCCGCTGCCAGCGTAGCTAACGCTGACGCCGGGCATGTTCCTGATTTGGGATTGAGATTGGTTCGATCGATACGGATTTATTATGTATGGAAAGACGGAAAGCGACCTAGGAAGTGTAGTTCTTTGCGAATCGAAATGATGGCAGGCCGATTCATTCCGAGCGCTTCAATCGTGACACGCCCTGTTGGCGTCAAAACCTCGAACAAAAACTCATCATTTAGCCGAAAGTGTTCGGACCAAATTTGCTCTCGCGGATGAAACAGCCTGACGGTCGATTGAGTTTGAGGATCGATGGCGACCATTTTCGCTCCCTTGCGAAGCGAACATGTTACGCAGGCAAGCGCAAGATTGGAGGCATCAGTCTCACCGCCCTCTAGTCGTGGAACGATATGATCGATGTGAAACGTCGCCTCTTGCGAACTCTGAGGCAGCAGGCAGTACTCGCAGATCTCACCCGCTCTGTCACGTACTTCCTGGATTATGCGCAGCGGAATGTACGGGCTCACTCGCTATTTCCTAGAGGCACGCTCGACGCGAAGCCTGAGCAGTGCCAGCATGTCCACGAGATCGCACAATGCGTCTGCCTCGCGCCGCTCCGACTCTTCAAGAATGCCGGTCCGATCTTGCTGATCTAGTAGTGTTGTAAGGCGGGCATCCAACGCAGGCGGGAGGCTGAATTGTGCCCAGTCTTCAGGCAGTTCAACTTCGATGATAACCGAACTCATTTTTCACCTCTATTTCTCGCTTCAGACCCGTTTATACCAGAATAAGCTAGGATTGAACATGGATAAGTTTGGCGATCGAATCCGCGAACTCCGCAAAGCCAAACTCGATGTGATCAACAACTTCGTGAGCTGCATTTACAAGCGAGGCCCTCTACCTACGACGCCTGCAGCATGTTCAGCCGCGAAAGGATTCGTTCTCGCTGCTGAGTTGCTCCCTTGCCTACCTGGTCAAAACGGCCGTTGCATGCATCGCGAGCATCGTCTAGGAACCACGCATGACACTCGGCACCTCGGTTTATCAAAAGTTCAAATACGCTATCGGATCCGGAGACAATCGCCCAGCCTGCGGGCGAATTGTTGTGCAATTTTCCAGACCTTGCGTCAATGTCTGCTCCGTTGTCGAGAAGAGCCTCTGCCGAAACCGAGCAGTTACTCCAAGCCGCGGTATGCAAGGGCGTCGCTTGATCGTAGCCGCCGCGAATATTCGGAGACAGTCCGCGACGAACCAAAATAGAAACAGCTTCGCGACGGTTTCCCTTGGCAGCGGCATGCAACGGGGTCGCATCGAGTCCTACCGAGAAGGTCAAAATATTGTGCACATCCTGTTCGTTTCCAGGGGGAAAAAACGACCGATTGATCCGTGCATGAGTGAGATCTGGATTTGCATTCAGCAACCTCTCCACGTTGGCATCATCACCACAGAGCACCGTTGAGAAAATATCCGAAGTCGCCCCGATGGAGAATAGGAATCGTGCTACCTCCGGCCGAATGCTGCAAAGGTATTGCACTGGAGTACTATGGTGGTCAATGCACCTGCCGTCGATTTCGGCACCACCATCAATCAATAGCTGCGCCACTTCAATCGTGTCTATGGTTGCACCATAGAAAGCAAGAACTCCGCCAGTGGATTGTCTCGCCGAAAGATAGCGCAATGCAAAGGGCTCCATGGCCCCATCTTCCAATCGCTCTTCCTATTTGGATCGGCACCCAGCTCAATGAGTGCCTCGACCAATGCTGGACGGTTGCTGAAGCTAGCTGCCGTAAGAGGTGTCGCTCCAAAATTGCGATATTCATAGCTGTTGAGTATTCCAGAATCAATGGTTTGTTCGTGTGACTCCTCGGGCGTAGTGTGTTTCTGGAACTTGGCAACTCCCTAGCCCTAATTTCAATGCGTATTTTCCATGGTATCGGAGCCAGTATTTTCGGAAAATCGAGGCCGTTCATTTCTTTTTTTCTTTAGTGTAGCAATGCACTACCTACTGCTAGGCTTTGTTTTAACGATTTCGTCGCGTCTCACTTCGCAGAAATCAGAAATCAGAGTCAGTACCCGAAACATCGGGATTGTTCATTGATTGCCAACGTTTTTTTGGGTAGATTTCACTTCTGCGAGTTTCAATCAAGGTCACGTTTTTCGCTGGCAATCAAGGAAAGAATTTTAGGATGCCCAAACCGAGAGTGCTCGTTCTGC
>JANPNA010000007.1:0-37424 GCA_031427235.1 Pirellula sp.
ATTACCCAGATTCGATCCGATTTTCCGTGTCGCCTTTCCATCATCTCGACGATGCCCTTAGACTCCGCATTTTTGCATTCCAAATCCGAGCAAAGGCCACTGACGAATTTCGTAGCGTGGTCGCATTGTTCCTGTCGGTACAAATTTTGAACAAACGGGATCATGAAATCATCTAACCGATCCAAGCAAGCCGCGAAGAGACTTGGTTTCACTACGCACTCGCGTTCCAACTGCTGCTTCCGTTCATCAAACGTGCATTCCATCGCACCACTCCCTATCCAAAGACCCTCATGCAAAAAACCACTTAAGATCTTGACGCAAAACCACTTGCGGAGGACAAAGAGATCTGGGACAGTCGAACTAGTAAGCGTCTCGCTTCAAAACCACAAAGATGGTTTTGAACAGTATCTTGATGTCCATCCAAATGGACCAATCACGAATGTAGCGATGGTCCAACGAAATACGGGCTTCCATCTTCTCAACGGTATCTGTTTCCCCGCGGCTGCCCTCGACTTGTGCCAGTCCTGTGATCCCCGGTTTGACTTTGTGCCGCATCATGTAGCCGCGAATCAGCGTTCGAAAGTGCTCGTTATGGGCATTGGCGTGTGGACGGGGCCCGACCAGCGACATCGATCCAAGAATGACGTTGAATAGCTGTGGCAACTCATCCATCGAAGTCTTGCGCAGGATGGCTCCAACACGGGTAATCCGCGGATCGTTTTTGGTCGCTTGCTTGACTACCGGACCGTTGTCACACGTAACCATCGAACGGAACTTCCAGACCGAAATTTCTCTCCCATCCAAACCGTATCGCTTTTGGCGGAAGAAAACCGGCCCAGGCGAAGTGAACTTCACTAACAACCCGCAAAGCAAGAGAATCGGCGAGACAAGAACGACGCCGACCAAACTGATCAAGAGATCCAAGGCGCGTTTGAGCCAGCCATCGACACCGTACATGGGCGATTCAAAAACGCTGACAACCGGCAAGCCACCGACGTGCGTCCACCGCGAGTGAAGCAGTTCAAAGACAAAGAAATCAGGGACAATGTAAGCCGATGCCGTCGTGTTCGCCAATCGATCCAGGACTGACTGAATGCGCTTTTCAGCCCGCATCGGCAGGGTGATCAGTACGGTATCAATTTCACCCGTTTGGATCATGTCCATGAGTTTGTTGCAGTCACCCAAGAATGGCGGCATGCCTTCGGTGATATCTGCCCGTCGTCCATCTCCTCGGTCATCGAAGAAGCCAACAACCATGAGCCCACTGTCGGTTGAGTTCTTTGCGTTATGGGCAATTTCCAGTCCCAACCGATTGGACCCAACGATAGCGGTCTTGCTGAGACCATAGCCTCGGCGGCCGAGCGATTCCAGAATGATTCTAACGAACATATGCGTGCACAGAACAAACAATCCGCCTACAAAATACCACGCGACAATCGACGATCGTGCAAAGGTATCCGATGTTCGAGTGAAGAGCCCGACCAGCAAAAGGCAAACATAAGTCACCGTCCAAGCTGCTGTAGCCAATCCAACTTCATGGTCCGCTGAACGCCCTCGACCCGGCTTGTATATTCCGAACAATTCACCAACCAGAAACAACAACATGCATGCCACCAAACTGCATATCGTTGTCGTCTGATTCAATGGCTGTTGCGTTAGCCATTGAACCAGCGGCAACGTGAGGCAAAGCATGACCGAATCGATCGCATGCAACAACGTGGGCAGGAGGGAGCGAGTGGTGCGGATGTTGGTGGTAGACATGGGATGGAATTCTGGGACTTGGAACACGGAATAACTGACGTAATCGATCCAGCCTGGACAATCGTAAATACTTAAGAGAATCGACGGGAAACGCTAGGTTGCCATTTTGGCGCAAGCAATCAGGAACGCTAGAACTTAGGTCTTTCGCTTTCAGGCCACCCCAACAATCCCTACCTTCCCAAAATAGCAATTTCTTAGGCGGCGACAGAACTAAGTAGGCGTTCTGACCGATATCCAAAACATGTCTATGAGCCGAGCACTCCTCCGACGAGTCAACGCATGCCAGAATCCCTCAGCGTCATTTTCCCCGTTCGCGATCGTCAGTCCCAGATCCAATTGCGAGTGGAAGGGCTCCTCGAGCTACTTTGCGAGTTAAGCCAGGACGTGCAAGTGATCATCGTAGACGACCAATCCGACGATGCGACGCCGGAGGTTTTGGAAGAACTGCGAAGAAAATATCCCCAGGTCAATGTCGTTCGAAACATCCATTCGGTAGGGCCTGCACAATCGGTAGAATCGGTGCTATGTTTGGCTCGAGGCGATTTCATTTTCCTTCACCAGTCCTATGATGCCATCGATTTCGAAGAGATCGTGCAGCTTTGGCAACTCAGGAAGGATGAACAATTGGTCATCGCTCGAGCAGCGACTCGCGTACGTAGAATCGACCAACAGTTGCTGCAAAGACTCCACGAATGGGGACGCAAACTCGAGGAGCATTGGCCCGTGCCAAGAGCGGTTGTGGATGGCCTACAAATGATGCGCAAGGATGGAGTCAAGTCACTATCCAAGGTCAAGGATACGTCCGAAGATCTAGAAGTGACTCACCAATCGCACCGACGAATCACCGCCCCCAAGTTCATCCAGTCGACTCCAGCCTCGCAGAACGCGAAATCGGAAATCCGCTAAGCTGGCAAGGCGGTCCGCTATCCGATGCGTCACCTTGCCACTAGAAACACGGCGACGGACCCATTGGCTACTGACAAGAAAGAAGATGATCAGCAGGAATGTCACGTCAATCATGGGTGTCATATTGATCGTGACACCTTGGGAACCGCGATAGTTTGGAATTCTCACAAAACTCAACGACTTGTTTAGGTTCTTACGACTTTTCGCATTAGCCAAGTGCCAATCAGGGCCAACGTGATGTTGCCCAGCCACAACGTAGACGCCGGCCAAGTTCCATCTTTCGAAAATTCTAGAGTCAATCCGAATATTGGGTAGTAGATCAGCAAGATGGGGATAAAGCAAACTCCGAATGTCCACCAGTAGTCCGCACTCCGGATTAGGACAGCCATTGGCACCCCCATCCAGACAAAGGCTAAGCAACTAAAGCCTTGTGCCCAACGTCGCATCGGTTCTGTTTTCAGTCGGGACAACTTTTTTTCCGTATCGGTTAATTCAGCCCCAATCGCGTGAGTCGTAGCGTCGTTCAAACTGATAAAACGCCCTGTCGCCAAAGCGATCGAATGGCGAGTTGCGAGCTTTTCGCGTCGCCGATCGTTGAGTCCGTTCTGGCGGGCGACTTCACCCGGAATCTGACTGATGGAGTACTGCGAAGGACTCGCAGAGTTCTTGCTATTTTTGGCAGCTAAATCCAATGGCATCTCGATAATCCACGAGCGAGGCAATCGGAACTGATTTTGACGATCCGCATCTACGCAATCGACCAACGAGTCTATCAATTCGATCACCATCTTATCGTCGTTGGGATCAATCGAAATCCGAGCCCTCTCTGCGATGATCGTTCGCAATTGGTTATCGCTCTGCATCCAAATATTGGGCTTAATGAGCCATCGATCCTTGACCTCTTGGACATGGATCGCAAACCCTTTTTCCGAGTTGTAGGCTTTTTTTGAACTCAGTCCTCGATAGATTATTTCCTCAAACGATCTCAAAATAACCAGTTGCATGGCGGGTTTCGCCCACGAGACCGCCATGTCGTTCAACCACACAGAAGGAACGCTAAGCAAAAAGCCAAGAATGACCGCTGGCCGAAAAATACACATTGGGGAAATGCCAGCACTTTTCAAAGCGACGATTTCATTGTCCGCCGAAATTCTGCCATAAACACAACAGACGGAAAACAGGATGGTCGGCGGAACCGAATACTGAAACGCAGTCAGAAAAATGTAAGGCATCAACTTGGCAACCGACAGGTAGCTCAAATCCAGCGAGATGAGGTTTTGCCCCACAAAAACCAACGAAATCAAGGTTGTCATGGCAACCAATGACAACGCAAATATTTTGAAAACATCCCAGAGGATGTATCTGGTGAATTTTACAGGGAGCATAACCTTGGGACTATAACGGCTTTGGTCGGGTGGGACGATGCCAGTTCCATTTCAATCAGTGCCTAACATTTACCGGATCTTTTGACAGCTTTCGCCCCGAATGGCAACGTTGTAAAGCATTTTAATTAATGTTTTCCCAGGTTGAGCGGGAGCTTGTCTCCCGTCAACCTTGTTTTGGCGTCCTACCAAGCTTGGTAGAACCCACTGCACTTCGCTCCCGCTTCGCCCGCCAAAGCGGGCGAAGCGGGAGCGAAGTGCGAGAATTCACAGACTGAGCCGCACTCTTAGCACGCCAAAACGCCGTCCGCCGGAGGCAAGCTCCGAGCGGACGAAAATACTAAAAAAAAGAGTGGCGAATTTTCCTACCGATTGATTTCAATGCGGTAGTTCAAAATCCGATTGGTAGCGATTTGTTCGCAACGCAACCAAAGTGTTTTACCGATCAAATCCGAGGCGTTTTCTAGCACAATAAGCTTGGTGACGCGGTCCTTTAGGCCAGCAATCTGGGTCCGTTCCCGAGCCCGATCGGGGATCAATAACAGGCAGTCAAAGTTGAGCGGCTTGGATTCGTGATTGATGACTTCAATGAATAATCTTAGCCGATCGTCAGTGTCGAATTCATATCGCGGTTCGAATTCGAAATCGCTCGTTCCCACTTGCATTTCCTGATCGACAACAAAGGTGACTGGCTTGTCGCCTTGAATGGAAAACTTCAGTTTGACAGATGCTGCCGTCGTGTTTGCGTCAGGTCGGATTTGCATCGGCACGTTGATGACATCGCTGGCATTTCCTTCGATTTCAAAACCCGAAGTTGTGTCACTGGCCATGAGGAATGGAGCGATCACCTGCACTTTTCCAACCACCGGAACGGCAAGGGGGTTTGCAAATCGCACTTTCATTTCTTGGGTTTGGCCAACCAGCGGATCGATACGTGTCTCCTGCAGTCCGACGCCCATTCGCCATTTGGCTACACGAACATCAATTCCGTCGATAATTATCGGCCATTTGTCGATTGCGATTCGCTGTTCCGGACCGTTTGCTGTTGTCAGTGTCTCTACCGGGACAGAATGCCCCCAAATGTCTCGAGCTGAGACATCTTCTCCGAGATAAAGCTGTGCATGCTTGGGTCTAGCGGACCAAACAATCAGCTTCGCGAGTTCGCCGTTTGCGACTAGGTGGTTTTCGCCAAACAATTGGTTTGGCAAACTTCCGATCAGTTTCATTCCGGACAGCGCCGCGGCCATTGATCGAAATGGGAGAAACATCTCCCGAGGACCACCGTCGATATCCAACAATCCGACTTCTGGGTCAGCCGGATTCGAAATCCACGCCGTTGTGCCATGCGTTCCAGGATCCTTGGTGCTTAGCACCATCCTGGAGACTAAATCTTGAACGCGAACACTGAGTGAGTAGTCCAGTGAACTGATTGGAGTTATGCTCATCCACGGAACCTTGCTCGACATTTCCGTCCCCACTTTTTTTTCGAGATGGCTCTCCGTCTCGACTGCCGTTAAGGGTTGAGTGGAATACAACTGCCACCGATCAATCGTTGTCACAGGAGGGGCGGAAAACATCGGACTCCGGGCAGCGATCAATTGCGTCTCTTGTCCATATCGTCCTGCAAGGTTTTTGATCGAAACCAATGCTTGAGTGATTCGCGGATTGGAAATAAAGTCGATTTCGTGGTCCCATCCGATTTGAAAGTCCGAAATGCGTGCGCACATCGGTCGCATGACGGGCTCCAAGAAGGACGTCACCAAAAGGGAATCTTCCAATGCAGAGCCTGTTTCATTGGGAATGAGTCGAGCAAATTTACTTTGCAATGAAAGGGGAGGGGATGCGATAACACCGACGCAGCCAACACCCGACATTTGGATCCTATCCACGCGTTCAATGGCCGCTTTGCTGGATATCGGATCTTGGGAATCAAACCAAATGGGGATTTTGATTCGTCCTACGTGCCCATGCCGAAGTATTTCGACGAGACGACTTGGTTCGATTGCATCCAATCCATCTTTTCCTTTTGTCGACATGGTCCAACCAAAACGAGAATCTGATTTTCGTGGAATATCCTCGGGCAAGACCACGAATTGCTCGTCCAGTTTAAAAACCCCCGACTTTCCTTTTGAAAGTTGTGTTCGAGTTTCGTAATAGCCTGGCTGTAAGTCGGTCAATCGCCATTCGCAGCTTCCATCCCAATAGGACTTATTCCCCGTTTTCGCTTCGGAATCGCGTTTCGAGACAAATCGATTCTGTTGAGCTTCATGCTGAACCAGGTTCTTTTTTACGGAATCCACTTCTCGGCCTGTGTGGTCGATGAGCAACAATTCAATTTTCGATTGGTCGCTGTTCATTCCGCTAGCTGCGCAACGGACGATTACTTCCTCACCTTGTCGATAATACGCAAGCGGCTTGTCCACAGACAGACTGAGTCGAGGAGTACGAAAAATGCGGATGGCATCAAGGCCAAATTCACCACGGTAGGCTTTGATTGACTTTGGCAGGACTTGAAACACCACTTGAACGAATGCAAGATCATCGCGAAACGGGTACAGTGAATCCGTCGAGGCGGAACTCCAGGCGGTCTTTCCTGAGTAGGTCTTGGAGGGCATTTCGAACAATACCTTACGACTGCTGTTTAGGAATCGAAGCGTCACCCCCGCTTCATAATCGGTCGAATCGGTGTGAATCGCAGCCGTCATGAAATACATCGATTGGATATCGATCGGCACGAGAGGAGAGGTGACCTCTGCTGAACCGCCGTCCATTTGAATTCGAAGGTATGGATTCAATAACGTTCGCTCAAGGAACGTATCGATTGCCGGTGGCACTTTTTCAGGGATGACTTGCCACGGCCACTTTCTCTGTTGCCATGAAACATAGAATTGCGAAGAAATCCTGCGAAAGCTCTCGATTCCGGCAAGATCGTCGGCGGACCGTGCGTTTTGATGGATAGCAATGGGTACAAACTTAGGGTAATCCGGCCCGGTTCGACGAGTCCAGGAATCCGGCCAACCATCTCGCCGAACGTCTTCTTTGGCTCCAAAATCCCATTCCGCGATGCTTTCGGCCATGGAGTTGTCGTCAGCGTGCGTAGACGCGACGGCCCAGGCGTATAGAATGAGTCCGAGAAATAGAGCGGTGCCCTTCGGGTATCGGCGAAACGCTTTTGATAGAGGTCGCATTTTGCCTGGTCTGCGTGTAGGGGTTCAACTCACTGGATTGAGGTTGCCGTTTAAAGAAGCTTTGCACGTAGCGGCGCGCATGGGGGCTGACGCGATCGAAATAGATGCTCGCTACGAACTGAAGCCTTCCGATCTTGTCGGCACAGCGCTCCGACAAGTTCGGAAATTGCTTGAAGATCTGAATTTGCGAGTTGCATCGGTGCGGTACCCCACGCGACGGGGTTACGAATGTGAGGACGAATTAGAGCGGCGCATCGATGGCACCAAACAGGCCATGAAGATGGCTCATGACCTTGGAGCAAACGTGGTCGTCAATCAAGTCGGCGTCATTCCTGAATCGCCCGACGATCCTTCGTTTCAACTCATGCGCACTGTTTTAAGCGATCTGGGTGCCTACAGCCATCGCGTGGGTGCGTTTCTTGGTTGCGAAACAGGGGCGGAACCTCTAACTCGACTTGCTTCCCTCGTTAATTCACTCCCAGATGGCTGTGTCGGCATTACCCTCAACCCTGGCAATCTGCTCGTCAACGGGTTCGACCTGGCGGATTTACAATCCATTGCCAAACACGTGATGCTGGTTCACGCAAAAGATGGGGTCAAAGACAAAGCTCGTGGACGAGGGTCCGAAGTTCCGCTCGGTAGAGGAATGGCTGAGTTCCCGGAAATCGTCGCCATTCTTGAGGAATTCCATTTCCCAGGGTATTTTGTTGTTGAAAGAGAAAATGCGCAAAATTCACTCGAAGAAATCTCGTTGGCCGTTCAATTTTTAAAGAATATTTAGTGCGACTCTGTCCAACCAATTCATTACTCGGGAGGGTGAGGCTCCTGCCGAACCAATGCAACGCCAGCTCGGCAGGAGCCTCGCTCTCCCATCCTTCGCATCCATTAACTCAACTCAAAAGATAGGAACGATGTCATGATGAATCGAAATCGTCTCGGATACGGTTTGTTCTTGGTTACTTTTGTAGTGGTTATTTCGGCTTTTCTGGGCTCTGGTTCCACGGAATCTGGGCTTGCTCAAGAACCCAAGTCTCCCAACAAACCGCTTATCGATGAGTTTTCAAAATACCTTTCTGGAACCGTGCTGACAGGTGTCTTCACGGTCGATGGAAAGCCGCTCGATAAACTCAACGAAGAGCGTTACGAAATCAAGAGCGCCAAGAAACTGGATGGATACGAAAGCCTATGGGAAATCGTCACTCGGATCAAATACGGCGACCGGGACATTGAGCTGCCGGTAGAAATCAACATCGAATGGGTTGGCAAAACACCGGTGATGGTGATGGATTCTGTGACTCTGCCGGGTTTAGGCACGTTTTCCGCCAGGGTCGTTTTTCACGACAAAAAGTATGCGGGCACCTGGAAACATGACGATGTGGGTGGCCATCTTTTTGGGCGGGTTGAGCGTGCAACAGAAAAGGCGGCCAAATAAAGTAGCAGGCACGCTCCGCCGTGCCGTCCGCTCGTCAGCATTTACTGCAATTCTAGGTGGACGGCACATGGAATGTGCCTACTACTTTGACTTTTGTCGGCTGTGTCCAAATAGCAAATAGCTGGAATGCTCGGTTTTAGAGAATGCGACCTTCGTTTAGAATGCCCCGTTTTCCATTCGAAACTCGCGTTTGAAACAGCTCGCATGCCTGCAGAATCTCGCAAAAAAATAGTTGTCGTTGGTGGCGGCATTATCGGCCTTTCCACAGCCTACGCCGCGTTGCGGGAAGGGGCAAGCGTGACCGTTGTCGATCGAATTTCCAGCACCGGAGACAATTGCTCACTCGGCAACGCAGGCATGATTGTGCCAAGTCATTTCATTCCTCTTGCAGCCCCGGGCGTTTTTGGCAACGCGATCAAATGGATGATGGACCCTGAATCTCCATTCCACGTCCAACCGCGATTGAGTTGGGATTTGATGAAATGGGGGTTGCGATTCTTTCTAGCCGCTACCGAGACTCAGGTTGGACAAGCGGCACCGCTCTTGCGCGACCTGAGCTTTGCTTCGCGAGATCTATACACCCAATGGAGTGATTCTGGCATCGACTGCTCGCTCACGAAAAAGGGGTTGCTCATGCTCTGCAAGTCGGAACATGCGATGAACGAAGAGTCAAGCACTGCCCATCGCGCCCGTGAACTGGGAGTGCCTGCCCAAACGTTGACCGCAGCAGAAACAAGTGAGCTCGACCCAAACGCAACCCTGGATATTTTGGGAAGTGTTTATTATCCAAAAGACTGCCACCTCGACCCTGCTCAGTTGCTAAATTCGTTGAAGTCAAAAATCATTGAACTCGGTGGCACGATTCTGCTCGACTGCTTGGTAACAGGTTGGAAGACAAATGGACAATCGATCGTTGCCCTCGAAACCAAACAAGGTGAAATCGAAGCCAGCGAGTTTGTTTTGTGCGGTGGAGTTTGGTCCGAGGGATTGGTGAAGTCATTGAAACTGCAATTGCCTTTGCAGCCTGGCAAAGGTTATTCGATGACTCTTCCTCACCCGATCGAACTCCCAATCGTATGTTCGATTCTCTGTGAAGCGAGGGTGGCGGTAACTCCTATAGGCAACGGCTTGCGATTTGGTGGGACGATGCAGATAGGCGAACTCAACCAATCCATCGATCCTCGTCGTGTTCATGGCATCCTAAAAAGCATCCCAAAATACATGCCTCGGTTCCGCGTCCAGCATTTTGAAGGCATCCAGCCATGGTGCGGACTACGACCCGTTTCACCTGACGGATTGCCCTACATTGGTCGAACCAACGCATGGAAGAATCTTACGATTGCAACGGGTCATGCCATGATGGGGATCAGCTTAGGCCCCATCACCGGCGAACTCGTAAGTCAAGTCTTGCATGGAAAGCCTACGAAGTTCAATATTGATCGCCTTTCACCAGATCGCTATCGAAACTAATGTCGCCTTTCGCTCCGCGAAAGTGCGCTTCGAACACCCACTTTCGCGGAGCGAAAGGCGACAATAAACTCACCGACCTCGGCTCAAACGAAGAGTCGACTTGGCCTCAGGGTCAGATTTTCCAGAGGTCACTTGTTTCAACACATCACGAAACGAATTGGAAATGCTGCCCGGTAGGTTCGCTTCGCAAAGGCCTGCAAGCCGCAGAACTTCATCGGAATCGGTGATTTCTCCGAGAGTCTGAGTTTGACCGGGCTGGTGGCTGATCAGAAGTAACTTGCTGCCAAATCGCACGACGTACATCTGTTGACGCGGGGCCATGGGCGTTCGCCCCATGACTTGAACGACATCGCCTGGTAACTTGAGGAACGCATTGGGCTGAGACTTTTTCACCAACCATGCAACCAAAAGAAAGAAACTCAAAACAACCGCAAGTGAAAAGAACATCGACAACGCTGCGCTCCACGAGCTCTTCGGCTTGTCGACGTTGCCAACGCTGTCCTTGGCGGACGTTCTTAACTCAAGAGGCGCTCTCGATTTTGCTTTGTTGGGCGTAACGTTCGTTGTGGCGGGCGACTCCGAACTCCAGCTTGCAGGTTGCACCGCCGACTTGGTGTCGTTGTTGGCCAAGCCTTGGTTTGAAAAAGGTGTTGTGGAAGTTGGCTGTGTATTGAAAACTCGCTGTCCGTTGGCCTGGACCACCCCTTGCGGTGTGTTCGGATTTTGCGGTACCTGTTGTTGAATACTAAAGCCGGACGGACGAACTAGGGTAGGGTCGGCCTGAACGGGTTGAGACTGTGGCCATTCCGATCGCGTCTGTGCTTGAGCCAAACCAATCACGCATATGTAGCATAGAATCAGGAGCGATGGACTGAAACGAAAGTGACTATTGGCACTGCAGGGTGTCTGATGCATGAAGCTGGCCTATTGAATCGAATCACTGCCAACAAGTTCCGCGACGCGGACGCAGAAGTTGTCGTTTAGAACCAGAACTTCGCCGCGTGCTACAAGACGTCCGTTGACGTAGACATCCACAGGATCGCCGGCCAACTTGTCCAACGTTACGACGGAACCCTTGCGAAGCTGCAAGATTTCATCGAGATGCATGCGAGTTCGACCGAGTTCGATCTTAAGATCGAGAGTGACGTCCCGAAGCAAATCCATCGAGACTTTTTCAGGTGGACCGCCGGTACCAATCAGTTCTTCCAGTCGATAGGGCTGCATCCTGGGTGCGCGAAGGGTTTCTTCCACCTCCCGAAGAGCCGATTCCGCTTGATTTAAAAGCGACTCTGTGTCCGTTTGACTTCGTTCGGAATTCGTGTCCGAAACGGCAGCGTTCGAGGCTGTACTGGATTCCGACATTGGGTACGTCCGTGTAGTAAAGTCAAATTAGTCTTCCAAGACTTGGTAATCGGAGAAGCCTACGCTGAGGAGGACCGCTTCGCCAAGTAATTCAGTACTTGTCGCTAATACGCGTCGCTGAATCAAGCCCAATTGGTTTTCTTGCAGTTCCTGCAACGATGCATTTCTTATTTCCAGCAGCATTCGATGTCTGAAACGCTTTTCTCGTTCGAGAAACAATGCCTGCAAATGCTCCTCATCCGCACTTCGCAACGTCCCGAATAGTTTAAACTCAACTCGATAATTGTGGTCTGCACCCGGCGGAACAAAGGAGACACTATAGGTACCGAGGTCAAACTCAACGATTGATTCCGCTTCGTCATGTGCGTGATCCTGTGATTTCTTGGCGTCGATTTCCTGGGCAACTGCGATAAGGCGAGACTCCGCGAGTGCTGCGACTTCTTCGCCCGATGGGACCATCAAGAAGAAAACGACAGTTTCAGCGACGATAACCCCGCTTACGAAAACGCCAATCATTAGCTTGCTTTTCAGACCACCACCGGTGGGTGCAGCCTCAGCAGGTGCGTGCGCATCCTTTGCGTTCTTGGCCGGTGCTTCTGCTTTTGCTTTTTTAGGTGCGGACATAATAGAAAAGAAATCGGGTTGAAGAAAAACCTGGGACGAGACCCCTTATAGAACCTAGGGCGCAATGGTGGACACTGCGGGAAAGTTTTATTCCCACCGACAATTCGTGGTATCGATCGTAACGGTTGGTTCGATCGTAAGGAAAAACATGCGGATAACGCGGGAGATAACTTGGGAAATCGCAAGCTGGAAGCTTACGCCACTTGATAATCCCAAAAATCGTATCTGGACAATGCAGCTCCTAGTCTACCGTAACTGCCGGTCAAGAATTGTCGGTCGGCTGTGTTCGTACGGGTAGTTTTCATTTTTTCGGCTCGACTTAGAACGGTACAATATCAACGTTGAACCGCAGAAAAAAATTATTCCTGTGGCCGCCTGAGTATTACCATTCCTGCGAAATACAGTTGCTGAACGCTCCCCGAAAATACCCTTTCGAGTACCACTTATGAAACTCCGCGTTTTCCTTACCTTATTGCTGGTTTCGATAGTCAGCCCAAACGCTGCGTTACGGGCCGAAGACAAAAACTTGGGGGCTTCGACGAAACCACCCAATATCCTGTTTCTATTCGCTGATGACTGGGGCCGGTATGCCAGTATCTACTCCGAAGTCAACGGAAAAGGGGGCATCAACGATGTGGTTCGCACGCCTAACTTTGATAAGGTCGCAAAACAAGGCGTGCTGTTTCGCCACGCGCATGTGAACGCTCCGTCGTGCACTCCGTGTCGAAGTTCCCTCTTGTCCGGTCAATACTTCTGGCGGACTGGCCGCGGTGCTATCCTGCAAGGCGCAGTATGGGATGAAACCATACCAACGTATCCACTCCTGTTGCGCGAGGCTGGATACCATATCGGCAAAACCTATAAAGTCTGGAGTCCCGGCAGCCCCCCGGATGCACCCTATGGCGGCCAGAAGTATTCCTTTCAAAAAGCCGGTGGCCGATTCAATCAGTTCTCCGAGAACGTCACCAAGCTGATGGCCACCGGCAAGACGCCCGATATTTCCAAAGAAGAGCTGTACGGCGAGATACGCGGTAACTTTAAGGATTTCTTGGCTGCTCGCGAATCAGGGAAACCCTTTTGTTATTGGTTCGGACCGACCAATGTCCATCGACCTTGGGTCCAAGGAAGCGGTAAAAAACTCTGGAACATCGCCCCGGATTCACTACAGGGAAAGATGCCTCCCTATTTGCCAGACGTGCCCGAAGTTCGCGAGGATCTGGCCGATTACTTCGGCGAGATCGCGGCGTGGGATGCTGGCATCGGAGTAATCCTGGCTGAACTCGACAAAACGGGAGAGCGAGAAAACACCTTGATTGCAATCAGTGGTGATCATGGCGCACCTGGGTTCCCGCACGGCAAATGCAACCTTTACGGTTTTGGAACAGGCGTCTCATTGGCGATCAGCGGACCCGGCGTCGTGGGTGGCCGTGTCGTCGATGACTTTGTAAATCTACCCGATCTTGCGCCGACATTTCTAGAAGCCGCTGGTCTGGCTAGGCCCGACGTGATGACCGGACGAAGTTTGTGGCCGGTGCTGAAGTCGAACCAATCAGGGCTTGTCGACGAATCTCGAACTTGGGTGGTAACTGGACGTGAACGGCACGTTGAGAACGCCCGCGCTGACTTCAGTCCCTATCCTCAACGCGCCATTCACACGGCGGACCATCTATTGATTATCAACTTTCGACCGGACCGTTGGCCCTTGGGCGATCCCTATCGATTAGAAGGCGACGATGTGGCGACAGTTGAGGAGATCACAAAAACGACACGCACGACGCATCCAGACGACGACGCTGGACCGACCAAAGGATGGCTGGTTGGCGAGCGGAATTCCCCTAGATGGAAAGCTCATTACGAATGGGTTTATGGAAAACGTCCAATGCACGAATTATACGATTTGAAGAAAGACCCGCATGAGACCAAAAATGTAGCGGCCGATCCAGCTTACGCATCGGTCAAAGCCGATCTGGAAAAGCGTCTGATGGCGGAGCTAAGTCGCACCGGAGATCCACGACTGGTCGATGACGGCAAGTTTTTTGAGACACCTCCCATGACAGGCCCAGTTTTGGAAAAAGGCAAACGATAGCTCAAGCGGAATACTCGTAGGTCCGTCGCTCCGCCGACGGACGTCCTCGTTCACAACGTGCCCACACTGTGTTCTACTATTGCCCGCAATGAACTCTTAAGAATCGTGCGGAAAAGTACTGTCCGTTTTTGAATGTGGCATAGGCTTCCAGCCTGTGTAATGTAGTCCACAGGCCGGAAGCCTATGCCACTTATTTTCCGCACGAGGCTAAGCGGATTCGGTCATCGCTGACTCGACAGCTGCGTATTCCCCCGTGTCCGATGTAGCGGCAAGTGGTTCTTCCAGTTCCTGCATCAGTGTCTCACGCGGCATTTCATTCAAAAACCGACTTACGACTAGAGTGATGTTATCGGCCCCTCCTGCTTGATTTGATTCTGAAATCAACTCGGCACAAGCTGCCTCCGCGGATGAATTTCGGCCTAGGGCTTCTTGGATTTTGGAGGAAGCCACTGAGTTCGAAAGTCCGTCGGTACAAAGTAACAGCGTGTCGCCAATTTCCAAATCAATCGCTAACGCGTCCGGGTGCGGCTTATCTGAGCCACCGCCGATGACATTCCAGAGCACGTGACTCATTGAGTCGCCGTTGCCGTTATTTCTTTCGCTTTGAGCCTTTGGGTCTTCAGCCCTGACGCTATCTTTGACGAGTTGAGCCAGCGTATGATCTCGAGTCAATTGTTCGAGTTTGCGTTGGCGATAGAGATAGCATCGACTGTCACCAACATGAACCACAAATGCTCTAGGCCAGATGATGTAAGCCAACGTTAGCGTAGAGCCCATCTTTCGATGTTGTTGACCGCTGGCGGATTCTTTGTCAATGCGATGTTGACAAGCGATCAATGACTTTTTGAGTTGCTCCACGAAATCTTCTTCGCCTGCAGAATCGTTCTGTAAAATCCAGCTCAATCTATTCAAAACATAGTCCACGATCGTATCCAATACGAGTTGACTTGCCCGCTCGCCAGCGTCGTGGCCTCCCATGCCATCCGCGACCATTAGCAGTTTTCCTTGTGTATTTCCAAATAGTCGGGTTTGATGGTCGAGTCCAAGGCTTGTTTGGTGGACTCTCATTGATTTACAAACGTCGGAAATCAGAAAGTGATCTTCATTGGTGGCTCTAGTGCGTCCTATGTCCGATGATCCAAAACAATCCATAAAGCCGCTCATTGCGTTGTCCTTTCAATTCATCCATTTAACGTTTGCCATAACACCTCGAGCGTAATGGATGAAAAGCACAGACCGTGCCAAAAAATAGGCAATAGTAGGCAAGAGGCTAGAATTAGGCCCTAACGCTTGGTCGCGAGGTAGCGCGTACATGGCCAGTGCATCGAAATCCCGTCCAACCATCGGCACATAAAATGCTTGTATGAAAACATGCCATTGTGTTTCACCCTTTTTATTTCGAGCTGAGCGATGAGCGACCACAACGTTTCTGAGTTTATTGATTTTTGTAAGAATTTCGACCAAGCCATGTTGGTTACCAACAGCGACCGCGGATTGATTGCACGACCTATGATCATCGCTGAAATTGATTCACATGGGGATTTTTGGTTTTCAACTGATGTCGCATCCGGGAAGGTGGACGAAATCCATAACAACCCGGATGTCTGCATCACCATGACCAACGCCTCAGGGAACGCAACAGTACGTGGCAAGGCGTCGGTCGTTAAAGATGGGGTGAAAATCAAGGATCTGTGGAATGAGACTTGGCGAGTCTGGTTTCCAGAGGGTCCAACAGATCCAAAATTAGTTTTGATCAAAGTTGACACGAGCGAAGGGGAATTCTGGGCGACAGGCGGCATTCAGGGTTGGAAGTATCTCTTTGCGATGGCTAAATCCTACGTCCGAGGGGAGCGTCCAAAGGAGGATATTAACGTGCATCGAGTGGTAGAGTTATAGGAAACTTTCCAATCCTCTCCGCCTGTAACGGGTCGCGAGTCGCTGTCAGTTCCTCATTAATCTGCTACCATTTGTGGATGCGAATTCGCATACTCACTACCTGATAACGGCGCGAAAAATGAACCTTGCTTTCAAATCCCTGGTTTTAACTTCTTTCTTGTTTCTAATTTCGTCGTCGATTCAAGCTGACGACTGGGTGTCGGTTTTCGATGGCAAAACGACGTCCGGCTGGAAAGCCAATGAAAAGCCCGAGTCGTTCACAGTCGAGAATGGCGAACTTAAGTTGAAGGGAGGTATGGCGCACCTTTTTTGCGAAAAGGATGGCTTTGCCGACTTAAAGAATTTTGAATTCAAAGCCGAAGTCAAGACGCTTCCTGGTGCCAACTCGGGCGTGTTTTTTCATACCGAAAACCGCGGACCGGGCGGCCTAAAAAAAGGCTATGAAGCCCAAATCAATACTTCCTTTGTAAAAGACCCACGCAAGACCGGTAGCTTGGTAGATGTGAAGGATCTGGATAAATCTCCTGTAGATGACAACGAGTGGTTTGAATTCCATCTGATTGTCAAGGGAAAGCAAATCGTGGTCAACATAAACGGCAAGCCTGTTGTCGATTACACGGAAGAAGACAAGCCCGTCCGCAAGAAAGGACGAGAAGAAAGAATCCTTTCCCACGGTCCGATCGCGATACAAGCTCATGACCCTGAAAGCACAACGTATTTACGAAAGATCCAAATCAAGAAACTCCCTGACTGAGCGACTGGCGACTGCAAGACGGGTATTGCATAAACGGCGGGACGTGGGAAAATCAAGGTGGAATTTTGCGTTTTCCGACGTGTCGCGAGCGGCGTTGTGAAGACTACCAATCGTAACCCGATACGTAAGTGGGGGACCGGCGAAATAGTCCCTAGCTTACGCGTCGGGTTGGGATATTCAATCCGCCACTCGCCTGCAAAGACTTTTTTCCACGTGTTTAAGGTGCCGGACCATCAATGAGTGTTGATATTCAACGAATCAAGGAGCAAGTGCTCAAGCACACGGATCAGCTTGAGAGGATTCGAGCTGAAGTTCGAAAGGTGCTTGTTGGCCAAGATGTCATGCTATCCCGTTTGCTGATTGCATTGCTCACGGGTGGTCATGTCCTGCTCGAAGGGTTGCCAGGGTTAGCAAAAACCACCGCCATCAAAGGCTTAGCCAATGCGATTCATTGTCAGTTTCAGCGAATCCAGTTTACGCCCGATCTCCTACCGGCTGACTTGATCGGAACGATGATCTACAACCCGCGCGAAGGCTCGTTCGGAACTCGAAAAGGTCCGATTTTTGCCAATCTGGTTCTGGCCGACGAAATCAATCGAGCACCCTCGAAAGTCCAATCCGCCCTGCTCGAAGCCATGCAGGAACACCAAGTTACTATCGGCGACACAACGTATCCGCTCGATGAACCATTTCTCGTCATGGCGACGCAGAATCCGATTGAACAAGAAGGCACTTATCCACTGCCAGAAGCCCAAGTCGATCGGTTCATGCTAAAAGTCGTAGTGGGCTACCCGACCAAAGCGGAAGAGCGAAAAGTTGTCGACACGGTCCTCGAAGACTTTCGACGCGAGGTGCAACCTGTACTCGACAAATCGCAACTTTTCGAAATGAAAAAAACCGTTGCAATGATCTACATGGATGACAAAATCAAAGACTACGTACTGGATGTGGTAGCCGCGACTCGGCACCCAGAGGAGTTTCGGCTCAAGGAGCTTAAGCCGCTGATCGAATGCGGCGCCTCGCCGCGCGCTTCTATCAATCTGTGCCTTGCCGCCCGAGCGAATGCGTTTCTATCGGGTCGAGGTTATGTGACGCCTCAGGATGTGAAAGATATTGCCTACGAAGTGCTCCGGCATCGCATCATCTTGACGTACGAAGCGGAAGCAGAAGAAAAGACCTCGGATGACATTGTTCGCAAAGTCCTCGAATCGGTACCGGTTCCATAGACCAATATGGCTGCACGTGAGCTTGAAGAAGTACTCAAAGAAGTTCGCCGCATTCAAATCGTAGCCCGTCGGCAGGTCAATGATTTGCTTGCGGGCGAGTACCTTAGCGCATTCAAAGGGCGCGGTATGGAGTTTGACACGGTACGTGAATACGTTCCAGGTGACGAAATTCGCAGCATTGATTGGAACGTTACTGCTCGCTCAGACGCCCCATTCGTGAAAACGTTTTGCGAAGAGCGAGAGTTGACGATCCTGCTGGCAGTTGACATTTCGGCCTCGGGCGCTTTCGGTTCGCAACGCATCAGCAAGATTGAGACGGCGGTGGAGGTTGCCGCCGTCCTCATGTTCACCTCATTGAAGAACAACGACAAAGTTGGGCTGCTGTTTTTTGCAGAGGACGTAGTAAAATACATCCCACCTCGCAAGGGTCGTGGTAGCGTTCTGCGATTGATTCGTGAGATGCTCGCCACCGAACCGGTTAAATCGCAAACAGACATCGGCAAGGCACTCGAATACATTGGTCGGGTTCAACGGCGTCGATCGGTCGTTTTTGTTCTCAGCGATTTCATTGGGCCGGATTGCTCGAGAGCTCTCGCAGTTGCCAATCAAAGACACGATTGCATCGCGGTTACATTGGAGGACCCGCGCGAACGGGAGTTGCCCAACGTCGGTTTCATCACTTTGAGAGATGCCGAAACAGATGAATGGATCGAGGTGGATACTCGGAATCCACGCGTGCGTGCACTGTTTGCGAAGGCAGTCCACGAGCGACAATCCAAACTGAAAGATCTGCTTCGTAAAGCCAATGTCGATCGCTTAGAAATCCGAACCGATCAGTCTTACGCGACCAGTCTGCAACGATTCTTTCGAATGCGGGAGCGGCAACGATGACACCCACACGATTGCTCCCTAGCCGACCTGTTTTCGCCATTCTTCTCTTGATCATGCTCGTTGGCTGCTCGACAGGCCGAGATAGGAATACAACTGTCAATCGACCTCCATCCGAATCGATTCAGCTCACGAAGGAGAAGGGGCCGGTAACGATGCAGGTGCGTCTGTGGCCCAAAGAACCACGTTTGTCCGATCTGGTTGAATTGGAGATCGAAGTCGGAGCAGAAGCCGAGGTGGTTATCCAATCGCCGGACTTTGGTGGTGCCGTTGGCGATTTCCTTGTTCGAGACTACGTGGAACGATCACCCAAAAAAAGTTTGGAACCAGACAAGCCGAATCGACGGGTCTTTCACTATCAGCTTGAACCCGTCCATACCGGCGTTCATTTGATTCGATCGGTCGCGATCGAATTTATCGATAACCGAGAGAACTCGGAACAAAAAGGACAGTCAACCTGGATTGAGTCGGATCCTATCGAGGTGAAAATCACCTCCGAGCTCGGCGACCAAGTGCCAAGTCTTGCAAACCTGGAACCCATGGCGCCACCGAAAACGATTGACGATCCCATTCGATGGTGGTGGTTGGCAGCGGGATTGCTTCTCGCGGTTGCTGTTGGGGTGTTTTTTTTGAATCGGCATAGTCGAGTCAATAAAGTGGTGGCATATCAACCGACAGCCGAGGAAATCGCCCACATGCAACTGGATTCGCTGCTGGCTGAGGACCTACCATCACGTGGGATGTTTAAGGATTTCTACCTGCGACTGACCGGTATTGTTCGGATCTATATCGAAGGCGTAACGGGACTGCGTGCACCGGAACAAACAACAGAAGAGTTCTTGCATGAAATAGGAACACAACAAGTCTTTGCCACGGATCAATCGCAGCGACTTAAGGATTTCCTCGAAGCCGCAGATTTAGTCAAGTATGCTGGCCAACAACCGGACTCGTCGGAGGTCGAAACGTCCATTGTGCGGGCGAAAGAGTTCATCGATATGAAGCCGCTTGAGTCCGACCCCGTTACTGCCGTTTCAGTTACCGACAGCGTCCACAAAGAGACATACCGATCCAGGAAGGGGGTGTAATCGATGGATTCCTTTCGTTTCTTTTCCTGGTATTGGTTTGGCTTGCTGCCTGTGATCCTCGCAATGCTTTGGTACTTTTCGCGAGGAGCAAATCGACCGGCGGTGCTCTATTCCAGCATCGCGGAGGTGAAGGCTCTGCCGATCACTTGGATGCAACGAATCAATCGATGGATGCCATTGGTTTTTGCAACTGGCTTGTGCTTGATCCTCGTTGGGCTGGCCAGACCCCAATCGGGTAAATCGGAGTCGCGTATTCGCGGGGAAGGCATTGCCATTGAATTGGTCTTGGATATCTCCGGATCGATGGAAGCCCTCGATTTCCAACTGAACGATAAAGCGGTCAATCGACTCGAGGCCGTGAAGCATGTG
Organism: Pirellula sp.; assembly: GCA_031427235.1. Classification (GTDB taxonomy): domain Bacteria; phylum Planctomycetota; class Planctomycetia; order Pirellulales; family Pirellulaceae; genus JBKCUI01. Next base: position 20,430 of record JANPNA010000007.1, read on the forward strand.
GTCAGTGAGTTCATTGCTGGTTCCCGACGCAATGGCTTAGCTGGACGAAAAAATGATCTTGTTGGCTTAGTCGCTTTCTGCGGCTTCGCGGATAGCAAGTGTCCATTGACGCTCGATCACGGTGCGTTGATCGAAATCGTAAAGAGCCTTGAGGTTCCAAAAGCGATTCGCGATCGTCGAGGCAAGGTGATCAACCAAGATACGTTGCAGGAGGAGTTGGCAACCGCTATCGGCGACGGTGTGGCCTTGGGCATTGATCGTCTTAAGGACACGAAGTCCAAGAGCAAGGTGCTCGTATTGCTGACAGATGGAGACAACAACGCAGGAGTGATTGAGCCTCGCGACGCAGCTGCAATCGCCAAGGAATTGGGCATTAAACTCTACACGATCGGCATTGGCAAAAACGGCACGGTGCCATTCCCCCAAGAGGACGAATTTGGACGTCGCGTTTTAGTGGGTGCTCAGTTTCGCGTCGACGAAGCCTTGCTCAAAGAAATGGGTGAATCGACAGGCGCAAGCTACTTCCACGCTTCGGATGCCGACGGTTTAGCCAAGGTCTACGCTCAAATCGATCAGTTGGAGCGGAGCGAATTCGAGGAGTCGAAGTTTTCGCAGTACACTGAGTTGTTTCGATGGTTTTCAGGCACCGGCTTTGCTATCGTTTTTGGTGTTTACGTAATGAAGGAGACGAGGTTTCGCTCGCTACCGTAGCCTTAAAAAGCGACGATGGCGGTTGAGACTCAAATGATGGATTGGCAGTTTCCGCAAGCTTTGGTTTTGATCTTGCCTTTGTGTCTCGGTTGGTTTGCGCTGGCGATCTACTCGAAAGGGAAACGCGCGGCTGCTCGATCGGTATTCATGATGCAACCGATGATGCTGCGGATGATGCCGCCACTATCTATAGCGAGGTTTTGGTTCAAGTTGATCTTGATTGAGATTGCAATTGTCATGGGGTTGGTCGCGTTAGCTGGACCACAATTTGGCGAGCAATACGAAGTCGTCATTCCACGCGGCAGCGATTTGTACGTGATGATCGATGTCTCCCGATCGATGTTGGCCGACGATGTTTTGCCAACACGGTTGGGGCGGGCAAAAGCAGACGTTTCGGCTCTGGTAAATAGGCTTGAAGGGGAACGGATCGGTTTGATCGCGTTCGCTGGCCAAGCTGTGGTGAAATGCCCGTTGACAGTCGATTATGATTCTTTTCGGCGGGCATTGGATGAGTTGGACCCGAATAGTGCACCGCGCGGTGGGACGGCCATTGGAGACGCAATCCGCAAGGCTCTAGAAGTCTTTACTGCGAGCGCGGATCGCGATCAGGCGATCCTGCTCATCACCGATGGAGACGATCAAGACTCTTATCCGCTTGAGGCCGCGACGGTCGCGGCGGAACGTCAAGTGACGGTTTTTACGGTTGGCTTGGGTAACTCGGAAAGAGGTTCACGCGTGCCACAAAAAGGCAATCCCAGCGCGTTTACCGAACACGACGGTCAACAGGTTTGGAGCAAACTGGACAACAAGCTATTGCAAGAAATTGCGATCAAGACGTCGGGTGTTTACATTCCTGCCGGGACACGAGCCTATGACCTTGGTCAGTTGTACGCAGACCATCTTCAAGGTAGACGAGGAAAGGAAGCCGAAGGCCAACAACGGGTGCGAAGAGGCGAACGCTATCAGGTCTTTCTCGCGATCGCTTTGTTAGCGTTGATAATGGATTGGTGTCTGAGTCCGTATCCAATGAAGCAACACCTCAATTCGACCCAAGGCGATAAAAAATGAGCCATCCCTCCGTCCGCACATGCATTCTACCCAACCGTGGCATCGATTGGGAGGGTGAGGCTCCTGCCGAACCATTGCGTCACTATGCTCGGCAGGAGCCTCGCCCTCCCATTGTTTTCCAAACGAGTAATGACATAGGTTTGATGAAGAAGTTTTTGGCTTTCGTATTGGTAATGTTCGTGTTTTCGAAGGCTGCATTCGCGGACGACTCGACCACCAAAATTCGCGAAGGAATGCGGCTCTACTCGGCAGAGCAGTACGACGAGGCCAGCAAGTCATTCGCGGCTGCCAGCGAGTCGCTTGAGAAAGCGAAATCCGCCAAAGCTGCCATCGCAGCCTTCGACGAAGCCTGCGCGCTCCATCGCAAAGGCGACCTCGAACTTGCGAGGGAACGCTACTTGAAAACAGGCCTAAGTCAAGACAAAGGCATCGCCACTAGCGCCCATTTCAATATCGGGGTGATCGCATCGGAACAAGCTCGCAAACTGGCAGGTGAAAAACCAGAATCGATCCCCGTTGACAAGCGAAAAGAAATTCTCGGTGCGATTGGCCGATCGATTGATTCCTATCGACATTGCTTGGAGTTGCAGCCACAGCATTCCCAGGCTCGACACAATTTGGAACTGTTGCGGCAGTGGACTAAATATTACTCCGATCGATGGCGAGAAGCGGATCTACAAAAGCGCCGCGATGAAACCAACTTGATTCAATTTTTAGAATATCTGGTCCAAGCTCAGCTATCACTAAAAGACGCTGCCGAAGAATTGGGACCAAACACGTCACCCAATTCGTTTGCGGAATTGAAACGCGTTCAAGAGGAATTGCGTGACGAGATCCCGTATTTAAAAGACAAGATCGATTCGGAATTGCGGCCGAAGGAAGAAGATTCGAAAAACTCGGCGACCCATTCGATTTCGGCTCAGGACAAGGAAGACATAGAGCGAGGAATCGCCTTGCTTAGTACTTGGGCGGATGAAGCGGGGACTAAAATGGCTAACGTTGGAAAAGATCTCATGAAACGAGAGGCCACTGCTGCCGCAGACAATCAACAACGGGCTGTTGACCAACTCGATCAAATTTGGGATGCGGTCGTGCCGTTTCACCCCTTGCTCGCCAATGAGCTGACTCAACAGACTCAAATCGCCAAGCAGCTTAGCCCACCTACACCTAACGAAGAAAAAAAAGACTTGGACGAGTCCTCCGAGAATTCGGAAGAATCGGACAATCTGCAACCGCAACCGCAACCACAACAGAAACTCGAGGTGGACGATCAAGATTGGTCTCAATTGCTTAAGAAGCAGGAGCGGGTATTGCGCAAGGCCCGACTATTGCGACCCAAGGCAGAATCCGAATTATCACAGGTGGAAAGCCAACCAACTGCAGAGCAGACCGCGAATACCACTTCGCCTACCGAAAGCGAAAATGCGGATGCAAAGCCTAAAGTCGATCCTGAAGCGATCAAAGCTGGTTATCTAAAAGCCATCGAGCTCGCTCCAAAAGCGGTTGAGGAAATGGAGGCCGCTGTGAAGCAACTCAGTAAGCGAGAGCGTCAACTCTCGGCCACTCATGCTGTGGAATCTCGCCGTATCCTTCAAGAGATTCAGGATGCGCAGCCCAAGAACCCAGATCAAGATCAGCAAGATCAAAATAAGGATCAAGACAAAGACCAACCGCAAGACAACGAGCAAAAGAAAGACAAAGATCAGGAAAAAGATAAAAAAGACGAGGAAGGTAAGGATCCCAAGGAAGAGAAAAACAAAAACGACGAAAAAAAGCCAGACAAGCAACAAGACGAGAAAAAAGACGAGGACAAAAAAGACAAGGCCAAACCGTCCGAGAAGCGACAAGAACCAAAAATCTCCCAAGACCGTATCGAAGAAGCGCTTCGACGAGTGCGTGAGCGTGAACAAGAAAAACGCGAACGAGACCGAGAGCTGAGGGCTCGTGTACTTGGACGCGTTCCAGTGGACAAGGATTGGTAATGACCACAGAAACAAACCGTTTTGGACGACACACGGTGATAGGAGCAAAACCAAAACAAGGGCTATCCACAGGGCGCGGCTGGAGCTTGATGCTCGCTTTAGCAAGCCTGTTGTCTCTCATTGAGGCGCAATCGCTCCAGTCCGCTCCACCTGAGATCGTGTGTTCAGTCAGCGAGGAAGAAATTTTCATGGGTGAAACGCTAACCTATCAAGTCGATATTCAAAACGCTCAGAATCCGAATACTCCGAATATTGCAATCTTAGACGAGAAGTTCACTGTCGAGTTCCTCGGTGATCAGTCCAGAAACCAATCTTCGACCATGATCATTAACGGCAGGATTTCCCAATCAAGTACCTTTAGCCATGTCTATCAATACCGTTTGACCCCCAAGCTAGCAGGCACTTTAACAATCCCGGAAGTGACAGCCACAATCGACGGCAAAAATCTTATCAGCAATTCGTTGTCTGTGCGCGTTTTGGACATACCCAAACAGGATACGGTCGTTGCTGAAATTATTCCAAGTCTAAGCAAAGTTTATCCCACGCAAAGTTTTACCGTCAAACTTCGCATTTTGGTCCAACCCATTGCCGACACTCGAGAGGAGCCACTGAAACCGCTTCGACGCAGCCCGCCTCGCTTGCAAATCAATTGGCTCAAGCCGCAGGAAGGTCTCGAAACGAACGAGGTTTCGGACTGGTTGCAGCCATTGCTTTCGACGAACAATGTCGGCATTTCGATCAATGAAGTAAAAGCAGACTCCGGTTCCCTTTTTCAATCGAGGTTGGCGGTATTCGATCTAAGCAAGGGACGCGAAAGGCGGAATGGAATCACGGGCATACCCATCGATTACTTCGTGTATGAACTGGATCGCAAATTCGTGGCAGAAAAACCCGGTACCTACACGTTTGGCCCCGCGTCCGTGAAGGGTACTTTTGCAACCGGTCTCTCTGGCCGCGAATACGATGCAACGCGAATCGTCGCGATCGCGCCGGCCGTCAACATAGAGGTGCTCGAAGTGCCCTCACCTCGCCCAAATAACTTCATAGGGGGAATTGGCAACTACGCCGTGAGTGTCTCTGCTACACCCACAAAGTTGCGGGTCGGCGATCCAATGACGCTCACTCTACAATTTGGGCAAGGAGAGGGGAGCGGTTCGTTGAATTTGATTTCTGCTCCCGATCTTACTGCCGTGCCCGAAATTGCAGATCGATTTGATATCGTGGACAAGAACCCCGTAGGAAGGCAAGAGAACAGTTCCAAGAAATTTGCTTTCGCGCTGAGGCCGAAACGAGCGGGAGTTTCGATTCCTGCGTTGTCCCTTTCGACATTCGATCCGACCTCCGAAAGTTTTTCGAGCATTAGGACCGATCCCATTGCAATGGAAGTTACGGAAGCATCGACCATCGGTGGCGGAGATTTGATCGGCTCGATCGGAGCGGGCAAACCTGTGACAGATATCAAGACACGTGCGGACGGAATCTTTCATAATGTGACCTATGTTTCGCAGTTGCGCAATGAGCGATGGGATCTCATGAATGGACTGAAATGGGTCGCCGCACTATGGATGGGGACTGGAATTGCGATTGCGTCTCTTGTCATCTTTCGTCGGCAATCCTCCGACGTGCCACGACAACGCAGAGTCACCGCCCGAAGAACCGCACAATCCCGCCTGACTGCAGCAAAATCGTTGCTGAATCAAGGCAAACAGAACGAGTCGCTTCGCGAAGTGAGAGCCGCCATCCTCGGATTGGTGGCTGATACAGGCAATCGAATTGCCGATGGTTTAACCACCGCGGACGTCAACGATGCCATCCAAGCGGCTGCGGTTCCAAACGAACACCAACAAAGACTGCGGAGACTTTTGGAGAGAATCGAGTCAGCAGAGTATGGCGCCTCCGATGCTACGGATTCAACACACTTAGTAAATGACGCATCAGAGCTTGTGGATCGAGTCAGTCCGTTTTTGGTACGGAGATTCACAAGATGATGAGGCCTCGTTTTTTCGCTATGATGGCAATTGTGTTTTTCGCTTCATCGAGCGCAATGCTGATGGGCGGTGCGTGGCCGACGTTGCTAGCGTCGGATCGACAACGGGCATTCTTGCAATCCATCGAATTGTTCGATAAAGCCAACTCGCCTAACGAATTTCGCGAATCGGCAGCAGTGCTGGAATCGATTGTGGCGGATGGTTTTTGCAACGGTGCCGTCTACTACAATCTGGGAAACGCGTATTATCGAGCAGGGGACTTTGGCCTCGCGATCTTGAACTACCGGAAAGCAAAACCGTACCGACCCAACGACCCACTATTGGAGGCCAACCTACAACAGGCTCTTTCGTCCGCCCCCGGCAAAATCGCTGAACCGCCTAAGCCATGGTGGCTATACGTTATTTTCTGGAATGATTCGTTGGCTTATCCAACCCGAGTTATGATCGCCCTTGTTTCTCTTTCACTCGTCCCCTTGATCGCACTGGTCTCGGTATTGTTTTATCAGCGCAAGCTCATTTGGCTAGCAGGTGGGACGATGATTGTGGCTTTGCTTTTTACGATCGACGCAGGGCTCAATTCGCCCGAACGAGTCGAAGCGAAGCGAGCTGTGATTACCGGTGAAACCATAGCTCGCAAAGGGATAGGAAAAGACTACGAAGCAGCCTTTGATTCTCCGCTCAAGGATGGGGCCGAGTTCATGGTCCTGGAAGAAACCAACGGGTGGACCTTTGGACATTTCAATGGAATTGGTGATGGTTGGGTGCGAAACGAGTTCGTTGCTCGATGACATTGTCGCCTTTTGCTCCGCAAAAGTGCGGTAACGCGGCGCACTTTCGCGGAGCGAAAGGCGACAATGGGACAATGGGACAATGGGACAATGGGACTATTGCTACTTGTTCACTACTTTTGCGGATCAATCCAGTTTCCAATCTGGGCAGACATCAACGACGCCGCCCTAGGGTTCTTTCCGATGAGCGAAAAAGAAGACAGCAAGACGCGCCGAAGCGGCTCTTCAAACTCGGCTCGCTTGGCGGTGTAAGTCAAATAAAGTAAATTGGACGCAGTCACACTGTTGCCAGATGGAATCACTCCATCGATTGGATCTTGAAAGCGAACAATCAGCTCGGGATGGTCTGTGGCGGTATAGTAAAACCCGCCCGATTCCTCATTGCGAAAAAAACGAATCTGAGTTTGGGTCAATTCGATGGCTTGCTCCAACCAACGCTCCTCTTTGGTCGCCAAGTGCAGGCGTATCAAGCCGTGCACCAAGAATGCATAGTCATCGAGATAGCCTTGTAGTTTGCTTTCCCCTAGTGCATGAGTCCTAAGCAACCGTCCATCCTGTGTCTTGAGTTCCTTCAGTAGGAACTCTGCCGCCCTCGATGCCGCTTGGAGATAGTCGTTACGATTCAGAATACGGCCAGCGTCCGCTAAGCCTGCGATCATCAAACCGTTCCAAGAGGTGAGCACTTTAACGTCGGTCGGTGGCCTGACTCGCTGGGATCGAATCGCGAAGAGTGCTTTCCTCGCATCCGCCAAGGCCAGGTAGAAAGTGTCGAGAGCCTGATGCCTTTCGTCCGCGATTTGCGTCAAGGTTTTACCTGGCTGCGGGGCGAAGTACTTGCCTTCGAAATTGGGTGACGCGGCAAAACCATAAACTTGAGAAAAAAGTCCAAACCCCTGGATGGATTTACCCACGCGATCCAACTCTTCTTTCTCCCAACGATAGAACTTACCTTCCTCCCCTTCCGAATCGGCATCCAGCGACGAGTAGAATGCACCCCCAGGAGCGGATAATTCGCGAAGGACAAAATCGCACGTTCCTTCTGCTATGGTGCGATACTCTTGCCGGCCAGTCGACTCGAAGGCCACAGCATAGAGTTGCGCGAGTTGCCCGTTGTCGTAAAGCATTTTCTCAAAGTGCGGGATACGCCAGAAACGATCCGTACTATACCGATGAAAGCCACCCCCTAAATGATCGTAAATGCCGCCAGCAATCATCGAATCCAAAGTCTTGACCAACATCGTCTCAGCCATATCGCGATCTTCTTTCGCGAGCGTAGATCGCTTCGATCGCTCGAGCAAGAAGACAAGATTTGACGGCTCTGGAAACTTCGGACGATTTGGGTTGGATTCCGCGAAGCCGAAGCCACCATGATTTGCATCGAATCCGCTCGCCAATCGTTGTTGCGTTTCTTGCAGCATCCGTTTGCACGAATCGCGATCGATTTCTGCGTCCGCAGGAATCGATTCGGAAGTCGACATAGCGGCCTTCAACGCATCCGCAATGCGATTTGCTTGGACTTTTAACTCGGTTCGTTCATTTGTCCAGAGCTGGGTTGCCTTGCGAACGATGGTTAAAAAACCTGGAAGATTGGCTCGATCACCGTCGCGTGCGGGGAAATAGGATCCGCCAAAAATGGGCTTGGCATCGGAGGTCATGAGCACGGTCATCGGCCATCCGCCACGGCCCGACATGATTTGAACGGCGGTCATGTAGATCTGATCAATGTCTGGGCGTTCTTCACGATCCACTTTGATGCAGACGAAATTTTCGTTTAGGAATTTAGCGATCTCTTTGTCCTCAAAGGACTCTCGTTCCATGACATGACACCAATGGCAGGCAGCATATCCCACGGAGAGAAAAATCATCTTGTCTTCCTTCTTTGCTCTCTCGAGAGCTTCGTCCCCCCAAGGATACCAATCGACAGGATTGTGAGCATGTTGAAGCAGATAGGGGCTCGACTCCTTGGCCAGTCGATTGTCTTCCCTAGAGTTGCCACGTTGGCAAAACAGAATCATGAAAACAATACACAATGCAATGGATCTAGCCAACATGAAAAAAGCTCTTAATTGGTCTCAAAAGGACAATGAAAACGAATTCGGTCCTGCATCGTGTGGCACGCCCTGCATCGTGTGGCACGCCCTGAGTTTACAAAGGGCGGGGTGAATCGCTAGTGCTTTGTGACAGCATAATTTTAGGTTAGTGGATCTTGTTAAAGATCCAGCAGGATTCGGATCTTTAACAAGATCCACTACGGTCAACCCTAATTATTAGTTGTAACAAAACACTAGATGCATTTGCTTGCTTTCCCTCGCCCATCGCTAACTTTCTGGGCGTGCCACACGTAATCGCTTCGGGAGTCGCATTATACCAAGTCGAGTGCCACCCGAGGGAGTGCATCGCATCCCAGGAGCCCGTCCCGCTTCTAAAGCAACGGATACAAAGGATTCCTTCACGTTCCAATCGCGATTACCGCGTTTACGAACGGCTCATTTGTTCGACCTGCACACCTGTGAGCATATCTACGAACTGACTTTGGACTTTGATCGCCCGAATGAGGGTCCAGACGTGCTTCGGTTCGAACTCGCAGGGTTGAGTCAAAGCAAGTTGATCCAGTTCATAGGCGACGGCTGCGTGCTGGTCGTCAATCGATTGCAATCGAAGCTGAATCTCATCGAGCAAGCTCAGGAATTCTTCTTGGCTTTCCCGGCATTTGAGCTGCGGATCACGATCGCACAGCAACATGGCTATACATGCAACATGACGATCGCTCGATTTCGGCAATTGTTGGTGAAGTCGCTCGATGAGTTGGGAAAGGCGCATTGAGTTTCCGAGTTAGCAAACGTTCCGCATTCGTTACGCTTACTGTGCGAACGGAATGCGGTATCGGGCTGAGATTTTTCCATTCCATTGTAGGTCGCAAAACAGGACAACGTAAGAAATCTTGAAGGTGCCTTAGCCGCAGCAGAAACTATCCAATCGTCACAACGGTCACGCCAAACGTCACAACCGTCACGCGAAGCCGAAAAACTTCCAGTGATAACCCCATACGTAAGTGAGGGACCTGCGAAATTGTCCCTCGCTTACGCTTCGGGTTGGGAACCTTCAATCTGCCCCTCGCCCAAAAGCATTTACTTTCCAAAAAATCGCGTAAAATCCTCTCGCCACGAATGGATCGTTGGTTGCAACCGATGGCTTAAGAAACCACCCGCCCGTTCCTTTTGTAGATCCAGCAGATACTGCTGAAATGCAATTCTTGTTTGCGGTGACGAATTTAACGCGAACGCAGTAATGCTCCACGCGTCGCGATAGTCCTGGGCGGACATTACGGCATTCGAATCGCTGCGTTCGAGTTGCATTAAGTCCGCTACTTGTCCGTAACGCATTTGCGTTTGAACTGCTTGGCAATGGGTCGCATGTTCCAGCGGATTTTCACTGTCCGTTTCAAAATACTCTGCTAATCCTTCATCAAGCCATTGTGGGACACTAACTCCGCTCGCATCCAAAAGCGCGTGCGTGCATTCGTGCCGAACATCGGTTAGCCATAACGTATTGAAATAGGTCAAAACCAATCCCGGTCCACGGTGTCTGATATAGAAAGCTCGCCGACTTGGCGCGTTGGGTAAGAGCCGCTTTACGTATGCATCCAAGGATTCACGGTTCTCAAGCACGACAATGTGGATTGGTTGCTCAACGATCGCGATCGAAAGGGACCGCTTCAAGTCGTTCGGCAATGCATTCAGCTTCGGCAGGTTTGGCCTTAGCGTATCAATCGGCACTGTCGAGTGTATTTGAAACTGACCATCGCGCAGTTCGAAAGGCCATCGACTTGCGCCCAATTGCTTGCTCGATAATGAAGTCGCAGAGGCAAGGCGGATGGCGGATTCTTGCCCGAACAGCAACAGACTATTTTGGCTTAAGAATGCAATTAGAAATAAAATAAACCAGCGCAAGCCACTGTCTCGCAAAAAGTCGGATTGGATTATCGAAAGAACTCTTTCTCCGTCGTCGGCTTGAATTCGGTCATCGATTTCAAGACGTTCGCGACCCGCGTCCGATCATTGTTGGAAAGTGAGTCCTTGAGAATCAGACGTGCAATGATCTCTTCGGTTTTGCCATTGGGCTCCGTCGGACTGGGAGGAAGCATTGTATAGCGACGAAGCTCGGCCGGAAGTTGCCGCTGGTCAATCAGGAGCTGATTCAATTCCATTCGGATAAACTGCGGGGCTTTGTAATGGAGCGCATTGACGCGAGCCGTCCAGTTCGCGAAATCGCCATAACGGATCGCTATGTTGGGGTTGGATGGCGTGACGGCGCGAAACTTGTATCGAAACCACTCATTGCCAATGGTGATGAAGTGATCAGCCCCAACAGCGGGCGTGCCGTTCCAAATAAACTTCTTTTGTTGAGCAGGGGTCATGCTTTCAAGAACATGGTTCAACTGGCTCTCGAGGGCTTGCATTTCCAGATGCACAAGTGCTTTTTGCTTCGAGTCGAGAATCGTAACGCGACCCTTGCCTGGATCCACAACCGTAACACGCCCGTTTTTATCATCCAGCTCGATGTACTGACCGGCACAAAAAATCGTTTGAATGCTATAAAGTGGAGGCTTTCTTTCATCGTCGTAGATGTCGCTGTCGATTCGAAAGTCCGCCATTTCCGGAATCTCTTGAGCATATGCAATCCCTACCATTGGAAAGAACGGAAGCAGCACCAAGTTGAAAAGAAATGCATTGATTCTCATGGTTTGCCAAGACCTACTGGGACGCGCCCAACGAGGAAACGGCTGCTTCTTTGGCCACATCGATCGTTGGGTCGAATGGATAGAATGTTCTTGCAACTCGCAATGCAAGCTCGGACAGGTAGACACGCTGAAACTGGGCTTCGTCGAAGTCCGTGACGGGGGCACCGTGCGGCGGATAAATGAACTCCGGAAACGATTTCTTAAATACAGGTCGGTCGCCCTCTAGAACTTTGTAGGCGGTGACGGCAGCGTTGCTACGACCTTTGAAAAGCGTCTGACCGTCACGCAGCTTGAGATCGCTGACTTCAACCAAAATAACATAGTCCGCTCGAAGGCGGCTTCCGATGACAGGAATCGATCGCTCTCCTATCGGCTGATCGTTGATGATCCGATCTACCTCTTCGGGATTGACCATCTCCACTTTTTTGACGTTCCTGGCGAGCAATTCGTTGATGTGTCTGGACATGAGAATGCCGGACGCATCGGAGTTGAGGCCAGCGTCAGTACTGACCACCACAGCAACCTTCTTCTCCTTGAGATCGTCGAACTCAGCAGGAGCATCGGCGCCTTTGATAACGTACATGGCGTTTGCCATGAAAGCGCATCCCGAATTGGTTGCGATTGCCAAACAAGTCAGGCTGAGGGTGCCAAATATGCATAGGTTAACCGTAAGTGTAAGGTACTTTTGTTTCAGTCGTCGTGATCGCGATCCAACTTGATTGCTTGCAGCCATGCAGGAATCCTTTCCTTTTGCACTATTCGGCCCGAAGAACTTGCGTCCGTGCGAACAGCTTTTAGCAAATGGCCCTATAGAAAGCTAGTGCGTCTTCAAGCCATAATTTTGGCGTTGGCAAACGTGGCGTAAACTTCCAGCATGCGGATATTACGTAGCGTAAACTTCCAGCATGCGGATATTACGTGGCGTAAGCTTCCAGCTTGCGGATATTACGTGGCGTAAGCTTCCAGCTTGCGGATATTACGTGGCGTTCTGATTGGCAGGCAGGATGCCTACCCCACTTTTTAGAATTGACAACGCACTAGTCGGATCAACCACTCCACGATCGAGATTGACATCGCAATGAGAAGGACGGTGATTGCAACTTGTGCAAACCAACGGAATGGCAAGCTTCGTCCACGAATCCCCATCCATAAAAGGCAAGGAAATGCAGCAACGGAAAGCAAACACAGCAGTACGCCTCCGACGTTGGCCCGGATCCCGCTTGCAAAATCCCCTTTCATCGTATGTGCCCAGGAAGTGGTCATGCCGCAGCCAGGACATCGAATGCCGGAAAAAGTGTACATCGTGCAGCCCGGCAAGCCTAGCTGCGTATGCGTACCCAGTCCGGACGGATTCGGTTTGAGCATCGCGGCAAGAAACAAAAGTGCAAACAGAGCAACGCCAAGGCAAATAAGCCCAATCCGTTCGCCTCGGCTATAAAGTCCACTAGGGTGGTGGGGATGGGGAAGCTGGGTAGCTGTGTTATTCATTGGACCTGCAACTAGCATCGGAAATCTGTTCTTGCATCCCAATATTGACGTTTCGGTCGATTTTCGCAACCGCTAGAGTCCATGTGTCGTACTCGCATTGTAAAGGAGACGGGATATGCCATACGGAATGTATCTTTCAGCCTCTGGCGCTCACGTCCAGAACCATCGTCTGGAAGTCCTCAGCAACAATTTAGCCAATATCAATACGCCCGGCTTCAAACCCAGTTTAGCCGTCGTGCAAGCGCGTTACAACAAGTCGATCGAAGACGGCGACGTTTCGCCGAACTCCGGTACCTTGGCCGATATTGGTGGTGGGGCCAAAATCCAACCTACACAAACCATCTTCGACAATGGGCCAATCGAAAACACAGGCAACAAAACCGACTTCGCCATCCATGATGACAATAGCTTCTTTGTCGTAAAGAGGGGTGAGGAGCAATTTCTAACACGGGCGGGTGGCTTTGACTTCAATTCGTCAGGCCAACTCACCAATACCAATGGCGACCAAGTCATGGGCGTGGACGGGAATCCAATTCAAATCGATCCTTCACGGCGCTTTGAAGTCCACAACAACGGCATCATTCAGCAAGACGGTCGAAATGTTGCGTTGATGCTGTCCAGGCCTGAATCGCTAGGTGACCTAGCTCGCGTTGGTGACAACCTGTTTCGCCCACTCGCTCAAACCCAACCCGTTCCTCCCAACGAACGAGCTGTCGTTAATGGCAGTCTTGAGAAGTCGGCAGTCAATCCCACCACTGCCATGATGGAACTGATCGAAGCCACTCGAGCCTATGAATCCAATCTCAGGCTCATTCAGCATCACGACCAAGCGTACGGCAATTTAATCGGCCGATTGCTAAAAGAATAACATCTACACTGTATTCGAAACTCCGGAAGGAACTGATTCATGAGCGTGCAGACACTCTACACAGCCGCGACTGGCATGGAAGCCATGCAGACCAAGCTGGATGTGATCGCCAATAATCTGGCTAACATGAATACGACCGCATTCAAAAGAGACCGAGCCAATTTCGAAGATCTGCTTTACCGAGACAAAGTCTATCCTGGAATTCAAGACTCCTTGCAAAACCCAACCCCTGTAGGTGTCGAAATAGGGCTCGGTACCCGAGTGCAAAGCACGCAAAAGGACTACGGGCAAGGTACCATCGAACAGACTGGTCGTGAACTTGATATCGCAATTGAAGGAACGGGTTTCATCGAAGTAACGGACCCCGTCACAAGCAATCCGCTTTACACACGAGCTGGCAACCTAGATATCAATGCCAACGGGCAGTTGGTCATCGGCTCAGCCCAAACGGGCCGATTAGTAAACCCACCCATTTCCATTCCACAAGGGTCAACCGCTGTGGTGATAAGCCCAACTGGGCAAGTGCAAGTGCGTGCACCAGGAGCCTCACAATTGACGCAAGTTGGCGAGTTGACGATGGCTGCATTCATCAATCCAGACGGTTTGCTCAAAATTGGTGAAAACCTATATCAAGCGACCGATGCGAGCGGACAAGTCCAGTCGGGACCGGCAGGCCAAAATGGTCTCGGAGTCCTCAGGCAAGGCTCGCTGGAAAAATCCAACGTCGAACCCGTTCGAGAAATGATCGATCTGATCACAACACAACGGGGCTTCGAATTGAATTCACAAGCGATCCAGGCAGGCGACCAAATCCTTCAGCAAATCGCAAACCTACGCAGATAGTTGGCAAGGGAAGGTATGAGGCATCAAATTAGTTTTTCCATCCGACTACCCAATGTCGCCTTTCGCTCCGCGAAAGATGCGCAACTTTCGCGGAGCGAAAGGCGACATTGGGTTCGCTTTTATTCATTTAAACTTTGCTTGGTAATGATCTCTTGCCTGGTCTGTGCAAACAACTTAAACGCTCAGCAGCCCACTAACAAAACAATCCAGACGGTTAAGCTCGAGCTGATGTTGAGGGCCCAGGCAGAATGCCCATCCAACTTGCTTTTGATGTCAGACATTGTCAACGTTCAAGGTTCGGATGCGTTGGTCCAACAAATAATCGACGTTCCACTCGCACCTGCTCCTCGAATGGGAAACGACCAAACTTGGACACGACGTGACGTCGAAAAAATGCTTTCGCTCCGAGGTATCTCCTCGGACCTGATTCGATGGCAAGGAGCCATGGATTGCACGGTACGTCGCGTGGATGGTCAACGCTTGGATCGCCGCATCGCGAAAAACTCGGATGAATACAACTCGACCACAGCGCCTCTTGCCGCGCAGCCTGCCGGACACCAAGTGCTGATCGACAACAAATCCACTGGCACCCTAGACAAAACTCAATTCACTACCCCATTCATTACGCCGACGACGGTTTCGCAAGCGGAACGAATCGCGACCGCCGCCATTGAGAATTACCTTCAAACCAAAACCGCGTCGACCGGTCGTTGGGAAATCCAAGTCCATATGCCGACTGAGCACGCAAAAATCTTGACGCAACGACGCCAAATTCTTGGAATTGCGGGCGGACATCCCCCTTGGGAAGGAAAGCAGAATTTCATTTTTCTGATCAAAGGTCCAGTGGGCGAACAATCCATCGACATACCTGCCACAGTGAAGCTTCCCGAGATGGTGGTCGCAGCAAACCGACCGCTTGCGAAGGGGTATGTCTTGAAAGATGTCGATTTGACATGGATTCCAATGCCTCGCGGCTTGAACTATGGACCAGAGGACTGCTTCGCTCAAACGGACCTGCTCGTTGGCAAACAGTTGCGACGAGCCATGAGCACTCAACAAGTGATTCGACTGAACGAAGTTGGACCGCCGGTGATCATCCATGTCGGCGACTTAGTTGCCATCGGCATTGTTTCTGGCGGAGTTACGGTTGAAACCATTGGTCGGGCGATTGAACCAGGTGCAATGGACGACTTGATTCAAATCGAAGTTCAACCACATCGAAAACGCGTACTTGCACGTGTCACAGGCGATAGAACCGCCGAAGTAATCTCCAATGGCGCAGCCAACGCTGCGCAATCATCCCGAAAAAATGCGAGCAATACGAGCTCGTTGAAACCACGTTAGGGTCTATCGATTATGTTCTGTTCAGCGAGATCCGCTCGATTGCAACTCCGCTTTGTCAAACACGGTACGTACGTCCTGTTACTGTTAGGTTACCTGATTATTTCCATGGGCAATTTATCCGCCCAAAACAGCAGTCTGTTTCACAAGCCGGTATTGCACCTGGCACAAGCAGGCAATCCTGCTGGATCGGGCGATATTTTACCTGCACCATCAGGTCAAAGGGCAGGCGTCCAGCCAAATAGCGATTTCACTCTCCAGCCTGGACCCAACTTTGCCCAACAACCAAATATGTTTCCACCTCAAGGGGGATATTTTCCGTCGGCAATGGACAACGCGGGGCAGCTTGGACTGCAAACATCCTGGAGCTATGTCCCGCCTGCTCCCGCTCGCTCATTAAAACTGCACGATATTGTTTCGATTCGAATCGAAGAAACATCGACATCCCTCGCAACGGGCAATGCGACTTCCAGAAAGACCACGAGTTACGACGCTTCGATTAAAGATTGGCTTCGGCTCGTAGGACTGGATACGATCAAGCCCGCCCCACAATCGGACGGAGACCCTCGCGTGCAGACATCGCAGACCGAAGTCTATCGCGGCGATTCGACGATTCGAACCAGCGAAGCGTTCACTCGAAACATCGCGGCGGAGATTGTCGATATCAAACCCAACGGACTTATAGTTCTGGACGCGACCAAGGTCATTGAAGAAAATGACAATAGCTGGCGATACTCGCTGACTGGCACATGTCGAAGTCAAGATATTGACCCGAATAACGTGGTGCTCAGTCGCAATCTCATTCAGTCCCATATCAAGAAGGAAGACTTGGGACACGTTCGCGACGGCTACTCCCGAGGTTGGTTGACCAAGCTGCTTGCCAGAATCAAGCCATTTTAGTCGAGAGTAAAAAGGGATGAGGGATGAGGGTTCTCGAATGCCCCTGAGTTCATCTCAGGGGATGGTTACCTTCTCTGAGGTGGGGAGAATCTTTTGTTCTGTCTTCAGATACTCAATGAGAAACACATGCCTGAAACCGCGAGTCTACGCGAACTTGTGGAAAATGATGAGTGCGCACACGCCTTCCTGCAACTCGATTTGAATGGACAACAGAGATCACAAGCGTGGGACACGCGGCGATTGGTGAGCAGGATACGATCGAGTCCCTTGAATCCCC
>JANPNA010000008.1:0-2779 GCA_031427235.1 Pirellula sp.
ACTCACGCTCCCGTATATGTGGCGCACGCACAAGCATATCGATGGCCTAGGAGAGGCTGGGACAAATGGCGAACCAACTCGTTGATGACAGCCAAGGACTACAGGGACGCTTGGAGCGTTACTGCGTTCCTGCTAAATTCATCCTTGCAATCTAGGAAATCGCTGCAGGTGTACCTTTCGGATCTTCAAAGCGAACGAGCCGCTGGGTTCCTAAGTCATCGATTGCAACCTGGAATTCATGCTTGGCGAGATGATTTTACTAGGTTTTTCACAAGGTAGCTCTGCGGTTATTGTCGTCATCTGTCAGGGGCGCAATAGTTTGGCGGACGCTTTTTTCAACTGATCAACGCATTGTGGACACGCTATACGAAATCGTTTCCAGCCAAATTTGAATCTGTTTCAATTGCAAATACGGGGATCGCATTAAATGGCCATCGCATAACTGCCATGCTAGTCTAGTGTCCGTCCGGGAATTTGATTCGCCAGGAAAAACGTTGCGAAAAAATGAAAAAAGCTCCCTGAAGTATGAACCATACGACTGGTTCGCGCGTTGAATGTTTTGGAGAACCACAACACAACAACAAGGAGCAATTCGATGCGAAAGCGATTCAATCGACAAGGACAGTTTGGACTCGTTCCGATCAGCGAGCTACAGTTGAATCTGGAGTGTCGCGATGAAATCATCCCGCTCCTAACCGGCTTGCAGTACATCTTCTCACAATCAGCTCTACGAAGCAAGATGATCGACCTCGTCAAGGCAGATGTGAATGAGAGCACCAACCCGGATCTTGGTCGTGAGGGCCTGGAGTATTGGCAGATCTTTGTGCTTGCGACGATACGTCTGGGTTGCAATCTCGATTACGACAAGTTGCAGGACTTGTGTGAAAACCATCGCTCGCTTCGTTGCCTCCTGCAGGTTGGAGAAATGGACTCAACCAACTTCGGTTGGAGAAGAATCCGTGATACGCTCTGTTTACTCTCGCCTGAAACGATCGCTCAGATCAATCATCTTGTGGTATCGCACGGCCAGGAGTTGCTGGAAGATGCCGCAAGTTCTATTCGAGTGGATTCCTTCGTTGTCGAGACGAATATTCACTATCCAACCGAGAGCAGTCTAATTTGGGATGGGATTCGAAAACTAGTGCCACTTTGCGCGAGGTTGGCAGATAGATTGAACGTAAAAGGCTGGAGGCAATTCAAGAAGATGCTTCGTGCGATCAAAGATCTTGTACGTGAGATTTCTCGTATCAGCGCAAGCAAGAGTGCGAAAACGAAAGAACGATTGCCAAAGGTGTATAAGAAACTGCTTGGCAAGGCGAACGGAATTCTGCAGCGAGCCAAATCATTGATTTCGCAAGAAAAACCAAAGGGAAAACGAAAAGTTATCGTCGTGCCTCCAGCAGCATCGCAACGTATCTCGCATTGGATCGAACTAACCGAAATCGTTTGCGACACGGCCAATCGCCGAGTCCTGTTGGGCGAAACGGTCCCCAATGACGAGAAGTTATTCAGCCTTTTCGAGACGCACACACAGTTGTACCGACGTGGCAAGGCCGGCACTCCGAATCAATTCGGACGACTTGCTTTGATAATGGAAGACAAGGCTGGATTCATTAGTCACTACAGTCTCTTTTCTCGGGATGAACAAGACAGCGACGTCGTTGTCAAAGAGACAAAACAAGCTCAGAAGAAACACCGAGGACAAATTAGCTCAGCGTCATTCGATCGCGGATTTTTTTCCGAGAGCAACAAGGTCGCGCTTGCAAAGATTGTCGATGAACCCTGCTTGCCACCGAAAGACCCTAAGAAGTATGCAGAAGCGATGGAGGAAGGATCGGTCAAGTTTCATCAATCACGACAGCGTCATTCGGGTGTTGAGTCAATCATTGGTGCATTGCAACAGGGTAACGGGCTAAAGCGATGTCGTGATCGCAGCGAAATCGGACTTGAAAGGTATCTTGGTCTGGCTATCCTCGGCCGCAACATTCACACACTGGGTAAGCATCTCATTCAGATGGAATCCGAAGATAGCGAAGCCGCGAAGACCAAACGCAAAGCAGCTTAGTGGGTTTCACCGCAATACTTGAATCGATCTCATCACACAACTAGAAAGCGTTACGTCTGAACCGGATCGTCTTGACGAAAAAAAGACACTTTAAAGCTGACAGACCGTCGAGTGAAGCTAAAATTCCATCATTATCCTCGCGTCCACGCCAACCGTTTTGTTCGAGAAACGCATTTCCGGACGGACACTAACTAGACAATCGTAGCCAAATGGCATATGCACCGGGCATCTAAATCGTCCCACCTTTGCGGCAACTCTTGATCGCTTCCCCAAGCACATACGTTCGATCACCCTGCAGACTAACTTGTTCCTTTGCCTTATCCATAATGGCCGTAAGTGAGCTGGACGCATGCGCTTCGCAACCCACTGCATCAATGCAACGATCAGGTCCACGCCCGCTCGTCATTTTCATCAATCGCTCATACACCTGTTCCTTCTCAAAATGTATCGGGTAAGCTGAACAGTTTGTCGCGGCCATTGATACTCGCTCGGCGACGCAATCAATTGCAATCACTCGCCCCGCACCTCGCATCCAAGTACTCTTGATGGCGAATTGAGCAACGGTGCCAAAGCATCTTCGGATTTGAGCCACATGCCGGCCGCATACGATAATGACGATAGCGAAACACCCAACAGTCCAACGATGACGATGGTAATGAGGGCACCGGCCAGCGGCACTCGCAAACCAAAAATCACGGCGACGCCGGTGAGCAT
>JANPNA010000009.1:0-13792 GCA_031427235.1 Pirellula sp.
TACTTTTTATTTCCTGGTTTGTGTTTTTTTTAAATTATCCGGCTGTTTGCTTATTTTAAAAAATACCCACTACAAGATCCACTACGGCCAACCCAAATTCTTAGTTGTAACAAAGCGCTAGGAAGCGAGGGATGCTAGCGCTTTTTTGGCGGTCGCAACACACTGCCTGATGTCCTCGATGGGGTTATCTTCGTTCTCTTCGTATTCCAGTGACAACGCACCGTCGGCTGGGAATTTGGCTTGAATCATTGCGTCAAAGACTGCATCGCATTGCAAGTGTCCTTGTCCAAGCAGAACTCCTTTGGCTTTGTCCTCCATCGTCGCAAAGTCCTTCAAATGAACTCCAAAGAGCCTGCCTTTTAAGGACCGGATGACTTCGACAGGCTTCTCCCCAGATCGGATGTAGTGTCCCAGGTCAGCGCAAGCTCCGATCCGTTCGTCCCGTCCTTCGATGGCGCGAAGCAGATCAGCCACTTTGTTGAACCGATCCATAGGTCCGTGATTGTGGATTGCGATGCGGATATCGAACTCTTTAACCAAGTCGTTCAAGTTGTCCAACGACTCGGGGGATGGGCCTGCGGTAATCGTCTTGAGTCCGACTTTTTTCGCGAACTCGAAGACGCGACGATTGGCTTCGAAGTCTTTGCCAAAACCGTTCACTCCGTGGGCCGAAATGGTCAGTCCAAGCTCCTTTACCTTACCCACCACTTCGGCAATTTTTTCGTCGCTGGAATTGAGTGGAAACATTCCGCTATAGAATTCCACTTGCTCAAAGCCGAGATCCTTCGCATGTTTCAATGCAGCGTCTAAGGAGAATTTGCGAAGGGAATAAAGCTGCAATCCAAGTTTGAGATTGTTTGCAATAGCTGGACTTGCGAGTGCGCCGTTCAGCATGGGAAAGCCGCTGAAAGCTAGCGACCCAACCAAGAGTCCACCGTTCAGAAGAATGGTTCGTCTATTCGTTTTTGGAAGCGAGGCTGGCTGGGAAACCAAGTTTTTGTGGAAAGTTTGTGAAATCATTAGAAATTGTTCTCTTGGAGGAAGTTTTTCGGGTACCACCGGAAAGGTACTATTATTACACTCGCAGCCCCAGCCGTTTGCGGTTTATAAGGAAATTCCGATTTTACTTTCACTTTAGCCGATCCGTTCCAGCGCAGATTCGTATTTTAGTATGGCCAGTAAAGATCTCGACATCGACCAATTAGCACTCTATTTGCACATCACACCTGCTGAAGTCAGCAAGATGGCTGTCCGTGGAAAAATCCCTGGCCGCCGCGTTAATAATGAATGGCGTTTTTCGGAGTCGGAGATCCACCATTGGCTTGAGGATCGAATCGGTGTTGGTGACGCAGAAGAATTGGAACGCGTTGAGCGAGTGTTGGAACGAAACATAGACGTTACGTCTGACGAACGGGCGATGTTGTCCGATTTTCTTTCTCCGCTTGCGGTAGCCGTCCCGTTGGATGCGAGAACACGTGGATCGGTGATCCGCGAGATGTGCGGTCTTGCAGGCCAAACTGGGCTACTTTGGGATCCGTCGGCAATGGCGGAAGCCGTCGCCGCTCGCGAAGCGATCCAC
Source organism: Pirellula sp. (assembly GCA_031427235.1). Classification (GTDB taxonomy): domain Bacteria; phylum Planctomycetota; class Planctomycetia; order Pirellulales; family Pirellulaceae; genus JBKCUI01. The sequence goes on from JANPNA010000009.1 coordinate 1,580, forward strand.
CCAACGGCCCTCGAAAATGGAGTTGCATTGCTCCACCCCAGACGACCCCAATCGTCAATTCTGTCGGAGCCATTGGTCGCATTGGGCATCTCCACCCAGCCCATTCCGTTTGGCAACGTATCCGGACATATGACGGACGTGTTCTTTCTGATCTGCTCCACGGACGACTGCGTCCATCTCCGAATTTTGGCGCGGCTAGCAAGACTAGTCACCGACGAAGTTTTCCTGACCATGCTTCGCTCCGCTTCAAGCTCTAACGAGGCGATCGAAATCATCCGCACTGCGGAAATGGAACTTATCGAGTCTACGGTCAATGAATGAGCGACTCGATTTCAATTGGATGGTTCGGGCCAACCCATAACCAATGGGATTGGATTCTAGGCCATTTGCGTCAAGTGACTTTATTGACTGAGCGGAATGTCGGAGATTGGTTCGCCTCCCAATCGCATGCATCCCATTCGAATCAGGCAAACTCAACGCCTGTGCTCATAGCCGCGATTGAATCCCGATTTGAGCCCGCAGTAGATTTGGTCAAAAGTCTCGATCAATCCGTAGCACCAAACCCAACCAAAGCCCTGTCGATGCCTTGGTGTGGTTTGCTAGGGGACGATTGGGTTGGGCATCGTCGAACCTACCCGTTGCCGGAAACAATGCAGAGTTTTTACTGGTATGAATGGTACGATCGGGTTTTGCCATGGTTGGTCGATCAATCGAACGGAAGGACTTCAAAGCCTGTTACCGATCCGGACGCTTCAACCAATCCACGCAAGCTGAGCCCGCGTGTCCAACGGCTGATCGATGCAAGCTTGTCAATGGACCACCGGCTGCGTTGCAACAAATCAAACGGGAATTCCATCAAAATGGCATTGGTCGTTACGGCGACCGCCACCACGCGGCAGCTATGGAGCGATGCCCTTTCTCGCCATGAAATCCAATGCGTCGCGACCACCCCTGAGAATCTCGAATTGTGGGCGAACCCAGACATGCTTGTTGTGGATATTGAGTCCGAACCCTGGATTGTTCGAGAACGCCAGAAGACAGGTGAAAACGGATGCGCTCGGAGTCATCTTGTCCGCAGATTGGCAATTCAATTCCCAAAAGCAACCATGATCGTTGCTGATGCCTTTCCTCGCTGGGAGACTTGGAAAACACTCATAGATTGCGGGGCGGACCTCATTGTGGCCAAGCCATTCCAACTGCCAGGTATATTGGATACGCTTGAACGTTATTAGGCGGGCGGCAGAGTGGAGTTTCCCAACCCGAAGCGTAAGCGAGGGACAATTTCGCAGGTCCCTCACTTACGTTTCGGGTTATGACACTTACGTTTCGGGTTATGATTGGTAGTTTTCACATCGCCGCTCGTATTAGAAAGCCTCGGCCATGGATTCTCTAGATCAAGAAATAGAACCGCCTGAACCGTCACCAATAAGATTGGTGGATCTAAAAATCTTGATTCGACCGACTCCGCTATCGGTCAAGGCTGCTGAGTTTCTTCGGGATGGCAGAGCGCGATTCAAGAAGATCAATTGCTTTGATTTCGTTCCGAGCAATTACGAAAACGCCTGGTCGCTTTTGGATCAACTGTCGCGAGGTACACTCTGCGAGTGGGGCAGCGGACTTGGGATCGTCGTGGGTCTTGCAGAGATTCTTGGTTATGATTCGTGCGGTATCGAAATCGATCCGGTGCTTGCAGACATCTCGCGTGATTTTCTTCGCCAGCATGGATTGAAAGCGTCTATTACGACTGGCAGTTATCTGGACGAATGTCCCGTTTCGGACAATTACTACGTCTATAGTTGGCCTGGGCAGATTGAGAGTGTCGAACGTCGCTTCGTGGAGATCGCGCCGCCGGATGGACGATTATTGATCTGTTATGGTCAAGATGAATTGCGTTGCATGTCAAGGTCGACGCCGATTTAACTCTCAAAGCGTGGCGGATGCTGCCAGCACCCGAACCGACGCTAGCAGCGTCGGCCACGACACTGCCGAGGCGTGCAACTATTCGGCTGAAACGCGACGTATTTCCGGTGTGGATGAAGCCGAACTTGGTTGAACTCCATTGGCTGCTTGAAACGCGTAGGATTCTTGACTCTGGCCTGCGAAGTGCGTTTCATTGTTGGCTATCGAGCCGGAACCCACCACGGTCGAACTCGAGGATTGCACAAATTGTTCCGAGTTCGAACTGGCAGCGTAGCTAGGGCCGTTAGCTGTGTTCAACAAGGGATGATGGTAGGCTCGTTTTTGAAACGGTGCGCAGTCACCTGGGCGATGGTTCCCAAGTGTACAGCTCTTGGAATGGGGTGACTGTCGAACCGCCGCAATAGGGAGTGCAACGATCTGTCCAAAAAAATACGTGGCCGACCATGCTGGCGCAAACAAGGGGCCCTTACTGTTTCCGTACCGTTCGAGGTTGGGTTGTTCAAAGTAAAGAGGCGAGTAGCAAAACGCCGGACTCTGCCAGCAATAGCCATTAGGGGACCAATCATAAAAACCGGTTGCGTCGGATGAGTGGTTTCGTACAGGAGGAGCTAGAGGTGCTCCGACCCCTGAGCTTTGTTCGGAGTTGACTCGCGAAAACACTTCGACGGATTGTATGGGCCTGCGAATCATGTCGTCTACGTTCAAGCTCCCCTTCTTAGCAACTCTCGAATTCTGTGTTGCCGGAACGAGGGGCAGCACATTCACTGTTCGTGAGTTCTCCGTCGACTGCGGGGGTGCAGGCGAATCTGCTTTGGGGATGCTCTCAAGTGTAATGGGTTTGTTGGTATTTAGTCTGGGAGGTGGTGAGAGTGGAGAAAACGCCTCCGGTTGCCCTTGAGAAAGGGGCTGCAAAGGCTGGAGGGAAATTGGGGACTGCCCAAAAAGGTTGATGGGAGAGCAGGCGAAAACCAATGCTATCGGGCCAACAAATCTATACTTACGATCCATCATGGGATTCACCACAATTCCGTCCCTGGAATGTTACCAGCAATCGACACCTATTCGTCGTAATTATCGGTTCGTCGCCAGCTTGGCTGCAACTCCTCTGGACCAAAAGTTCAAGAAGGGCTTAGCGTAGCCCATGCAATTTGCCCAAATCCCCGTCTTGTTTCGCATTTCGAAAAATGCGGGCACTTGATTGGTGCATTCCAAAAGACGAGTTATGATTGGAGAGGCTTTGGGGGAAACGGGAAAGTTGTCTCGCCAAAGTGACAAATGACTTTACCGCTATTGGTGTTTTTTTGCTCGCTTTTTAAGTGACACCGTTGAGTACAAATCCATCCAAATTGACGATTGTCGTGAAATCGGGACCGCAGTCGGGGCAGTGTTATCTTGTTCCTTTTGGGGAGGCCTTGAGTGTTGGCAGAACCAATGCCGCAGACGTTGCCATCGATGACGATCATTTCATGTCGAGCAAGCATTTTGAGATCCAGAATTGCGGCGACTATGCGGAAATTCGAGATTTCAAAAGTACGAACAAGACCTGGGTTAACAACGTCGCGATCGCGACCGCCAAGCTTCAGGCGGGCGATACATTCCGAGCTGGTAAAACGGTATTCAGTTTGGCGTGGGAAAAGCAAGCTCCTCTCCCAGATGCCCAACCAGTCATCATTCCTGTCAAGGCCGAAGAGCCTGGTTTATCGACGAACAATGACTTTCGGTCGCCGATCTCTTCCGTTTTCGAAGCCCCAATAGAACACACGAAACCCATTGCGGAAGACGATCGTCGAAATGCGGATTCCAACGAGTCGCATCGCGACAGTTCTCCCATTGAGTCCATTGATGAAACCTACGACGAAGTGGACGACGCAGGCAAGAATACGTCGAACGTACCTATTCATCCGCCACAGAATTTTGAGTCGTTTGGTTCCCCGTTAATCGATGGCAGCGAATTGCCTAGACAATCCCTGCTTCAAGCTAGGCAACTAGTTCGATTAGAGAGTCAATCGCTACCAAGCTTTTGGTCATTGATTTCCAAGCTGAGCGAGCGGCATTCCACTAAGATCGTCGCACACTTCAAAAAGATCGGTATGCTCGTACCAAACTCCTTGACGGTGGAACCAGTCTTCCAAGAACTCAGCGAATGCAAGAGCTGTATGCCGGTAGTGATAGAGGGGAAAGAGTGGCTTCTTCGCGACATGGCCTCGATCACAGAGAGACTGGCAAAGTCGGACGGCATCCTGTTGATGGTGGGGTTAAACTCATCTGCTCTCCAAGGTCAACTACAGGCTTTGAGCCTACGTAGTGTCCCTGGGTTTTCCGAGGAAGGCGGCTTTTTGGGTTGGTGTTGGCCATCCCAATGGCACGCGATCGGTCAACGTTTAAATGATATGGAATTGCGTGCTTTAATGGGTACTTCTATCCAAGGGGTGATTTTTCCTTGGTGCGGTAGCAAGTGGGCGCATGTTGTTCCAGAGCTAAGCCATGAGATGCATGACTTAGGATTCGTTTAGGGAACCGGGGCTAACGCTCAAACGGCTAATTACCGGGAAACACCTGTGCACATGAGCCTAACACTAACGCGTGGAGGCCCCGACAACGATATCTCGGCTTGCTGGAATCTTGTTGTAATCTTGGTTTGCAATCCGCCTGACCGAATCAGCAGACGCTTCATCCGAAGGTGCCGTTTCGTTCAACCAAACATTGCAGTAACGAAGCAACGTGCCTTTTTCTACATTCACATTTCTCAGAGCGAGCATGTACTCGACTTCGGCTTGGTGGTAGCGAAGTCGGGCGTCGAGCAGTCTGCGATGCGTTTCTAGACGAACGTCGAGTTCAGCCTTTTCGCCAGCCGATTGCTTGACATCGATTGCATTGAGTTGTCGTACAATACTTTGCAATCGTTTTTCCTGCAAACCTAGGTTTTCGAAAGCCCGCTTGGACTCGTTAATGGCATTGCTTAATCCGTAGTGAACCGCGCGTTCTTGTTCTCGGAGAACTTCCGACTCTCGGACCAACGACAGTTGCGAATTGCGAACCGCGGCATTGGCTCGTCGGAATCCCACGGGCATTTGATATTCCAGTCCTAGCTGCCATTCTTGATATTGACCGTTAAATAAACTCGAGGTGGACGATTGCGGACCGAACAAGTCTTGTCCAAAACCTCGCATGCGATATTGACTGACGACATCGAATTGCGGTTTCAAAAAATTGCGATTGGCGATCAGTTCCAGTTCGCGTTGCTTGATGATCCAGCGTTGTCGCCGAAGTTCTTCGCGTTGTGTTAACGCTTCTCCAATCGAGCTGTCCCAGTCAAACAGGACTCGTCCAGTCATTGGTGAGTCGCTTGGCTGCAGCAATGAGCCGTCGTTGATTGGCAATCCGATGAGTAGTCTGAGCTTTCGCTCCGTGACGCGAATACCGCCCGTACCTCGAAAAGTACCGCCGACGCTTCCGTTGTTGGTTCGAGTTCCGTCAATCGCTCGGCCATTGAGTGAGTCGACAACCTCCGATTGAAAGCGGTGGACTTGTTCTTCCGCTTGAGCAATCTTACCCGTTGATGTATCGGCGGCAGCCAGACTTCGCAGCGTATCCTCGGCAATTTCACGAACCTGCACACGAGCGTCTAGATCGCGATAAGCAAAGTAAAGGTCCCAATACGCGTTCTCGACTTCGGCAACGAAGTCGCGGACGGAGCGTTCGAAATCCACTAGGTTTACGTCGGTACGGACGCGTGCGAGCAGGACGCCGTTGAGGCTTCCAGGGGTTGCGCCAGGTCCGGCGATTCGAGTGAATTCGGTTCCAGCACCTTGCAACAGTGGTTGCCGAACGGAGGCCTCAATGAACTCATCCCATGAAAAGGGTTTGAATTTGTTGGAAAGTTGATTGTTGCGATCGTAGACCGTAACCTTCCGAAGACCGTAGAGCCCGCCGGTCGCAGATCGCTTGTTGATGCCAATTTGATTGGTGCTAAGATCTTGTCGAAATTGCCCCCCGACGCCAAAAAACTCATTGTTCAGCGCCCGATCATTGTCCTCATAAATACTGGATGCAAAGAAGTTCGCGTCAAACGCGCTGAGGGCTGCTTCCTCACCCGTGCGAGGATCTGAGTACACAATGGCGGGATCAAGATTTGTCGTAACCGACTGGGGAGTTCGGATAATACTAACCCCGAGGTCCTTCATGATACGCGACGCACCCAGGGCTTGGCTGATGCAGTCTTGCAACGACATTTGGCGAAGCTGTGCCGACAGAATAGCTGTCTCATCGCAATCGATTGGCGAGTGCGACTCGGTGTAGTAGGGCATGTTGCCGGTTTCCACCGCATTCGAAGGTTTCAACTGCGTCAGTTGAACGGAGGAAACGCTTGGAGTGTTCGCCGCTTGGAATGGCGAAAAACTAGTGGATGGGAATTGACAACCACCCAAAGTAACCGAAGCCACTGCGCTCAGTCCTAAAATTATACGTGACTTAAGCATCAGGAGAACCTACTACGCGAAGTGGTGAATTCCGTTACCATTGCAATCGTTCGATAAAGCCAACATGGAATGGCTTGCAAACCTTTCATCCTTAGATTTCGGATGTTGACCGTTCCTTATTTAGGAATTCGAAGGTTTGGGTTCAAAAACGAATTAGAGCCGCCGCTACATTTTCATAATGCTTTGATAGCGTTTCGAAGTGTTTTAGCAGCATTTGAAACAATGGATGGCTTCCTGGCTGATGTCACTTTGGACTATACTAGCAAACGAAGTGAACGAGCTTGGACGCTTTCTCAATTGATGTGGTTAGCTAGCCCGGATTATTCACGGGTCCATTACGGATCAGCCGCAGGGCGCTAGCCCCCGGTTATGGTCGCAACGACAACCGTGGGCTAGCGCCAAACGGCTAATGAATAATCCGGGCTAGGACAAAATGGGTAGTGCGCAGCAACAAGTAGAAGAGACCGATCGATTGCTTGACGAGCTAGAGCTGATGGCTCGTTCGAATTCGACCAACAGCCTCTTTTTTGATCAGGTCCTTTCCAGTCTTCGGTTGCTAGTAGCCGCCGACTCGGCGTCTATTTTGGTTGTTGTTCCGCCAGGATCTTGGATCGAAATTGCTCAATCCGGGCTTCTTTCACCTGAGTCGAACAACCAGTTCCTGTCGGAAAGCAAAAGGCTCGTTCCGCGCACGAATCCACCGTTTTTGCAATCCACCAGCGATTCGCTTCGTTGGTTTGCAGTCCCAATGGGCGAAGATGGATTTTCGAGTGGCTGTGTTTTGCTTACATTCGCTCGGCCGTTACCTGCAAGCGGCTTTCCAGCGCTTCAAGCGATCGCATGCGCTTTTGCAGAAGTGCTTACGCTTCGAAAGGTTCGTCGCGTCGAGCAACTTTTCGGTAGGGAATGGACGCGCATCCAACGGTTGGCGGGTCAAGTTTCCGAAACCCGATGCCTGAAGGATGCGTCTGATTTGCTTGCAAACCAGCTAGTCGGCATTTTTTCGGCCTCCCGCGTTTCATTGGCCTTGGTCTCGCCGTTTTCCGTTAACCGGACCAAGGTGCTGTCCGTTAGCTCCGCGTTGAGTATCGATCCAGGTTCTTCGCTAACCAAGAGGTTGAAGAGCATAGCATGGAGTGCATGCGCACAAGAGCAACCCTACGTCCGTCAGGAGCCTTTGGGAACGCCAGAACTTGCCGCAGAGGATCGAGTTGAAACGGATGGTACGTTCAAGAACCTGCTAGCACTGAAATTTCAATCCGCGAGATCTTCCCAATCTTTGCCAACCTATGTGATGATCCTAGAATGGGCAAATCGTGAAGAGATGCTGGATGGGCTGCCTGCGATTAGCTCTTTTACGCCTGCGATTTGCCTTTCCTGGGAACAACATCGTCGCCTATTGCAAGTCCCACGCATCCTTCGTTCTTTGGTCAGTAGCTCTCCAGTCCAATGGGTGCCCGCGTTTCTTAGTGCCATGCTTCGCCCTCTTGTCATCGTTGTGGCAGTTCTGTTGGCGTACTGGTTTTTGAGCAAGCCCTATCCGATGCGGATTGAAGCTGAGTCCATACTCGAGCCCATTTCCAAGCGAGCCATTTATGCGAATGTGGATGGGTTTTTGGAGAAACTGTTGGTCGAGGATGGGCAATCGGTTGTGGCGGGCGAGCGGGTCGCCGTCCTGAGGTCGCCCATCCTGGATTTGCAAATCGAAGAAGCCAACGGACAAGTCCGCGCCATCGCCGAGAAACGAAATGGCCTACGCGTTGCAATCAACCAATTGTCTCCATCCAGCCCGGACGCAGAAGTTGTTCAGACAAGGCTCTCGGCGGAGATACTACTGCTTGAGACACAAGAAAAACACGTTCGAGACAAATGGAATTTCTTGCTGGCAGAGCAAAAAAAACTCGCGATCGAGTCACCGATCGATGGCGTGGTGGTCACTCGCAATCTGAGAAGTGAACTAGAGTCACGGCCATTGCGGCGAGGAGATGCGTTGTTTAACATTGTGGATCTAGATGGTGACTGGCAACTTAGTATCCGAGTTGCCGATAGAGATATTGGTTATTTGACCAAGCACTATGGATCCGCTCCCACCGAAGTCACTTTCCTTTTCGATAGTATCCCCGGCGAGCAGTTTCGGGGCGTGGTTCATCAAATCTCGACGACATTGGAAAACCCCCAGGGAACTGGTAGTTACGTGCTCGTACACGCGAGTCTCGACAAAGAAGTAGCGCACCGAGTTTACATGGGGGCCAATGCCAGGGTTTTCTTCTCCTGCGGAAAGGAGCCTCTTTGGTTTGTTTGGTGCCGCCCCTTGATCGAGGAATTCCAGAAACGTTTTTGGCTCTTTACCGCAAATGACGACGAATTGAATTGAATTGAATTGAATTGAGGAGTATCGAATGAGAAGGATAAATGCTGTCGCACTCTTGGTTCTTGGCTCGTGGATCGAAGTCCACTTTTTATCGCCGAGGTTGATGGCCCAGCCTGACGAAGCAACGACGCAATCGGCAGAACTAGGGATTGACGGGGCTATCTTAAAAACCATTGAGACGACATCGACGGCAGCCCAGGTCTCGGGCGTCATCGAATCCTTGGGAGTTAAGGAGGGTTCCAAAGTAAAAGTCGGCCAGGAACTCGGGCGGATCCGGGACAAGGGCATACAACTGCAGTCCGAACGAGCCAACGGCGCGGTCCAGGTCGCCAAGAAGAAACAAGCGAATGATATCGATCGAAGACTGGCAGCCAAAAACCGATCTGTGGCAGAAAACGAGTACCAACGAGCGGTGGAAGCCAATTTGCAAGTCAAAGACGTCTATCCAATCAATGAGATCGATCGATTGAGATTGTTGTTCGACCGTGCAACACTTGAGACCGAGCGAGCAGCACATCTTCAAGACATGGCGTCGCTGGAACTTTCGATTGCTGAAATTGAGTATCGGCAAAGTCTTGAGTTGCTCGAACGCCATCGCATCATCGCACCCTGCGATGGAGTGATCGTAGCGGTTGAAAAACGCGTTGGGGAATGGGTTGAACCCGGTTCAGTCCTCGTGAAAATTGTCCAAATCGATCGATTGCGCATTGAGGGATTTATCAACGCCGAAGACGCCGTCGCAGACCTGATTGGCTGTAAGGCTCATGTAGAAGTGCAGAGCGGAAGCTCGCTTCTTGAAACGCAGGCCGAATTTGTTTTCATCAGTCCAGACGCGAATCCACTCAACTCGCAGGTCCGCGTCTTTCTTGAAGTCGACAATCGGGATGGTCGATTGCGACCTGGGATGCGACCCAAGACGAATTTCAAAAGAGTTATTCCCAAATAGTTGGCTGTTAGGCAAATGGTGCGAGAGGCTACCCTTTGCTTTCGGAAGGGTGAGACTGGGGTTTGAAAAGTTCGGTATTGACTTGCGTCTTTTGAGGACCATTTTTGTAGCTGACAATTGTGGTCCCGCTGGCGTGAAGCCAGCGGAAACCATCTTGGTACCTTCCTTGGAAGCCACTCGATTGGCGTTATTAGCGGGCAAATCCCCGAGGGGCTAGGTGATGCCCGCTAATCACGCGAATAGCGAGAATGAGCCGCGTCGATCTTAAGCTGGGCCGCGAAACACTTTCGATAGCGTTCCCTAGTAGCGGAATGCGTCAAGCATTTCGTTGGCGTCCAGCATTCACGAAAGCTTTGACAGCTTCCGCTACGATTTAAATCGGCCCGCCTTAAGATCGACGCCCAATCTCGGTGTTGCCCATTCACGCAGTTTTTCGTCATTTGATCCGCGGAGTGTTAATCCCGTGAGTGGTGTTAGTGTCGTTTTAGTGTCGTTGCATCCACAAACCATTGCATTCCAATGTCGTCTAGCGATGGATTGTTTCGTGGATCGCTACCCCACAGCAGATACGATGCATAACGATGCAGTGTGTAGGCCACCGACAACTGGTCGATCTGCTCTTTCCCTTCGGGCTTCAACGTTGATGGAAGTTGATTTAAATGTTTTTCTTCCAGCCGAAAGTCGTAACCGTTGAAGGTGAACTCGGAAGGTAAGGCTCGCAATTCCGTAGGTAGCTCACTCCACGCAGTCCTTGCCTCCGGTCGAGCAATGGCTTCCAAGTCCGCTAATGCAGACAAAATAACTGGCGGCCGCTTATCCCATTTGATGCTCGACATGAACCAGGAAAGCATGTTGAGAAGACGCGGAACACTCATCGCTTTGCGTTTGGAATGCCAATTGAGGGAATTCGGAACCGCGCCCAGAGATTGACCCTCGCCAAAACCTGCCCATTCGGCCGCGTATGGCGTAGTGCGGTTTTCCCAAGCTTGGCTGAGCAAGTTCGCAATTTGATTTGAAACCATTTCTTTTTGATCTGAGCTCATGTTTTCATATGGAGTACTCACGACGACCGCAAGCGAAGCCACACGATCCGCAAAGCCGGAATCGGTTTTTTCAAGAGATGCCATCGCTACACGTTGGACATACGCGATCAATGCTTTCATTTCGGATTTATTGCGATAAACTCGAGGTGTTCCCGCTGCAACCATCTTTCCGCTAAAATTGGAAATGAGATAACTATCGAACAGCGAAGCTAGTCTTGGAAAGCGTTCGGTAAGATAGGCTAGGGAAATGATGTCTAGCGGTCGGTATGGTTTGAACGCACCATCCTCCAAACCCAAAACGGATCGAGTCAAAAGTTCTGCCGTTTTTGGATCCGTTTTTGAAATGCCCTCCAGCCAGTTCCATATGGGGTCCATACGCTTCTCGGGAATCGTCATGCCCGTTAGGTTAAGTAACAGCATGCGCCTTGCGTGGTCCGACTTCTCCAACTCCTGCAACATTCGATTGGCAAACACATTGTCCTGTGACCAGTATGCAATAGGATTAAAATTCGTCCTGTCCATGCACATCCCAAAGAATTCTTCAAACAAGACTTTTTTCTGCTCGGGACTAGTCAGTTCAGTAACCGCATTCATCGCTGTCAGCCAGCCTTTGAGATCCCTTTCTCGTCGTGCTATTTGCAGCGATTCGCCCAGTGTTTTTCCTTCGAAGACAGGATCGGTAGATGAGACTGTTGAATTCGGCTCCCGCGATGGCCTGTCGTTTTGTACCGACGACGGCGCATCTCTGCGAACCCTTGCAATGACGGTTTCCCCCTTGGCGATCACAAACGAATCGCGGTCCATCGATACCCCATCGCTTGGACTGTCGAGCGTAACTTCGTATTTGCCTGCTAGAAGACGCGTTACGTTGTTTCCGGTCTCGACTTTGAAGTTCTTCGTTTCAGCCCCCGCCTTCACGATTTTTATCTGAGCACCCGCTATTTCTGACTCAACTATGAACTGACCGTCGGGAGTGTCCAGCTTGATGATGTACCCGGCCAAGAATGCCAAAGGTACCATCGCCGCCGCGATCCACAGCCACCTTCGACTGCCGCTCCCGTTGCGAGCGAAAGTTTGAATCACGGGCATCGAGGAATTTGAATGCGACCTCTGGTCTCCTTTCAATGGAACTGCATCTTTTGATTTGTCGATGCCTTCTACGCTACGCGCCTTGGCGATCAACTCAATGAGGCAGCCACTTTTGGCCCATGGCAGCAAATCCTCGGCAACGTGGGCTGCGCTGGCTGGCCGTTCTTGTGGAGACGTTGATAGAAGGCTATCGACGAGCTTGACCAACGCTCCCGGTGCATCCAGACGGAGTGACCGGTAGCTTCCGCCGATGGCTTTGGCAAATTGCCAAGAACAAACTCATCGATTTCCGCCGTCGGTATCCTGCGGCGATGCTCCCATCGGGCGGAAGCACGGCGGCTTTCCAACTACATCAGATTGCTGATC
>JANPNA010000010.1:0-4099 GCA_031427235.1 Pirellula sp.
AAGGAGTGTTTCGGAAAGCTGCGTCAATTTCGCCGACCCCTCGGTCCATGTGTCATGAACCATCCGTGGGTGGCAAGCAATTTGGCGAAGCCTAGTCAACAGGGCCAGAATTCGGAACCGCTGATCCTGGATATCGTTCAATTTGGCGATCGAATCCGCCTCGCCAATCGCCGACATGCGGACTTTTTCGTAAATCGCACGTTCCGCCGGGGACAATTCTACAACCAAATTCATCTCGGTCCGTGCGGGTAAATCCTTGAGGACTTCCCCTTTCGTCCTTCGTAAAATGAAAGGGGTCAATCGAGACCGGAGCGCAGACTTTCTATCGTTGTCGTTCTCTTTCTCGATGGGACCCGCAAAGCGATTGCGGAATTGATCCCAACCGCCCAGTACACCCGGCGACACGACGTGAAACAGACTCCACAGTTCGCCCAAGTGATTCTCAACAGGCGTACCAGTTAGCGCAACGGTCCATTTGGAAGGTATCGTCGCGATGGCCATGGAAGTCTTGCTGCGGCTATTCTTGATCGCTTGGGCTTCGTCCAATACCAAAGTCCCCCAATCGACTTTGGCAAGTTTGTCCGCATCGCGCAAGGCTAATCCATAGCTGCAAACGACGATTTGATTTGGACCAACGCTTTCAAGGAAATCCGCACGATCGGTTTCGCGATAGAGAGATGCCGTAAGCTCGGGAGCAAATTTTTCGACCTCGCGCATCCAGTTGAAACCGACGGAGGTTGGCGCGATTACCAATGCAGGTCCTTCTTTTGCCCTGTCGAGAATGACTGCCAGCGTTTGAATGGTTTTGCCAAGTCCCATATCGTCAGCCAGAACGCCCCCGACACCCCATTCCGCTAGCCGCCGCAGCCACTTGAAGCCTTCGAGTTGGTAATCGCGAAGCGTTGCCTGGAGTCCGGCGGGCAAGACAGGTTCCAGTTTCTCCGACCGCTCTAGTCGTTCCAAGCATTCTTTCCATGCGCGACTGGCATCGAATTGAAAATGATCCTGCACGCTCCGGAGCGCATGCGCAGATGTCTTATCGAATCGAAGCGTACCTCGCTCTTGGTTTACGGAATCGTCAAGCTGACGAAGGCTCTTGCGAAGTTTTTCTGAAATGCGAGCCCAGCCTGCATCGCCCATACGCACGTAGTCACCTTGCATGTTCGCTGCACTTGCGTCGCGTAGGCCCTGCATAAGCGTTGCAATGTCTAGGGTTTCTTCTCCAAATTTGCATTCGCCGGTCAAGTTAAACCAATCACGCTTTTGAGAGACACCGACCCGGACATTATTCGCTGAAACCGTCCCGAGCACTTTGATCGGCTTTTCCGAAGTCTTGTCCCACAGGACTTCTATGTCCGAAGTCGTTTGAAGCACCTCGATCAGATGGAAGGCTTTGGAGAAATCATGAAGTGTCCCTTCGAATGCTTTGTCTTCGAGACCCAATCGTTGGGTCAAATCATTCGCCGATGCTTCTTCCACAGCAACTTGTCGAACCAGTTGCGCAGGTTTGTCATTGACTTGGCTTGAACGAACCATGATTCCTTCGCACGGCTTGAGGAGACTTCCAAGCGAATCGCGAACGCGAATCCCGTAGTCCAACGTTCCATCTTTACGGGAACGCAGGATCATGGACAGCGTGACCAGTTCTGGAAAACACTCACCACCAACCGACTCGGGCAGCCGGACGCTTAAAACCTTTTGAAGCTTTTTGGCTCTCTCAATCAACCCTGACTCATGTTTCTCCGTAATGGGTTCTAGCCGCAACAAATCGCGAACCATTTCCAATTGGGATTCCGAAGCTCGGTAGACCGTGATTCGATGCGATTCGTCACAGGCTGAGACGAGGAATTCGCCAACCACCGCCGCCGTGTATTTCGTACCGGCCGTGTATTTGATACCGTTGGAGTCAAGAAAAAACCGATACCCTTCCGGTCGCTTGACAAGACTGAGGATTCCATTTCCGGTTGCAACGGTTGCAGGTTGGCCATTGAGTTGGACATTGGCTTCGCCTATCAGTTGATACAACGCCTCCCCTGGAGACAAAGACAGGTTCGCCGAGTAGTGATCGGAGCTCCCATTGATTAAACTTCGGACACGTTCGTCCGCAGGTGACAGAAGCAGATCGGCTCGGAATAACGAACTAAGTCTTGTTCGCTTGCCTTTATTAAAACCACCCCGCTTCTTGGCCGTTTGCAGGATTGGTTCGATTCGAATTCCACTCGGTGCCACCTCTACATTCCAAGCGATGCGGGAGGGTTCGCTTTCCATTGGCGGTGCCAATTCCGTTAAGCTAGTTTGGAGTGGAAGTTCGGCTTTGACAATCCTGTCCAGAACGGAAAGGAGCCGCAAACTATTGTCAAAGGCAAAAATGGACATGTCCTGTTTGCCGAGTTCAAGCTTTCCATCAATGATTTGTTGGGAAATCGCAGAATTAGGAACGCTTAACTCGTCGATGACGTGCTGCACGAAACGGAAACTATGTTCGCAGGCATATCTTCCATTGGAAGCTTCGCAGCTACAGCCTGCGAGCGATCCCTGGCTTGCGCTATTGGCAAATACATTGAACGAGTCCGCGTTCGATTCAAAAGTACCAACGATCATGCCATTGCCGTATACCTTGGAAATGCAGAGAGTGACGGATAAGAAATGACCGTAGCCTCTCGCCATCTTTGGAAACATGTTTGCAAGTCGAATGAACTTATCTCGCCACTCACGGATCCTGGTCTGGTTGGACGCATTGGAAACAGGTGCCACTGTCTGTTTGAGCAACGCGTTGATGTCGGCCAAAGAGGGAATCAATTTCGACTCGCTGCCCATCAAACTTCTCACCAGTTGCGCAGGAGAGAGTGGTTGAGATGGTCTGCTCCGACCTACCATGTTCAGAAGCCTTTCCGAAACGCATCAAGCTAAACAAACTTATGTCATGTAAAAGTGTGCGGATTGTAGCACAATTTCGGGCATGACAACACGTAGTTTGTTGGGCGTCGATCTTAAGGCGGGCCGATTTAAATCGTAGCGGAAGCTGTCAAAGCTTTCGTGAATGCTGGACGCCAACGAAATGCTGGACGCATTCCGCTACTAGGGAACGCTAGCGAAAGTGTTTCGCGGCCCAGCTTAAGATCGACGTAGTTTGTTGGTCACAAGACTCAATTTTTCGAGGTCTCGGAGAGACGTCGCCACTTGCGACCCCATTGCTTAGCTATGCTTCGGATTCATGATTAAGCCTAAGATTTCGGCTCGTGACGACAGATTATCGCGGAAGACGCCTCGCATGGCGCTCGTGACACACATGCTGCCAGACTTGCGAATGCCTCGCATGGTCATGCACGAATGGCTCGCCTCGATCATGACGACGACACCCCTCGCACCCAGTTCCTGTTCCATCATGTTGGCGATGGTTTCCGTCATCCGCTCTTGGACCTGAGGGCGTCTTGCGACCTCATCTACGACACGAGCCATTTTGCTGAGCCCAACAACTTTTCCGTCCGGCAGATATCCGACGTGAGCACGACCGTGGAATGGCAGCAAATGATGTTCGCACATGCTCTGAAATTCGATATCCTTGAGCAGGACAATCTCGTCGTAACTCTCTGAAAAAACTCGTTTTAGGTGGATCCTAGGATCTTTATGCAACCCAGAAAAGACCTCTGCGTACATCCTTGCAACGCGTGCAGGAGTCTCAAGCAGTCCTTCTCGATCTGGGTCTTCGCCAACCGCTGCAAGAATTTCTCGAACGGCTCGTTCGATTCGCTGATGATCCACAGGAGATTTGGTTCCGATATTTCCATTGGAGTGAATTGGGCGAACTGAAGCGACTGCGTCTGTGAGACGACCGTAATCCAGCCCAGAAATCGTATTTGTATCCTCTATCATAGTTGAAAACAGTGCCTTTGGCACTTGGTAATTGGGCGTGTCACTAAGAGCGACACTTGGGAGGTTTGCTTTGTTTCGCCAACATTGTAGAGTGAGCGACAAGTGCAAGCCGAAACGGAAACTTAGTTTTTAGTCCGACATGGAAACACCGCTAAAATCCACGAAAAGTAACATTCAAAACGGCTTGTTTTTGGTATTCTGGCGAAGCGCTTTCCTTTGTTTTTTT
>JANPNA010000011.1:0-7289 GCA_031427235.1 Pirellula sp.
CTTGCTCAAGAAGCAATCCTTCGAGGGCAAAGCGGCTATCGAACCGGTGGATCGCCCTTGCCTGCGTGACATAAGTCCACTCAGAGTTCCAGTTCTGTCATTGTTATTTGTTGATTGAGTCGACATGGAGCCTTCGTTGCCTGATTGGGCAAATTGGTAATCGCGAGGAGCGAATTCATGTGATTTCGGGGCTCGGAATACATTGACAGGCTCGGTTCACCCCGTCAGTGACATTCTCAGAAACAGAATTTCGTGATCGACCACGGAACCATTAAAATGGATGGCCCGTAGTTCGCGTAGTTCGCAGGCGTAGTTCGCACGCAGTAGTTCGCGCAGCAAGCAGCATTGGCCCGTGCCTCTATCAAGCCAACAGCCGTTAATCCACCCGGCGTCATTATAGCGCTACGTCTATCCAATCTCTTTTGCATGATTCTACTCTGCTACGAATTCGGATTTTCGAGAAACCACCAAGAATTCCGCGTCGTTCCGCCATCCCTGTGTCGACGGATGAGCACAAACCAACGCTGCCAGCATCCGAGCCGACGCTAGCAGCGTCGGCCACGTGTGAATCGAACTGCCACTACTTCACTTCGATCTGCAAGTCTTCGCTCAACAACAGCAACGTTAATTGGATATCATTGGGATGCAGACCGAATTGGTCGGTTAAGACGCGACGGTAGTAGCGTAGTTGGGCTCCATGAACCTCCGCTCGCTCTTTGGACCATTCTGCTACCCCGAGCGAGTCCGGTTTGCGGTCGGTCTTGAAATCCAAGATCTCCGCTCGCACCACCCGGTCGCCGTCAAAGCCCAGGACACACCGATCGATGACGCCCCGCAGCATTTGGCCGTCAATGATCTGAAGCAACCGCCGCTCATTGGTCACCTCCAAATGCAACATCCTCGGTTGATGCCAAGTTCGATAGCGATCCGAACTCAACGCCAGCAACACCGACGGCATTTCGCAGTACTTGAGGAAACGATCTACCCAATCATTGAGTTTGACCTGTCCCATCTCTTCCTGAGTCAATGTTGTGGCTGCGATTTCCTTAAGCCGCTTCTTATTCGGCTTGTAGTCCTCAATCCATCCCCTAATTTCCTCGAACCATCGATGCACCAACTTGCCGATGATAGCACTCGAAGAAATGTCGTCCGACCATTGAGTTGCTAAATCGACCACGGTCGGTAAGTCACCTTGGCTCGGACGAAGCCAGGGCATGCGCCGAACCGAAGCCACATCGCGCTTCAATTGGATGTTCCGGACGCGGGCTTCTCGACTAGAAGATACCGGTACCGGTGTCACCGCTGCAGTTCCCGCCTCCGCTGGCTCAAGCGATTCGTGCCAGTTCTCGTTGCCAAAACTTCGAATCACGATCCCGGCTTGTTCGCTCTGACCAGGACCGGCGAAGATCGAATGCAGAACGGATCCCCATCGCTTCTTGGGACTTGACGAAGGGGATGTGTAAAGGTAAAGAGCATGTCGAGCGCGCGTTAGGGCGACATAAAAGACGCACAGCGCTTCCGACAACTGCTGGTTCGCAAACTCCCGAAATGCGATCCGCCAGGAATCGTCCAGGTACTTTTGAATGTCTCGATTCATGTAGCGCAACACACCGATCGGCGGCTTGGTGCGATCCTCATACATGGCCACAAAAGTGGGAGGCCGTGAGATAATGGTCTGGTCGAGAGTTGGCAAAAAGACGGCGTCAAACTCGAGTCCCTTCGATTGGTGAATCGTCATGACTCGCACCGTGCTCATGCCTGGAACCGACACTTTCTGACGCTCAACATACTCGACAAAATCATTGATGTGTTGATTTCGCATCGCATCGAATCGATACCCCAACTGAATGAATTGCTTGAGTCGATCTTGGTCGCGCTCCGTGCATTCGTTTGCGATCAAATTGGCAAAAACTCCCAGGCTCCGTCCAAATCCAAAATCCGTAAGCTGTTGACGAATCCACGCAGAAAGACTCTGGCTGTCGCCGCTTACGTCGCTGGGCAGTCGCTCGAACCACGGCGAATGGCTCACGTGAAAATACGCTAACGAATCGGATGGGTGATTTGCTAATTGCATAGCGCTCAACAACAACAAAACCGGTGCCGAATCGACGAGCGGATTGCCACCCTCCTGGCTCGCTTCTACGCCGCGTTCTCGCAACAGTCCTATGACTCGCCCAACGTCTCGGTTGGTCCGGGTTAGGACTCCGATCTCCGCTTGCGGGGACTTTTTGTGCAAGTCGGCGATTCGGTCGGCAACTTCATCCAGTAGTCCATAACTGCTCTCCTCTCCTTCTTGGTCTTTACTTTTTTCACAATCCGCGTTGCGAAACTCGACGTAGCCAGGGAGTCGATCGCGCGAGGTTTCGTGATTGGAAAAATAGCGAGTCATCCATTCTGTCACGGCTTGTGTGTCGCTGGCGATGATTTCCGATTCGTCGTCGTTGTAGTAGCGGTCGTGCTTAGCAAGCTGCGTAAAAACCGAGTTGACGAAATCGATTACGACTGGCGAACTGCGATAGCTCTTAACCAGTTTTTCCTGACGAACATGATCGATCTGTTTGCCAACCGATTCGAAAATTTCGGAGACGCCCCCGCGCCATCCGTAAATCGCTTGCTTGCTATCCCCTACGCAAAAGAAAGACTTGACCTTGGTCGATCCCTCGACGATCGCTTCCGCGAAGGGCTTGATGATGTTCCACTGCATGGGAGACGTGTCTTGGAACTCATCGAGCAACAAGTGATCGATAGGGCAGTCCAAACGGTATGCGATGCCTTTCATGGCTTCGTCGTCCACTTTGTTCTCGGTTGTTGGATTCGTGGCGGATGCTGCCAGCATCCGATCCGACGCTAGCAGCGTCGGCCACGGCTCGGGTTTGTGTTTGGCAATCGTCTCCTGCATCCATTTGGAGAGTCGTTCCGAAATGTCATCAAACGACACAATGCGTCGACGCGACTTCACAAACTGGAGCTGTTCATGGTAGTTGGCAAGCATGCGATAAGCCGCTTCGTTCTGTGCGCGGCGACTTGCTAACTCCTCAACTGCCGCTTTCTTCGCGAGCACCAACAGGGCCTTGACCGTCTCGTCCGGGAGTTCCTTTGCGGAGTATTTCGCAATTTCATTGTCGGCATTTTGGACCAATGTAAGTCCAAGGAAGTCGCTCCATTCGCCGGATTCATATTTTGCGACAGCTTTGTCGCGAGCGGCGGCATAACTTTTATGCTGCAATTGCGAAGCTCGAAACACGTTCAAGGCGGATTCGGCTTGTTCTGCCGTTGGCCCCTTGGGGACTGTCAACTGATTCCAGGCCTCTTCGGTCGTTTTGCGAAAAAGATCATAACCGGTCGAAACGACGTTTTCGATTTCGCGGCGGATTCCGCGCGTCGCTTCCCCTTTGGATAATTGCGACACCAAGGATTTGAGGGCCGATCGATCCATCGTGTCGAACATGCGGCTGATTGCTTCCTGCTGCAACTGTTCGGTTTGAAATGGATCGGACAAGGTCCAACCAGGCGGCAGTTTCAATTCCAGGGCAAAGGAACGCGCGAGTTGTGAGTAAAAACTGTCGAGAGTACTGACCCGAAATCGGTGAAGGTGCGAACAGAGTCGGGCAAGTTGATAACGGACGGTATCGCGGGTGATTTCCAGCGGTTTCAGCACGCCAACCAAGCGAACGAAACCTTCCTCGCTTTCGACCCCATCTGCCAGCCAGGATAGGATCCGGTGCAGAATCTCCCCCGCCGCTTTCCTCGTAAAGGTTGTGGCCAGGATCGAATCGAGCTCTTGTTCGGTAAAGAGCAATCGCAACGCACGCGAAGCCAAGTTGTAGGTCTTGCCGGTCCCAGCCGAAGCTAAGATCATTTGAGGCGAAAACCAATCTTTGTCCGCTTGCCCTTTAGCGAGATGCTTTTCGAGCTGAAGTTTATTAGGTGGTCGATCTACAAGGGGACGAGGCCTTGCTGCGAAAACTTTGTGTGAATCATCCAATCGAAGCATGTGCGCATCGACGCCGATCGCCATTCCCAAAGTCGGCCGGCTATCCATATCGATTTGGATTTCCGGTACCGGATGGATTGCGGCGGCCAATTCGTGTTGGCGTCTTGATTCGATTTCTTGGTTTGCAATCGATTCGTCCCATCGCCTAACTACGGGTAGTTGCGTTATCGCATTGAACTCATCGAAATTGGAGATGCCTTTGTATTTCGGTGGCCAGAACTCGCCCGCCATCACCTTACGGGCAATCCCTTTGGCGGACTCAATCGCGAGGGCGTGTTGTTCGGGCTTGAAGTCCGCAATGATGAACTGCGTTTCAGCGGGGTTCTTTGGCAGCAAGATGTAGCCGAAACTGACTTTTGACAGGTCTTCGATCATCAGCGTTTTGATTAACAACCCATAAAGTGGTAGTTGCCAATCTGTCCACGTTCCATTTGTCCTCAAGTGAGCTTCCTTGGGTTTGCCTGTTTGGTCACCGGTTTTGTAATCCCAAACAGCGAATCGACCATCGCGTGGATGGTAATCGATTCGGTCGATACGGCCGTGCACAATCATCGATTGCCCGTCTACATCGAGCGTGATCCCGTGCGACTTTTCGACTTTATGTTCGATGTACTTGATACGCCAACCAGATGCAATCTGGGCCGCTTGATGTTCGGCAAAGGCCTCGAGGCGACGCACCGCTTGTTCTAATTGTATTTGCAGTGCCGGGGTTAGCTTTACCCCAAACCGTTTCCTGCCAATCGCTTTGAGGTTCTCGGTCAGCCAATCTGCGGTTGCTTTGGCATCGGTGGACGCTGCCACCGGCGAGTCGATCAGCCCTTCTAAGCACAAATGCAACAGATCGCCGAATCCTCCGCCATCGAGTTCTAGCCGGTCATGTTCAAAAGCTCGGACTTTTTCAACTCGGTTCAAGTAGAAGCGGTACGGACACTGATCGTATTTTTTGAAATCGGTGACCGCCATGTCGCGAACAACTTTGCTAGCGTCCGGCATGGGAATAGGGATATTCGTTTGGCCGTTGCGAGGGATCCATGTGTCCGCGACCAACTGATCCTCAGCGGTTTCTTTAGGCGAAAGCAACAGTTTGACTCGACGAGCCAACAGATCCGACGGTACTGCCAACAGCAATCGGCTCGGCGTTTGCGGATCACCATCGAGACTCAGGTGATTCAAAACCAGGTCGACGCGCTCACGTGTATTGAGCATCGCGAGCATTGCATAGCAGTCGCGAGCATAACGCCGGGCATTGTCCATCAAACCAAGATCGGATCGCAATTGATTTGGCAGAAACGCATCACCGTTGACGCTTTCTGGCACGATCCCATCGTGCATACCGGTCAACATCAGGACAGGAGTGTCGTCGAGAGTCAGCTCCAGCCACCCAAGCATTTCGACAGCGGATTCGTCTTGCGGCGGCGGAACGTTGACTGTTTCCAATTGGCTTTGAAGCCATGCCAATGTCTCTTGAAAGGTTACTTGAGCGTCCAAGTTGGTCGGAAGCTCAGCAAGCTTCGAAAGTGCTTGATTGATTTCACCGCACGCACGTAGCGAGACGTTCCCAGCGATATCATTTCGATCGACTTGCACCCCTTCGTAGATCGACTTGATGACTTGCCGAAGGGGATTTGCCCATTGCGTCAACTTGGCGTTGATCATTCGAAGCGGTTTCAGCCATTCGTCTAGCTTGTTCAGTACCGCCAGAAAAATTTCCTGCCCTTTGCTTTGTGGCCATTCGGGAACATTAACGCTGCGAATGAGGGTCGATTGTTGGTACTCGTCCAATCTGGCCAAAAAGTCGTTGGGCAGTAGAGTGGCACCTGACTCATCTCTGGAACTGCGAACCAACCAATCGTGAATCGCAGGCGTTCGGACTAAGCTGCTAAAAATATCGATCGAGCCATCGATCAAATAGTCACCGATCAACTCGATGACATGCATAGGGGGTGTCTGGGCGACGGACGTGCCGGGACCATACCGAAGCGTTATGCCTCCTCGAGCCAATGTCTCTTGTAGGGCTGGTACAATCTGAGGGTCGGGGATCCCCACCGTGATATCTTGAACCGAATAGTCATTACCGAGATTAGCGAGCTGAGTGGCGAGTTCGTTCGCAGCGTCATTGGCACTGGAGCGAACATGCAATTGCTCCTCGTCGATTGGGACTTCGATATCTTGCCAGTATTCCGACGCCAACGTACCGTCTGGATTGAAGCCAGCCGCATACGACTCGGGCGCACCGATGAGGACGCGAACGCTGTCGGCTACGACCGAAAGAAATCTTCGTTGAGCCCGATTCAAATCGACCGCCCCCACTAAAATGATTTCCAAATCCGTACGCACTTCGTTGTTGTCGATGGCAAACCGCCGAGCGGATTGGACATCCCAAAGCCCTGCAATATGCAGTTCGTCTAAATAGGAACGTTGCAGTTTGGAGAGGACTTGCCAACGCACTTCCTCAGGCGATCCTTTGAGTTCGCTAACGACATCGTCAAAATCGACCAGATCGGAGGACAGTTCACGATGGAGAGTGCTGAGAATGCGAGCCAAATCCATCCAAGGTCGCAGCTCTGCTGAATCGGGCACTTCAAATAGAAGTGGTTTGAGCAGCTCTTGGTCAGCGGATCGCAAGACTTTGGTCCAGGCGAGCACCTGTTCTAGGTCGCTTGCGAAGGGCAATTTGGCGGAATAGAGTTTTTCCGGCAGAGTTCCTATCGTGAGCAACTCGGGGGGCCGGAGGACGAGCGATTGTTCACTCGCTCGCGTGGCCATCAACTGCGTCAATCGCCGACCCGCGAATCCACCTGGTAAAACGAGCAAACAATGATCCATATCCCACTTGTTGCCACGCGTGTATTGCTTTTGCAAATGGTCGCATGCGGCGTGGAGAATTGGGCCGGACCAGCCCAAGTAATGGACCTGGATCGATTGCGACTGATCGAACAGTGGCCGACGCTGACGAAATGGAATTTTGGTAGTAGCCATCGTGAAATCACCTCCTTGCACAGTTCCAAACCTGAAAAAGAATGCTAGCGGAACCCGCACTCTTAATTAGGCCGACAGCGATTGACACGTTAGGTCAACGAAAGTTCCGATTGCAAGTATTTTCGCGGAATTCCGATTAGATACAACCACCAATGGAAAGATGTGGAGGGCCTGCGATCTTAAGCTGGGCCGCGAAACACTTTCGCTAGCGTTCCCTAGTAGCGGAATGCGTCAAGCATTTCGTTGGCGTCCAGCATTCACGAAAGCTTTGACAGCTTCCGCTACGATTTAAATCGGCCCGCCTTAAGATCGACGT
>JANPNA010000012.1:0-43373 GCA_031427235.1 Pirellula sp.
TGTCTACTTTCTCCTTTTGCCTTCTGCGTTGCTTTCGAATCAACTGCTGGGCTTTGCAACACCTGAGCCAACAGCCAGCGGGACGGCAAATTTCGTTGCCGAATGGCAAGTCTGGCTCAATATGTGGTTTGTTGTTGGTTGCTTTGCGATTGCCGCGCGTTGGCTCGATAAATTGCAACGACGCGGCTTCGATGTCGACAGGGCGAGCAACGGCCGGGCTATGGCGTTGTCTCCTGCGTGGATGCTCACCAACCGAGAGTCGCTCTTGCTTTGGCTGTGGTGTGCGGTACAGCCCATTTGCCTTGTCGCATCTGGCTGGACGCAATGGACGCAGCGATTGACTAGTTCCACCGGTTCGCAAGCGTGTAGTATCGCAATTTTGCTGACTCCCAGTGTCGTACTCTTGCTGCTTATGGAGATGATCCGTTGCGCTCGAACCAACCGGAACCGAGACAAAGGTTTATCCATAACGAGAATGATCGCGAATACTTGGCTGTTTCCTCTCGCTCTTCCGATCAGCATTGCGGGCCTGGTGGATCTTGGCGCCCTGTCGAACTTGGCTGGGTCCGAGCAAGGATTATTCGGAACGGTGCTTTGCGCCATTACCACATCGGCAATGGTTACTATTTTGATACCGCACCTATTCACGCGACTCATTGGTGCGGGACCAATCGATAAGCCAATAGCGTTGGCGGTGGAGCGCACGTGGCGTATCGGCAGCCAGAATGTACCTCGTGTCCTCCACTGGCCAACTGGTTGCCGTATGGCCAACGCTGCCGTAGTTGGGCTGTTCGGTTACGGTCGAAAATTGCTTTTGACGGACGCTTTGCTACAGAGACTTAGTGACCGAGAGTTATCGATGGTCGTTTTGCATGAAATGGCCCATTGCATTCGATATCACTCATGGATCCGTATGGTGCCGACGTTAGTAGCAGTCACCATGTTACTCGTTGCAATGAATTTCCTTGCAGGTGTTTGGCTGAGTCTGAGCTGCGTCGCGATCCTCGGTTTTTTCGTAGCAGGTCTCATCGCTACGTGCTGGTGGACCGAATTCGATGCGGATCGTGTTGCGATCGAGTTTGCGGTGCGATCCGAAAGCGGAACAGGCCGCGAAACTCTCCTGCCCATATGTGCGTCGGATTTGTGCCGAGCGCTGAGCAAGATCTATGGCTCGAGAAACATGGAACGCATCAGTTGGATGCACCCAAGTTGTTCGCAACGCATGGCCGCCATTCGCCTTCTGGTCTAACGGCTCATGTTGAACAAGAGGAACGTTCCGCTTTTTCCGGCTACCGCGATGTCAACCCGTTTGTCGCCGTTCAGGTCTCCGGTGGCTACTTGAAGTCCCACGCCGACATGGCCCTGTTCAATCGTTGACTTGCGAAACTCGCCATGGACGAGTTTGTATGCATGAATTTCAGGCATGTCTTTTCCGCCTGGATCCCCGCCATTGTGTGCGAAGTAACGTTTTCCGCTGATGAGTTCGTCGTGTCCGTCACCATCGAGATCCGCCAAGGCCATGGCATGTGGCTGTGAAAAGGACTTATCGATTAGCCGTTTGTCGAATTGAAGAGCGCCGTCGCTTTTTGCCTCGATTTGACGCCACCAATAGAGACCGTAATCATGACCAGCACCCACGAGAAGATCGTTTTTACCATCCTTATCCACATCGCGCACGATCATTGGAATGCTTCCTTGAATATCCCAATCCGGATGGAATTTCCAATCTTGGCCCCATGGATTGTCGGACGGATGTTCATACCAGCCTGAGCCGATCAACACATCGATTCGACCATCGTTGTTGATGTCGCCGACGCCTAACCCATGTTGATTACCGGATTTGCCGACGATTGCTTGTTCCAGTCGAAATACGGCGCTATTCTCTTTCGAGGGTTCGGCTTTGGTAAATCGCCAAACGCTTAAGGGATTCTTCTTGTTCCAACTGTTTACTATCCATTCCGGTTTTCCGTCACCGTCGACGTCTTGCATCAATTGCGCTTCGTTTTCGGTCGCCTTCGTATCCACCAACAGGTGCTTTTTCCAGGTTTGGCCCAGCCGCAATCCTTCCTCGCCAGGGTTTTCGTACCATGACACTTCGGTTGGAATGAATGAGCCTGCAATCACGTCGACTCGACCGTCTGCGTTAACGTCCATCAGGAAGTCCCCATTGCTTTGAACGTAGCCGTTCCAGTCCTCGATGATCCGAAGTGGTCTCGGCTTGAAGTCGGGCGCTGCGAACCAATTGCGACCTGCAATGACATCCGGTTTGCCATCACCGTTCACGTCACCGATCGCGCAGCCTTCATTCGCGTCGAGGGTCAATTGCTCGATTTTCCATTGGACGCTTGCCAATGGATTGGACTCCTGAGCAAACGCCAAGGGAGTTGCGGGACACAAAAGCAAAGCAGCAAGCAGTGATTGTTTTTTCACGTTAGGATCCGAGAGGAACGGAGGGGGGTGAGTGGTGGTCGGGATTTTGATCGTAGTTGGTTCTCGTCGGATATGCAACACCATGCGGAGTGCGTTAAGGCGAGCAGCAGCGTGGAGTATCCCAACCCGAAGTGTAAGCGAGGGACAATTTCGCAGGTCCCTCACTTACGTATCGGGTTAGGATTGGTCGTTTTCACATCGCCGCTCGCCTAAAACGACTTTGAGGCTGCAACTGCCGATAGCCATTGCGGTGCAATGGCGGACCACTCGAAGTCGCAAGCACGGATGGCGGCGTTTTGCCCTAAGAAGTTGCGAAGCGATTCGTCTGACAACAAGCGATGCAGCACGTTCGCAATCTGATCCTCGGACGGAATGATCAAGCCAGATTGGCCGTTTGTAATGGTTTGCCGAATAGCTGGACTGCAATTCAGAACGGCCACCGGCAGTCCCGACGCCATCGCCTCCAACATCGATTGGGGGAAGCCCTCGTACTGACTAACCAAGCAATACGCGTGGGCAGAACCCAACGCGCCCCATACATCATCGCTCCAAAGACACCATTGGACTGAGTTTTCAATTCCCAACTCGGTGGCTAGTTTTTGAAGTGACGCGCGTTCCAATCCATCGCCAACCATTCGAAGTCGCCAGTCCGAATGATGTTCGGCCAGCTTGGCCCAAGCACTAAGCAGTCGATCGACCCGTTTCTCGCGAGATAGTCGGCCCAAATAGACTAGTATCCGTGGCTGGCTAGAACGCCTCTTGGTTTGAAACGATTCCAAATTCATTTCCGGTATTTGAATCGCAGACGGAATAACGCAGACTTTGGAGGCATCCACCAGACGTTTTGAGACAAGGTACTCGGCGACTTCCTGGGTTTGGGCAACACAAATTTTGCACTTCGGGTAAGTTTTGTCTCGCAGAAGTTCCCAAAAGCGGCTTAGACGCTGCTGGCGAGGGTCGCTTCGTTCGGAAATGACGACGGGTACAAACGATGGACAGGCGAGCAGAGTCAGGATGTTGGTCGAATCGCAGAAGCTGACGACAACCTCGGGTTGCCAATTGCGAATCCGATGCCGAAGTGACCAGATTCTCCGCGTATTTGCAAATAGCCCTCGAAAAAAGCCACCACGTCTCGTTGTTAGTTTTAGTCCGAAACGCTCGATTCGGGAGTCGAGTAAGTAGGTGTCGTTGCCAGTTTCGTCCAGAGTCACTAGGCTGGTCACAGATCGGGCGACCAATTCATTGGCTAGATAGCTCATCTGTCGTTCGGAGCCTCCGCCCCGCATCGACTGGATGACCAGCATTATTCGTTTCGGAAATTCGGTAGACTGCTTCTCGGTCGCCATCCAACACTTTACTTTCAATGTGATCGAACTTGGTTCCTCAAGTCCATATTCATTCCAAATCTCTGTGCATCGTATGCGGTTCGAAACGATGGCACAACGTACCTTCCGCGACGCGTGTCATCCGGTCGCTTTTTGAGCCAGCCAGAGTCGTAAGGTGCGGCGGTTGTGGGCTTGGACGTTTGGAGCCTCTTCCGACGCGAAGTGCGGTCGAAGCGGTTTATTCAAGCCCGACGTACGCTCAATCGTACGATGCTGCAGGCCAAGATTTTGTTGTCTCGGAGGAAACTGCAGGCGAGCAGTTGGCCCCACGCTTCGCCCGACTCGGATACTATTTGCGGAACCAAGGAAAATTGCTCGATATCGGTGCTTCGCGCGGCGTATTCCTTCAACAAGCGGCCTTGGAAGGATGGTCGCCATTTGGGCTGGAGGCCGGACTGGACACAATCGAATATGCAAAGAAGCACTTTGGTATCGAAATCCAGCACGGTACCCTTGAGGCGACTCCGTTGCCCGATGCATTTTATGACTGCGTCCACTTGAGTCATGTGCTCGAACACTTGCACGATCCGCTTGGCAGCATTCGCAAAATATCCCAGACCTTGAAGACGGGAGGAGTGTTGATCGTGGAAGTCCCTTTCGAGTTTGGTGATTTATTCGATCGGGTTCGTGAAGTAGTACTGCGTCGTCCCCGAACCGTAAACGCAGTTCCGTCATCCCATCTATACTTCTTTACTGTGAAGTCGCTGTGTCGGTTGCTCACGCAGTCGGGTTTCGAAGTCCTTTATGCGGCTACGCCGCGACGCAATCAGTCCTTTGGTAGTACGTTGCCTATGGGGATATGGATCAAACGGGCTGTCTATCGAATGGAACATTTTTTAAACATGGGACCACTCATTGAAGTGTTCGCAAGAAAGAAGTGAAATGACGATTCCGCCAAAGAACACCAACTGCCCCCGAATCCTCTTGGTCGGAGATGTCGTCGGCAAGCCTGGAGTAACGATGTTGTGCGATTCGGTCGATTGGCTGCGAGACGTTTTGCAAGTCGATTTGATTATTGCGAATGCGGAGAATGCAGCAGACGGGGCAGGCTTGACGAAGTCTCAGTACCACAAACTCATTGCCGCAGGCGTTGACGCGGTAACGCTCGGCGACCATATCTATCGCAAAAAGGAGATCACGTCCATATTGTCAACCGAAACGAACATCGTCAAGCCAGCTAACTTCCCGATCTCGGCACCTGGACGCGACCATTGCATTGTCAAAACAAGGGACGGAATCGCCGTCGCCGTGATCAGTCTCTTGGGTCGTGTGTTCATGCGTCCAGTCGATTGTCCATTTGCCGCAGTTTCCAGAGTGCTCGCAGAATTGCCTGAGGATATTCGGATTCGGATTTGCGATCTGCATGCGGAAGCGACCAGCGACATGCAAGCCATGGGACGTTTCTTAGATGGACAAGTGACAGCCGTGTTAGGAACGCACACGCATGTCGCCACGGCGGACGAAGAGATATTTCCCGGCGGTACAGCCTTTCAGTGCGACGTCGGAATGACTGGCCCTTATCGAAGCATACTTGGGCGAGCTATTGAGCCGGTGCTAAACACCACGCTGACCTTTGATCCCAACGCGTTTCACGTCGCGACCGAAGATGTTCGTCTCTCCGGAACTTGGGTCGATGCCGATCCATCCACAGGCAAAGCGGTAAACGTCGGACGAGTGCAATTGCGGGAATCCGATTTGAAGCAATGGCGTTTGCAACAATCGGAGCACAGCGGAGCAACATTGGATTCATGAAAACTTTAGCTAACCTTGTAACCATGGAAATCGTTATCACTGCTGTAGGGCCAGACAATGTGGGCTTGGCCGACCCGATTATTCACGACGTCACAACGCGTGGTGCGAACATCGCGGAAATTCAGATGTACGACCACGATGAAGCTGCGTTGTTCGCGATGATGTGCCGCATCCATATTGACTCTAGTGAGCTTTCGCCGGTCCAATTGGCGATGAGCCAGATCGCGGCCCAAAAGAAATTGGAGATCCGGGTTTGGAGCCCTGATGAACGTTCGCTCTGTCCAAATTTGGCAATCTGCGCGACCCGCCTTGAGAACACGCCGCGTGCTATCTTGGAGGCAATTCGAGGTGGCGTTATCCGTGCCAATCCTGCGGTCATCATTGGAAATAGAAAGACATGCGAACCGCTGGCCAAGGAATTCGGTGTGCCATTTGAGTACATCGGTCGCGAAGACGGTTCCGGTGACGACCAGGCGATGGTTCAAGTTATCGATCAATACCAAGCGGACTACGTCATTCTGGCACGCTACATGCGCGTTTTGCCTCCAGAAACCTGTTGGAAATTTGCCGGGGGCCGCATCGTCAATCTGCACCACGGTTTGTTGCCCAGTTTTCGCGGGCTTCGGCCGTATCACGACGCGTACGCAGCCAGGATGCTCACCTTCGGTGCGACTTGCCATTTCATTGTCCCGGAACTGGATGCGGGTAATCAAACGATCAATCAATCGACTTTTTCCGTACCACCAGGCTCGAAATTAGAAGATGTAATAGAGATTGGGCAAACACAAAACGAGCCAAGTTGCTTGGTCGAAGGTGTTCGCCGTGTATGTGATCGGGAAGTGAAGTTGCACTTTCACCGGGTGATTGCACGACAAGCCGGATAAACATTGTATATCGGTAGTAAAAAAACGAGCGAAGGGCCGCGCTCGACCACAAAAATAGAATCAATGCCTCTGTGCTTGCTAAACGAGGTACGCTCTGCGTCACGAGTTACGCCGGGCGCGTGGTAACGGCACGGAGTGCCGTTCTACACTGCCACACGCGGTACGCTCTGCGTCATGCGTTGCGTCAGCAAGAGTGCATAATCGGCGCAGTCGGCACAATCTGCGAGAGAATTTTGTCAATCTGTGCGTCCTGGGGGCTCTCTGCAGAATCTGAGTGCAATCTTTGGTAGTGAAATTCTTCGAGCTTTGCTCCCACCGAAAATCTCACCTGGCCGTTGTAACCGAGTACCCCAACTATGAACCTACATTTGACGAAACTAGGATTGCATTGCGTGCTCGTTCTGTGCTTGATGCATGGAACTGCGTTCGCTCAATCCGTAATCAATCGGTCGCTTGCCGCTGCTGATAAGCAGGGCGTGCTCGAACCCTTCAAAGATACCGAGGTCGCCACGGCCGAAATGGGCGTCGTACGGGAACTCTTCGTAAAGCCCGGCGATGTCATTGAGGAGAAGTCCGAAATCGGGCGGCTCGACAACGAACAACAACGATTTCTCGAGCATGAAGCGGAATTGGACGCCAACTCGTTAGGAATGCTCGAAACCGCTCGTCGTGAAGTCGAATTCAACATTCGTCGGGTCGATGAAACATCCAAATCGGTGGCCGCCGGCAAAAACAGCCCAAAAGAATTGGAGCGTTACAAATTGGATCTCAGCATTTCGAGAGCAAAACTGCAGGCGCAAGAAGAGGCCAAATTGATTTCGCAGGCAAGACTGGAAAAAGCCCAACTGATGCTCAGCGAACGTACTATTCGAGCACCGCATCGCGGCACCGTGGTCACCGTATACCACGATGTAGGCGAGTACATTGCAGGCAATGCACCGGCGATCATCCGTTTGGTTGACACGTCGAAATTGCGAGCCCGTTTCTATTTGTCCGATGAAGCGGCTGAACGCTACCGCAAGACTGGCCATGCCGAAATCCGACTTGCAAACCACGTAGTTGTCCGAGCTGCTGTAGAGTTTATCGCTCCATTCGCCATTGCGGATGGACACGTCATCGAAATGACCGTTGTTATCGAAAATGAAGATGGCCTTATCCGGTCATCGAGTTGCGAATTGGTTCAATCCTAAGTCGAAAAACAGCGTCATGAACACCCGCACTGTTCCGTTGAATCCCGAGTCTGTTCTTCGACAGTCGGTTTCCGCAAGTGTCGATCCTAAGGCAGCCGGCGACCGCCCGAACGAGAGCTTGGGTCGTATGTTTGATCTTGCCGCGACCATTGAGGGACTGTGTACGAAGGGGATCATCGATCAAGACTGCGTGCAGAGCGTGGAACCGCAGTCCTTCCTTACCGAAGGCCAAGCCTTGGAGCCATTCGCAACGGTCGTTCTAGAAACCTCAAGTCCTGCATTCGATGTCTTGTCGAATAACTTTGTCCAAGCCGTTGTCAACTTCATCGCTAGCATCAGCCATCGTTCGGTGGGCCTATTGGTAACGTCGAAATCGGGGGCAGTTGTGCATTCTGCTCATAGCGGTTGGGATGCAAGCGACTTCCGAATGCATGGCCGAGTTTTGGCCACAATCGCGAAGGAGAGCGTGTGGCGACTGGAGCCGCGATTTTCGACGAATGCAATAGCGGAAGAATTCAATGTTGCCAAGGAAACAGCAGCCGCGGCACCTGTCGTAAATGTCGAGACGAGCGCTTGTCTGAACGAGCTCGCTAAGATTGTTGGCACTCCACTTTTTGCAATTCCTTTTGAACTCCAAGAATCGGGCGGTTTTGCCGTTTTTCTTTGTGACGCGACCCCGTGCATCGAGTATGGAATTCCCGAGTACTTTCGCGCTGCGAGTCAATTGTGGCTCCCCAAGGCATCGTTAGAAAGTTTGATTCGTCAGGTAGATACGTGGCGGATCGTTCGACGCTGCAGTTGGCTTACCCGAGTGGTTAGCTTTCTTGAATCGATTCGTTCGAAGCCAAAATGGTGGTTATCGGCTTTAGGAATATTTTTCGTCGCATTGCTGGCTCCGATTCCCTATTATCCAAGTCGCGATTGTGTCTTTGAACCCGAAACGAAGCAATACTTGTCTAGCCCCATACAAGGCAGGATCGCTAGTTGCGAAGTTCGCCCAGGGGATCCTGTCGAAAAAGGGCAACTTATGGCGCGCATTGATGATGATCAACTGAGTCGCGACCTAGCCGCTGCAAAAGCCGAGTTCGATGCCGCACGCAAAAAACGCGATTCGGCTTTAGCAACCAAAGCCACCGGAAACGTTGGGCTTGCCGACATTGAGATGAATCAGGCCAAATGGAGAATTGAGAGTATTCAGGATCAACTCCAAAGGCTTGAGATTCGAGCGACATCCTCCGGGATCGTGGTTCAAGGAGATTGGCAACGCAATGTTGGAATGCCACTAACGCTAGGCCAAAGTCTTTTTGAAGTTGCAGAATTGGAATCGATGACGGCCGAGGTGCGACTGCTCTCGTCCGACTTGGCACAGATCAACGTGGGTGACGAAGTCAGCGTTCGAAGCGACGCCTCAGGTATTGCAACGTTTCGTGGCAAGATCAGTCGTATCGAACCCCGAGCGACAGTCATTGATGACGCAGCCGTGTTCGTAGCAGATGTCGTGATTCGTGATCCCGAGTTGCAGCTTAGGCCAGGAATGAAGGCAACCGCTCAGATCAAAGCAGGTTGGCGCTCTTTAGGCTGGTACTTGTTCCATCGTCCCTACCGTTGGATCGCAAACCAATGGATATGGTAACTCGTAAGGCAATTCATCACGTATTCCTCCGATAACGGTATCATGTCCGGACCCAACCATCGCATTCGACCTGAACTTCACTTTTCGCCAGCACGCTCGGGCGATGAGGTTTACTACGTCGTCGGGGACAGAATCAAGCACCGATTTTGGAAAATCGGCCTGCTGGAATACGAGGTCTGCTCCGCGTTGGACGGAACACAAGCGATTCCGGATGTTGCCGCACTGCTCGCTCAAAGAAGCAAAGCCGGCGCTGCGGCTGGTGCCGAAAAACTGAATGCGATCGGCCTGTGGCTTTTGCAGATAGGTATCGTCGAGTCCGTCGGAAGTGACTCGATAGAAAACGATGGCAATCCACCTAAGCCAGAAACCAATCCCAAACCAACCAGACCTTTTGATCCGAGCTTCTTTCGCATTCCCATTCTATCGTCGGAGACCATCGATCGGTACACTCGCGGAATGACATGGTTGATATCCATTCCGTGCTTGATTGCGGCCGTAATCCTATGGTGCATAGCATTCGTATTGGCCTACCAAAATGGAGAAGAATTGCTCGCCTTAGGGCGAAAGCTCTTTGTGCCGGGCAGTCAATGGTGGCTGCTTGTCGCTTGGCTGATGCTCAAGGCTGTCCATGAAGCGGGGCATGCAATCGCGAATACCCGAGTGGGCGCCCGATCCAATGGGGCTGGAATTGGATTCATGTTTCTTGCTCCGTCTCCCTTCGTGGATGTAACCGGTCTGTGGAGCGTTCCCAACCGGTGGTCTCGCATACTTGTGAGTTCGGCGGGCATGCTTTTTGAAATAACACTTGCCGCAATCGCTATCATCGGTGCCTGCACGATCGACAATTCCAGCGTCAAGTATCTGTGCTTTTCTATCGCAACGCTCGGGACTTTTACGACGGTGGCTTTTAATGGGAATCCGCTGATGCGCTTCGATGGCTACTACATTTTAGTCGACTTGATCGATCGCCCCAATCTTTGGCAAGATGCGTCGCAATCGATGAAAGCCTATTGTTCCACCTGGCTCTTCAAAGGGCACAGCAGCCATTCCTGGTCGGTACCGTTGTTGATCTACGGCATATGCTGCTGGATATCGAGAATGCTCCTGCTAGTGACCATGGGATGGGGAATGTGGATGACTTGGGACGGGATTGGACTGACAGTGGTAGCATTCTTTGTCTGTCTTTGGTTCATTATCCCACAGATCAAACGTAGTAAGGGAATTCCCAAGGGAACTCAACGGCCTTCGTTTCGAACTCTACTCAGTCCTATCTGCACTCGTAAAGCAACTCGCTGTCTCGTGCTTGTTGGCGTGTTCGCGCTCTGCAGCTTTTTGCCATCGCCCCTTCAAATCTATTGGCCAGCAATCGTGGAATACGTTGAACCGTCCGACGTACGAACCGTCGCCGCTGGCTTTGTTGTCGAGGTACTTGTCCACGATGGCCAAGGTGTGCAAGCTGGCGATGAAATACTCAGGCTCAGCAATCCTGACTTAGAACTCGAATGCAAAGCGGCACTATCGATGTTGCAATCCAGTGAGGAAAAATGTATTGCTTTGCGAACTCAACGCAAACACTCAGAATTGCAAGCCGAAGAGGCGTTACGCGAGTCGCTCCTAGTGAAAGCCAACAGCCTCGTCTCGAAAGTCAACTCTTTGCATCTCAAAGCTCCTCGGGATGGCATACTGATTGCCAGGACTTCCCGAAATTTGCCAGGCAGCTTTTTACCTGAGGGCCTGTCGATTGGAATGGTCGTCGATCCTTCGAAAATCGAGATCAACGCTTCTATACCCCAGTACGCGTGGGAATCCGTCGCACACAATGTCGATGCACCTGTCTCCGTTTACATGCAAAGCGGAGACTACTGGTCGGGAAAGATAAGGAAGACTCTTCCTCGAACATCCGATATCCTTGACTCTCCATCGCTTGGCGGCCTGTACGGTGGCCCGATCACGGTCGTCCAAAGCAAAGCGGCGAACGGTGAATCTCAGCTCAAAACGGTTACACCGCGACTACACACGCGCATCGAACTGAGCGAACCCGTCCGAAAAACAAAACGGATTTCGATGTCAAGCAACCAAACGCCTCCCCCTCCCGGTGCGCCCTGTTCGGTGAAACTGGCCTTGCAGACCGAAGCCGTTTGGCAAACCGGCCTTCGCTGGATCAAAGCCGGCATGCAAACTCAGTTTCGCGAAACAAAACAACAAAATAATCCCTAGTGCGTCTTCACCCCCTATTCCTTAGGGTAGTGGATCTTGCCAAAGATCCTGCGGCATAGGGATCTTTCGCAAGATCCACTACGCCCACCCCACTATTCGTGTTGACAAAGCGCAAGGTTTCATTGGTGCGCCACACTGCGATCGCATGGCTACAGCCCAGTTCGCCCCAACCCAAATCGTCCGCCAGGATAAAAACCACGTTGATGCCTTCGGCCACAACATTGTCTTGGTCAGCCGATACCACCGACATGGAAAAAGTCCATATCAACATGGCAAGGGCTGTTGAGACTCGATTCCGTTCCACGATCTTTTACACGAATACCTTAGCCATTTGAGTTTTCCAATCGATCCAAAAAAAGTTGGCAGAAAAAATCTTGCAACTACGATTCTCCGACCTGCAATCTATCTTACTTCCAATCGTGAGACGGCGTTTCGACTACAATGCAATCCCCTGTTTCCCCACCATTTTTGGAGTCGAGCTATGAATTGTGCCTTAGGCTATTTCCGCATGCTAGCGATTGCGACCATCTTTTCGCCTATCTTGGTTCCGGCCGTTCGAGCACAGGCTCCCAAGGAACTTGCTCCATCGGTCCCCTTGTTTAACGGTAAGGACCTAGCGGGTTGGGTGCCTGTCAATGTTGCTCCAACTACGTTTACGGCCCGCGACGGAATGATCATCTCGACTGGCAAACCCACCGGTGTCCTACGTACCGATCGAATGTACGAAAACTGCATCGTCGAATTGGAGTGGCGACACATGCAACCTGGCGGGAATGCGGGACTATTCCTATGGGGAGATGGTGTTCCTTCGGTAGGAATTCCGTTTACGCGAGGCATCGAAGTTCAAATCCTTGACAACGCCTACAATGCCAAAGGGAAGAACGAGTGGTTTACCACGCACGGTGACATCTTTCCAATCCACGGTGCCAGGATGACGCCGAGCGGGAAAGTTGCCGCAAGTGGCGTAAGAAGCTTTCCGCTAGAAGAACTTTCGAAGAGCTCACCCGAGTGGAATCACTATCGCGTGGTAGCCAATCATGGCGAAATCCGATTGAGCGTGAACGGTAAAGAAGTTACGGTAGGCAAAGACTGTTGGCCACGAAAAGGTTATATCTTTCTTGAGTCCGAGGGTTCCGAGTGCCATTTCCGAAATCTTCGCATTCAAGAATTGCCTTCCACCAACGCGACCGAAAAGGATACGGCTCTTGCAGGGGAAGGCCGTGTCCCATTGTTCACCGGCATCGATTTGGAGAACTGGAAAGTTCCAGCGGGGGACAACGGCCATTGGAAGGTGGCAGGTGAGGTCTTGGACTACGACGCCGAAAGCGAATCGACGAGCGATAAATCGCTGTGGTCGCAACGCGAGTACGAAAACTTTCAATTGATTGTCGACTGGCGCATCAAAGAAACACCCTATATAAACCCGAATGCAGCTCAAATCCTCGCAGACGGATCCGAAGCGACAGACGCAGACGGAAAGCCAATCAAATTATCCATCCCGGATTCCGATTCAGGTATTTTGTTGCGAGGCAGTGGCAAGCATCAAGTCAATATCTGGTGTTGGCCAATCGGCTCCGGCGAAATGTATGGCGTTCGTCGCGATATGAACTTGTCGAAAGAAGTTCGCGCAGCAGTAACTCCTCGAATGAAGGCAGACAAACCGATCGGCCAATGGAATCGTTTTGAAATTACCGTCCGAAAGGAAACGGTAAGCGTGGTGCTGAACAATGAGACCGTAATCAACGAGGCAACCATTCCAGGCCTGCCACTTCGAGGTCCGATCGGCTTGCAACATCATGGAAGCAAGAAAGATGGGAAATGGACAAGCCCTCCGTCACTGGTTCAGTTCCGAAACATCAGTATCAAAGAGCTCCCATAGAGTCGCAGTCCAGGGCCACGTCAAACCCAACGATTGGAGAGGAATTTGAGATTTGAGATTCGAGATTCGAGATTTGCTATTTGAGATTTGAGACGGGGGTTCCTGAACCTCCAAATCGATGGTAACTACAAGAAGCCAGCAGTTTGTTACAATTAAACATGTTGGATTTTCCATTACTACCCCCAAAACCAGAGATTTCCCACCCATGCGATTGTTTTTTTCCCTCCTCTCCGTATGGATACTTTTCACAACGAATGTGCGAGCTGAAAACTGGCCCCAATGGCGAGGGGCAAAGAGCGATGGCATCTCCACTGAGAAAAACATTCCGACCAAATGGAGCAAATCGGAAAACATCGCTTGGCGTACTCCGATGCCGGGTCAAGCAGGCGCGACCCCTTGTATATGGGGCGATAGGATCTACGCCACCAGCGCAGCAGAAAAGGATCTGGTCCTACTTTGTCTGAACACTGGGGATGGGAAAGTTCTTTGGAAACAAATAGTGGGTACAGGGAACCAAGATGCACGTGCAGGAGAAGGCAACTCGGCGTCACCGTCACCATCCACTGACGGCGAGCACGTTTGGGTTTTTTTTGGGACTGGAGTACTCGGTTGTTATACCAAGGAAGGCAAGGAAGTTTGGAAGTTCGATGTCGGCGATCGATTTGGCAAGTTGAATATCCAATTTGGTATGACATCGACCCCCGTTTTGGATGGCGACGCTTTGTATCTGCAACTCATCCATGGGAGAATGAAAAGCGATGATCAATCGCGAACAGGCAAAGTTATCAAACTAGAAAAGTTAACGGGGAAAACCGTTTGGGAGGTGGATCGAGTAACCGACGCGCAGTACGAGTGCAAACATTCCTATGCGTCCCCTTTTCTCTACGATGATAAAAAGCTCAAGTTCCTCGTTGTGCACGGTGCCGATTGCACTACGGGTCATGACTTAACCACGGGCAAGGAGATTTGGCGATTTGGAATGCTGAACGGCCCTACACGGCTCAATACGAAACAGAATGATCCTACCTTTCGCTTTGTGGCCTCCCCATGCGTTTCGCCCGAAACCAATACGATCATTATCCCAACAGCCAAAGAGGGGCCAGTCATCGCCGTCAAGGCTTCGGAGCTGAAGGGGGATAGTTCGGAAAAATCGGCAGCCGTAGTTTGGAACTTGCCAAAAACGCCCGACGTTTCTATACCACTGGTTGTCGATGGACTTGCCTATCTGTTGAGTAAGGATGGTCAACTGCAGTGCGTGGAGTTAACCACCGGTAAACAAGTTTACGCAAACCGAACCTATACCGGCCAGCATCGCACGAGCCCCATGTACGCAGATGGCCACATCTATTTCGGTTCCAACGATGGTCATTTCACGGTGATCAAAGCTGGCAAAGACTTTGAGATTGTCAGCACCATCGATATGGGAGAAGCGATCACCGCCTCAGCCATTGTCTCGAATGGAACCTTGTATATTCGTTCGTACGACGCCCTCTATGCGATTAAGAAATAGCAGGGTCCCTTGCGTTTTCTCGAAATGCCAACCATAATGTCATCC
The DNA here is from genome assembly GCA_031427235.1 of Pirellula sp. GTDB lineage: Bacteria > Planctomycetota > Planctomycetia > Pirellulales > Pirellulaceae > JBKCUI01. The sequence continues at coordinate 14,926 of JANPNA010000012.1, forward strand.
ATGAGAAACCACTGGCAAAACTTTTCGTTTTATTGCTTTACCGAGTCCCAATCGGGCCGATGGAGTTTTGCCGTTCGCTGAGCGAATCGAATCAAACAACTTCCAACCTCAAGGCCTACCACCTTGAGGTTTTTTTTTGCCTAGAACGAACCACTCGTTCTCCTTTCCCCCGGAGTTATCCGAACATGATCGTCGTAATGGAAAAGTCGTCGTCGGACCAGCAGATAGAGCATATTGCGAACCGCATTACCGAGTTGGGCCTTAAATCGCATATCATTCGCGGCACCGAAAGGACCGTGATCGCTGCCGTGGGCGATGATCGTAAAATCAAGATCGAGTCGTTTGAGAGCTATCCTGGGGTAGCGGAAGTACTGCCGATCTTGGCTCCCTACAAGATGGCCTCGCGTGAAGTTCGCCCCGACCTATCACAGATCAAGGTGCTGAACTTCCGCGCCGGCAATGGAGCGGTAGGCATGATGGCTGGCCCTTGCTCCGTGGAAAGCGAAGATCAAATCGTTTCGTGCGCTCGTGCCGTCCGCGATGCGGGTGGAACGGCCCTGCGAGGTGGTGCGTACAAACCGCGCACAAGTCCATACGCATTTCAAGGCATGAAAGAAGACGGCCTTAAGCTCCTGGCCTTGGCGCGTCAAGAAACAGGCTTGGCTGTGGTGACCGAGGTCATGAGCCCCGAAGATGTCGAATTGGTTGCGAAGTATGCGGATATCCTTCAAATCGGAGCACGCAACATGCAAAACTATCGGCTACTGGAAGCAGTCGGCCGGTCAGGCCGAGCCGTTTTGCTCAAACGAGGCCCTAGCGCAACCATCGAGGAGTGGTTGCTCGCGGCCGAGTACATTCTCAACGAGGGCAATCCAGACGTGATGCTCTGCGAACGAGGAATTCGTACCTTTGAAACGCATACGCGATTTACGTTGCCGCTCGCAACAGTCCCATATTTACATCGCAAGACGCACCTGCCCGTGATCGTCGACCCAAGCCACGGAACTGGTCATTCCTATCTCGTTACCGATATGGCAGCCGCCAGTATCGCTGCAGGTGCCGACGGCTTGATTGTGGAAATGCATCCGAATCCCGAAAAAGCACTCAGCGATGGCTACCAATCGTTGGACTTCAGTCAGTTTGAGGCCATGATGAAAAAATGCAAAGTCATCGCGGATGCGATTGGCAAGCAATTCGGCTAATGTGCTCATAAGGGTTTAGCCGCGGCCGTCTTTTTCGAACCCGCTACAGATGCCCAAATACTGTCCAAGCAATGCTATGAATGCAACTCCCAAAACCAAGTTGTTGGCTTACCGCGAAGTCGACTGGACCGATGAAATTGACCAACTCTTGGGTACGGAGTCCGATTCGATCATCGGGCATCGATTAGGCATTTCGCCTAAATCCATCGCCGCTCGCCGCAGAAATTTGGGGCAACGCTTCCAGCGTAGCAAGGCAGAGGACATTGTCTGGACGAAAAAAATGCAAAAGCAACTCGGAACCGAACCGGATACCCAGTTAGCGAAACTATGGGGGATCGATGTCTATTGGATTCGCCAACGTCGAATCGAACTGGGGATCGATGCGCATGTGATGCCCGAGAATCCCAAATCGACTAAGACAATAAAGAGGCTGAAACTAACCGAGGGAAGAATCGCTAGCTTGGGAAAATCCTCGGATACGTTTCTTGCCAAGCGATGGGGAGTTTCCCACAGTGCGGTGACTGTCGCCCGACAGAAGTTGGGGATCGAACCCTTCATCGTGAATCGTGAGATTGATTGGACCAAAAGGATGCTCAATATGCTGGGTGAAATTCCAGACGGCAGTCTGGCCCGCGAATATGAGATTTCAGACTTTGCGGTCAAAATCAAACGTATCGAAATGCGGATTCCGCCGTTTGGAAAAAGCGAGATGGAGCCAGAACCTGAGCTTCCAGCCGAATTGATCCAATGGATCGGCAAAGTTCCAGATAAGCAACTTTCCGATGAATACAATGTTCGGAGAATGGATGTGCGTCTATACCGCGCGCTGCATGGCATTCCATTGGCCGAGTATGTTGCGCCTACTGAGCATTCGTGGACGGAACCGGAATTGGCCTTGCTCGGAACGATGTCGGATGGGGCCCTTGCGCGAAAACTAAAGATTCCATCGAGGCAAGTCTGTTATCGTCGGCGAACGCTTGGGATCGCGCCCTTTGATCGCCAAGGAACAATACGTTGGACCCAGGATCGTGTGGCTGCACTTGGCACGCAACCAGACCATGAGTTGGCGCGGCGTTGGGAAATTCCACAACGAAGCGTAACGGCCAAACGCGAAGCACTTGGTATCAAGCCCTGCACTCAAAACGCTAGGCGTTGGAAGAAAAGCGAATTGAAACAGCTTGGAACGATGTTAGACACAGAATTGGCAAAGCAACTAGGTGTATCTCCTGCACTGGTGGCGCGCAAGCGTATGGAACTTGACATCCCACCTTTCAAGACGTCAGCAGCATTCGATTGGAAACCAGCCATGCTCAAACGATTGGGGACCGTTCCCGACGACGAGCTAGCCTTGGAGTTGGGGCTTTCATACCAGTTTGTTGCACAGAAGCGACTCGAATTCGGGATTCCATCGATGCGCCGCAGCAGCCTCAAATGGACTGATGAGATCATCAACAAGATGGGGGTGATATCCGATGCGCAGATCGCCAAAGAACTTGGCTGCACTACTGGCTTGGTCCGTTTGAAACGCGTCGAGCTGGGAATAGCGCCTTACCAAAAGCCTTGATTGCATCGGCCTCCGAAAGACTCCCATGAACCACGACAGCCTTATTGTAGACCAGTTTCCTCGCTCCAATGCGTATCATCCTGAGCATCTTCAAGCATGGTGGGCAGGTGAACCGTCTATGTGGTGTCTGCATTCCTCCGCATGGTGGCGGCGACATTGGGAACGGACTGGATTGGTCGAAATAGAACTGGCGGATTCCATGACGGATGGCTGGCAATTATGGCTCAAATGGCACAGAGCTATTGCCCCGGACAATCTGCTTGAAATCAATGCAGTCCAAGCGGATCGCGGAAGATATCTCGAGTACAATAGAATTATCGGTCGCCGTCGTCCGGAAGTTCGTTTGGAGGAACCGATTTCTTCCGTGCCATCGAGCTATAGTCAAAAGCCATTGCTTCGCGCGGGTCTTTAGAATCTAGCTATATCATTTCCGAAGTCACGGGAATGTACTTGTACGGTGTGTAATCAAAGTCCGTGTTGTCAAACAAAACTTTGGGCATGGGGAAGTTGACTTGGGTATAGGCTCCTGTTCTGTTCGTCATTGTCCCCTCGTCATTGTCTGGGAACTCAAAGCCCTACCCGTAGTTGCGAAATGTGATTCCGCCCCTGGAAAGATGCACCCACATGGAACCGTTTTCCAAATAGTCCTCGGGGATTTGAGAACCATTGGAAGTCATGGATACGACGCGACCTTTTGCGGTTTCACTTTTCTTGAAACCCCACCCCGAATAGAAAACTCGCGTCGTCCAAAGACTCGGATAGACACCCACCAACCATCGATGGCCGTCACCGGACGCTTGAGGCTCCATGTAGAAATTATCGGTAATACCAATGCACCGCTCATTCCCGGCATGTCTTGCAGTCCAAATCGCTCATCGCTTTCGGCACGCCTGTGTTTTGGCCCGCGTGGTCCCTGCCCAAGTCCTTTTTGAGTGGAAACGAAAAGCCTCTTCTGATCTGGCGACAACCGGCACGCTGTCGGAAACCAGCCAGTGGGAATCCAGTTTTCTACAGTACCTGTCGCAACATCAATGACGGCGACAGCGTTCAAGCCTGATGCGTAAACATACAATTGCGTGCCATCGTCCGTTATCGACATACCTGATGGAATGACACCACGTAAAGTCGCGAGTTTTGGCTCGGGCGCTAACTTGACCGTCTTGCGAACTTCCAAAGTCTTTGCGTCCAGAACCTGGATCGTGTCATTGTTGGCGTTGGTGACAAACAGAGTATCTTTCGAAACAAGCACTGCATTTGGCGAACTTCCACCGACAGCTTTTCCACTGTCTGCAGGCGCATGAATCAGAATTCCTGTCTTGACCTTGGCCGTAACAACCGGTTGCGCCGGATTGCCAACGTCGATCATCCAAACGGAGTGTGCGTCGGAGACCAACGGGTCTCCCAGGCTGGGAACTTGCCGCCCCTCTCGGAACACTCCCTCCTCGGCTTCCTTGGAAGGGAAACCAAATGCAGGAGCTGTCAAGCCTCGCTTGTTTCCTTCTCCAGCGGGGACAAGCGAATAGTCGAACACTCCAATGTAGGCAACGAAGAGCCGTTCGCCATCTTCCGAGAGTGCGAGCGAAAAGGGCTCGCGGCCAGCGGGAATTCCAGCAACAACCGTGCCATTGACGATGTCAAAAACTACGATTCGCTGCCGCGCAACATCCGCTCCGTAGACCGTTTTCCCGTCAGGCGATAAAGCGATATCGTTGATGTACGCTTCATCATCCGCCTTGATGGACATCGTGGCTTCTTGTTCCAGTTCCTCGAGTCGTTTCGCTGCTGGTTTGTACCACGAGCGCGTGTCAAAGATTTGAATACTATGACCTGCGTCGCCGCTGGATGCGTTTAATTTCGAACCGTCGTTTGTGAATAGTCCACAGAACGCCGCGTTACGCTATGGAATTCGGTACGAGCTATTCTTTTCGGTCGTACTGTCGCTTCCATAGATCACAATGCCCGGATCGCAGAATCCAACTAAAAGCTTTCCATCGGGGCTTGGCACGACGTTCCAAAGGTCATCCCCCGTATAGAGCCTCTCGCCAACCGGGGTTAACTGTCGCCCATTGGGCAAAATCGTTATTCCGCCAGGGACCCATAGTTGCATTGTCACCCCGTCGTAGACACCCCAAACGTGGTACCACTTGCCAGGTTCGATCGATGTCTTGCCGGACAAGTAAGTCATCTTGCCATCGCCTTCGTTGGAAGCACCAAACGCACTTTATCCCTCGCGTCCTGCGATACGAAGTACGACGCATTGCCATCGAGTCGCATGCAATTGAGTTTGCCCACTTTCTCGGATCTGGCAGTCCCTGCAACCTCTAAGTTCGGTCCGGCCTGCGACTTCAACAGCGAGCCGTCAAGAAAAGCAGAATCGAACAACCAGCTGCCTCGCGGGTCAGGTCCCTCATGCCCAAGACCGGATCGGCAATCGACCGATAGCCAAAGAACAACCATCACCCACCAGCACGCCTTGCTCATCGCATGTTACTTTCTCAGAGGCAAAAAAAACAGGGGAAACCTGATGGTAGCCGTTCTTTTAACGAACTTGAGCTACTGTTCGACTTGCGAAACCTCGCCACCATTTCGCGAACCCAACGCGCGATATGCGACGGCATCAGGGAACGACGTGGAAGGACAACGAAACGGAGGAACCTTGGACTCTTGAACGTAAATGTTTCTGAAGAATGCAAACGACGGATTGTTCAGAGCCGTATCTCTCGGTATCCCAGGCAAACCGATTCCCCACTGATAATTACCGGCATTGTCCTCTTGGAAAGTGAGGATATTGTAGGAGTTTGTTTGCTCAAGAACGGTCAAATCCTCGACTGGTGACAAATCCATTGTTATTCGATTACCAAAGTCGCTGAATGGGATAAGCGTCAAACGCTTCGTCAGAACTGACGACTCTCATCAGCTCAGCCATCGCCTGCACGATTATCAGACGGTCAAAAGGATCACGGTGATGATGGGGAAGATGAATCAGCATTCCGGTATGGCGTGGCAGGATCGACACGATTGCAAACCCATTGCCTTCAATTGCTGCGACGATGAAATCTTCGAACAATCCGGGGAGTGAATATCGTCCAAGGCCAATCTTGATTGCCAGTTCCCAGTGGCTGGCAGGACTCACCCATTTCTCATTAGTCGGGTCTTCGATGAGCTGACGGGCTTTGGGACTGCAACGTTGATCGCCCAAAGCAGAGTGTGAGTGTCAAGGAGAAGTTTCAATACATGTACTCCACAAAGTCTTTGAGATATTCATCATCGTCTGAAATGATCGTCAACATTCCTTCGCAGCTACCAAACTTTGGCGTTCCTCGTTTGGGCGGAACAATCCGAGCCACCGTCTTTTGGTTCTGTACAATCACCACCTCATCGTCCGGCTTCAATCCGGCGATCAGTTCGCTTAGTGTTGCTTGCGCAACATCCAGTTCAACTACTTGATTGGGCGGAAGCCTTGGATGCGGCCGCGGGGGGCTAGGCCCTCGACGTCGATCGGTAGATCGAGTTGATTCACTCCTACATTCCCTGCTAAGTCATGAGTCTCGATTTTTAAATAAATCGATGAGGGCAGACTTGGGTCGGCGGGCCAAACGTAGCGACCGTTGTTGCGAACTCCCGTGGCGATGGTCGTCCATGGTCCCGTCGGCGTCTGCGAATACATGAGTGTGATCGGGCGCTCTGAGAAATAGCCATCGCTGGCTCGGTATTCGATGACCAACGAACCCGATTCTTTCCCCTTGCCATACAACGCGCTCGCGATTTTGACTTGAGGCTCTTGTATGTCGACGTGGATCCAAGCGTCGGCGTTGTCGCCATTGCGCGGTCGATTGGATGCCAAACCGTTGGCCCCCACTATGACCATACGGAATCCAAACAGTCCCTCCGTCTCTACTTCAATGTCGAACGGGCTGGCTCGATCGGGATCTTCACCCCACATCTGCCAGGTTTGACCTTGGTCCGATGTTCCCCATAACTCGACCGTCGACACGGGTGAGTCGGGATCGTTGTCGATGTTGTAGTCAAGGCTGAACGCTCGGCTATTGCTATACAGCGGCTTGATGTCCCGTTGGAATGTCGTCTGGCCTGGTATGCGCGTGGCCTTGGGTTCGATCTCGATGGAATTGGTCGGGCTTGGCGAACTTGGTGAGCTTGTTGGGCTTGTTGAGCGAGAGTTGTCTTCGTTTACCAACACGGACTGTTCTGTTCGTGTACCTGCAAGGCTCATCGGACTCTGGTTCTTTAGCTGCTCAAACTCCTCATCGGACAGAGCACGCACGGGCAGTTTGCTTGGACGCTCGTTGCTATTGCCTAACGGTTTGCTTTCCGAAAGGAAAGGTCGCTCGACGCTCTCCAAGCGTGGCGCCGCAAATTGCCGACTTCCGATTTCATCGAAGGCTTGTTTGTTGGCAGACTGCTGCTGTGAAATCAATTTGCTCTGCTGCTCAATCAATTGCTGTTGTGCTGCAAGTTGGCTGCTGACAACGGGATCCAGCTTGATGGACGCCCTTGGACCGAGCACCTCCACTTTGGGAAGTGAATCGCGATGCATGTCTGCAACACCGCTACCGATGGGAGCACCGGCAGAGTGCGTACCAACCTCAGGGCGAATCATATTCCTGGGCGCTTTTGTCTTGCCACTGGCTAGTTGCAGGTTGCTGCTCATGGCAGCCGAGCGAGGGAGCTGTGGTAAACGAGTGACCTCAACAAGATTTCCAGCCTTGTCTTTGGCAGTCAGTCTCACCACCAGTTGCCGTGAACCGTTTGGAAGACTCCAGGAACCGGTGCCGAAAGTTTCAGAAGGCCGCTGCCCTGGACTTAGTTCAATGGGAATGTCTCGCCACTGGGTCAGCCCTTCGGTTTGATATGCGAGTTGAATTGTAGAGGTATCGAGCGCTAAGTCTGCAATTTCAAATTCCGCTTGCATGACGCCGCGAGGATCGATGTCGACGACGAGTTTCGCTTCTGGTTTCGTCGTATCGACCAGTACTCTCAAGGGTTCGCCAGGGTTATCAAAACTGCGACCTTGACTGTCGAGCGTCTTAAGCCGGAACTGATATTCGCCGTCCACTTTGGCTTTGAAATGAAACTGCTTGGTTCGAACATCGCCGCTCGAGTCCAGTTGCCACGACCTGCCGCCGTTTTCGGAAACTTCTAATTGAATTTCGCGTGGTGCTTGGCCAGTGACATCCACGTTGAATGGAATGACAAAGTCCAAGCGAGGCCAATGAACGAGTGTGTCATCGTTTCCGCTCTGAGCACGCTCGGACTGAGCCAGCAAGGAGCTCGTCGGAGAAACGCTTAAAGCAAGAACGGCCATCGCGGTTCGACGAAACCAGCCACGGGCCGCAGTCAACTTGCGTCGCCTGTCGGCATTTCGACTTCCAAATTCACTTTGTGCTTTTTCGTTAGTCATAAATGGCTACCGTTTTTGAGTTCCATTGAGTTCGTTCGCAACGCGTTCGGGAGCAGCGTTATCGAGCAAGCGAGAGTAGTACACGCTGTTTTGTGTAAACTCGTCAAAGTTAGCCTTCGTATCAAAAAGGAAGACGCGATTGGTTCCTTCTTGAATGCAACCGAATTCGCATTTTCCATCCTGGAGCTCTCCTGCTTTACAAAGGTGGACAATGTCGTATCCGCTGAGGCATGGCGTGTACCGATCCGGATCGCTGAGCAATGTTTGCCGAGCGCGTTCGCTGGCGCAATAGTAGACCCGGCCGCGATGTCGAACGGCGCACGTTGATTTCCCCTCGACCCAACCGTTCCGTTGCGGGTTTCCAATCGATTCAATCAAGGATACGGGACAATACCCATTCATTCCGATCGTCTCGGCAATAACGCGTTGTGAAGCCAGCGTGTCGCTCTGCGATGGAAAGGTGTTTGGCTGTTGTGGCGTTGCTTGGATCGGGAGTTGAGGTTGGGGAGTAGGATTGAGATTAGGAGTAGGATTGGGATTAGGAGATCGTTGGGAGCTGATAGGTTTTGCGACGATGGGTGCGGCAGCCATGCTGGGGACTGGTTCCGGCGACGATGGACCGGCGTTGACGATTGGAGGAATCGAGTCGGCGCTTGAGCTATTGGGAGCTGGCGGAACGATAATAGGCTGCTGGGTTATGTAGGGATTTTCGATCACTCTGGTGCCTTGTGACGAAGCGACTGGGGTGCCAGAGGAAGGATTGTTCTGTTTGGGGGCGAAGGTTTGGTTCGTCCAGGCGGCGGCTTGCGTTTTTACAGAGTGGCCAGCGTTGCCTGCGTAGGAAGGTTGTAGGGCCTGAATCTGAGGGGTACGTGCGGCGATCGCGCGGTCTTGTCGTTTTTCTTTGGCGCGAGCGGTGGAATTGCGTTCGACGGTCCAATCGCGATGTCGGAGCGCCACACGTTCGATGGTTTTGCAATACACGGATGGATCGGCATTGCTTACGCCCCGATAGATTTCATCGCCGTTCGGAAAGAGGTAAATATCGGTTGGCCAGCGTGTGACTTGGAATTTCTGAGCTAGGTCGCGGCGTCGATCGGCATTTATTTTTACGGGAACTAGGTGCTCGTTCATTTTCGAGACCAGGGCAGGATCGTGAAACGTCTTTTTGTCGAGCAGCTTGCAGGGAGGGCATGAGTCTCCATAAAAATGGAGCAGGACGATGCTGTTGGTGGTCGCAGCTCGCTGGACAGCGGCCTCGTAGTCTTCGGTCCACGAGATTTCACGTTCAATGGCGAAACCCAAGGACGGAACTATTAGTGCAAATGCTAATAGAGCCAAGATGGTTGTACTTGTTTTGGACATAGAACCAGCGTCGAAAAACGGTTTGAACATCGGGAGTCCCTTATCCGCGCAGGGTCAATCGGTCGAAAAAGCCGAGTGGACTGTCGTATCAGTCGCATCGGTTGCAGCGACTGCGCAAATTGAAAGGAATATTAGAAAACAACAAAAAACACCGATTGTCCGAGATGTGACGGTTTCTGGCTTGACAGGGCTTGTCTAAGATGCCAAAATTTAGCTCAAAGCGATGGATTTGATGGATCGATTTGATAGCTTCATCCGTCGACCGACACTGCAAGGTGTCTCGAGTAATCCTCCCGCTGTCGCCAAGTGTCATCCACGGAAAGTTTTCGGTTGCACACGTTTGTGTAATCTTCCTCCCGATAGCCTACTTGATCGTTCGGTAAAAACACCGATGTTTCTAGTGGCGGATGCCATAGCAGATTTCTGCTAGCAAAAGTCCAATTTGCAAATTTTGCGATTTCCAATCGAGCCAAAGTTCGCTTCGAATGCGTTTTGTTGCCGTGGTTGGAATCGATTCGTTTCGGTCAGGATTTGATTGGGCGAGCAATGAAGCTCGCACCACTTCATTCTTGCCGATAGTGTTTTGTTTTAGAGCCTCTAACTCCTCTGTTCCCTCTGCTCGCCAGTACTACCCATTGAATTGGGTTTAGGGGTCGAGAAGCGGTAACAAACTTGTTTTCCTGTTTGGATGTTGCATTTATGCCCAAGAAGAAGCGATTTCGTTCTCATTTCCAAGGTGATGCCCCGGGTCCAGTCGGAGCCGGTGGATCTGCTTCCAGACCTCGCCTAAAAAAACCTCGCCGTCGTTATGGCCCAGGCTACCAGCAAGCGTTCGCAAAACCGGAGGATGAGCCCGGTGGCGAAAATGCAGTCAACGAAGACGGAGAGCCGATTGTCACCGATGAAGGGGAAGTTCCCACGGAGGAGCCGGGCCAAGAGTTTTACGGATTATTGGAGATGCATCCCAACGGATACGGTTTCCTAAGGTCCCCGTCCAACAACTACTCGCGGGAAAGGACCGATCCGTTTGTACCTGGAACGATGATCGAAAAATTCCGATTGCGACAAGGGCTCAAAATCCGCGCGATCATGCAGCAGACTCGTCGCTCACAAGGGCCCCGGGTCAGAGAAATTCTCGATGTCGAGGGGATGAAACCGGAAGACTACGTCAACGTCAAAACCTTCGATACCTTGACAGCTATCAACCCCGAGCGTTGGCTGAAACTGGAAATCGGTGCTCAGCCGATCACCAACCGAGTTATCGACTTGCTCGCTCCGCTTGGACGCGGTCAACGCGCGTTGATCGTGTCGCCACCTCGCTCCGGCAAGACGATCATGTTGCAGTCGATCTCCAAAGGGATTGCCCTCAACTATCCCGAAGTCGAATTGATCGTATTGCTGATCGACGAGAGGCCCGAGGAAGTGACCGACATGCGTCGCAGTATCGTTCGCGGCGAAGTCATTTCCAGCAGCCTGGACGAAGACGTCGACTCACACGTTCGGCTCAGCCAATTGGTCATAGACCGATGCCGAAGACTTGCCGAAATGGGTAAGGACGTGTTCTTGCTCATGGATTCGATCACGCGTTTGGCCCGAGCGTTCAACAAGTGGGTTGGCAACAGTGGCGCAACTATGTCCGGCGGTGTGAACATCAAAGCCATGGACATTCCAAAGAAACTCTTTGCGACGGCACGATGCTTTGCCGAAGGTGGTTCGCTTACGATTGTTGGCACTGCCTTGATCGACACAGGTTCGCGAATGGATGAACTCATTTTTCAAGAGTTCAAAGGAACCGGAAATATGGAGCTTGTGTTGGATCGCAAGCTGGCGGAACGACGCGTTTGGCCCGCTATCGATATCACTCAATCGGGAACCCGCCGGGAAGAACTGTTGCACGATCCCGATACGTATCATGCGGTGACGATGATCCGGCGAACGCTTAACTCCATGCACCCAGTCGAAGCCATGGAGCAATTGACCAAGCAATTGTCGCGATTCCAAAGCAACGCCGAGTTTCTGAAGCTGATCGCGAACGCCAAGATCATGGACTGACGCGGCTGCGCCCTCCAAACTCACGCACGGATGCATGACAAGCACTTGTGCTTTGTCCAGATTATATTTTTGGGTTTATAAAGTGGCGTAAGCTTCCAGCTTGCAATTTTCTTAGGTCGATTCGATGGCAAGCAAGATGCTTACCCCACTATTTAATCTGACAAAGCATTAGTTGGCATGATAACACAAGGCGATGAGCGATTTCCAAAGTCAGTTCGCTTGGTGAGTCAGTTAGACTTTGATCGTGTCTTCAAAGAAGGGGTTGTTGCCAGCGATTCCGTTTTGGTGATGCATGCGGTTCGAGGAAAACAGACTTGGACTCGCATCGGATTGAGCATCTCAAAGCGAGTCGGCAATTCACCGATACGCAATCGATGGAAGCGACTGATTCGCGAGTCGTTCCGGCGTCAAAAGTTAGAATTGCCGATCGGTATCGATATGGTGGTTCGTCCTAAACGAGGAGCGGTGCCGGACTACGAGCTCGTTTTTAAGTCCGTGTTGAAACTAGCGATACAACTGGATCGCAAGCTTAAGCCAAAAGATGGAATATAAGCCCCTTCAGGGCATCGATCGCGTGTATTGCAGATCCCAGGGCGGCGCTTAGCGACGTTTTGTCGCTAAGCTCTGCCCTAGGCTATGATGTTGCTGCCCCATTCGGGGCGAAAGCTGTAGCAGACTAACCTGGCCACTTCGGATGAGCTTCGAAATGCCTTTGAACCTTTTCCAAGAGCGGATCGATGGTGGCGGCTTGAATTTGGTGTGGGGGGGACCAGTCCATCCATTCATAGCCTTCATGCTCAGTCAGTTGGATGGGCTTGTCGTGCACCAGAAACCCCAAGTAGACCGTCAACTCCTTGTACCGCTTCTTGTCAGCGTTCTTTTTGTACGAGACCCAATAGCGGTTTTCAAATAGGAAATTGGGGTCAAACCATACATCGGAAGCTTGCAATCCGGTTTCTTCGCTGAGTTCCCGCAACGCGGCTTGCTGTTTCGTCTCACCTGGATCCAAATGCCCTTTGGGGAGATCCCAACGCGTGTTGTGCTTCATGAGCAAGAATTGAAGTTGATTTTGTTTTCGAAACAGCAGAAAACCGCTTGAAAATACCTCGGGTTCCATGACTAATAGTGGACCAATCAGGTTTGAATGGAAAAACTCCAGCATGTTGGAAGACGATTGCACATGAAGATATACACGAAAACGGGCGACGCGGGTATGACGGGACTCTTTGGTGGACCGCGTGTCGCAAAAGACGATCCACGTATTTGCGCTTATGGTTCGGTGGACGAGCTCAACGCCGTCCTTGGTATTGCTCGGGCGACGGGATTGGGGGACAAACTGGACTCGATCCTCGGCTCGGTCCAGCACCATCTCTTTTCCGTCGGGGCCGAATTGGCGACTCCCAATCCCGAGGAACATTGTCTTAAGTGGGCTGGCGCCAGCCACGTCGAACAGATGGAGCAGTGGATCGATGAACTGGAAGCCAGCCTAAAGCCACTCCGGAATTTTATTTTGCCCGGTGGCAGCACTCAAGCAGCACACCTGCATCTGGCACGCACCGTTTGCCGCCGAACAGAACGGGAAATAGTTAGTTTTTCCCGCGACCGAAGTGTTAGCGACGCGTCGCATATCGTGGTATTCTTGAACCGGCTCAGCGACTTGTTGTTTGTGATGGCTCGATTTGCCAATCATGAAGTCGGTGTGATCGACGTTAATTGGGAAAGTCCAAGGAAATAAAGGATGCTTCAAGGATGGCAACTCAGATCGCGGTGATTGACTTCGAAACGGCCAACAGTCGTTCGAGTTCCGCTTGCCAATTGGGAGTGGTCCGTTTGGAGGATTGGCGGATCGTCGAAGAAAAGGAGTGGTTGATTCGCCCCCAACGATTGTATTTCTCTCCGCAATGCGTGCGGGTGCATGGTATTACGGCGCGCGACTGTTTGACGAGCCCGGAGTGGGATCGCGTTTGGGACGAGTTGCATCCGCTGATCGATGGGTGCGTTGTCATCGCCCACAACGTCGGCTTTGACGCGGCGGTATTGCAGGGAACTTGTCAACTCTACGATATCGCCGTGCCTCAATTTGATTTGCAATGTACTAGGCTGATTGCCAAGCGAGCTTGGCCCGGTCAATCTGGCTATGGACTTGCGGCCATATCGGAACGACTGTCGATTCAGTTTCGTCATCACAACGCGTTGGAAGACGCGCGGGCGTGCGCGCAAATCGCAATTGCGGCCGCCAAGAAAGTCAATGCAGCCGACCTGGAAATCCTTGAGGAGAAACTGGGCTTAACGCGTGGTCGCATTTGGGTTGACCAAATTCGGCAACCCAGAACAGTTCGGCGAACTCGCATTGAGTCTGTGGCGGAACCGCAAGCACGTTATCAGCCTAAACTGTTTCGCACAGACGGCACACCATCCAGAGCGGATCAAATCCGAAGAACGCGATTGAGGGCCGACGCGATACTGGCGAGCTGCGAGGATGTTCGGCCGTTGGCTGGCAAGCACGTGGTATTGATGCACACACTGTTGGGTTTGGACCGGGACGATTCCGTTTCTTTCTTGACGAAGCTCGGGGCTGTGGTTCAGGCCAAAATGAACATGCAAACCAATTACTTGATCATGGGTACCACGGCTTCCTCCGAAGCAGCCGATCCATCCGAAGAGAACGGCTCCCAAGAATCCCTTCCGGTGGAGCAAGTTGCACAACGCAACAAGGAGGGGCAGCCAATCCGGATCTTAACCCAACGTCAGCTTCTGGCCTGCATTCCGTCGGGATTGGCGATCGCCCGCGGCGACTGGTAGAACGCCAAAACAAGGTTGAGGGGAGGCAAGCTCCCGCTCAACCTAAGGGAGTGAAATGGATACGCTAAACATCATGTCAAAACCGATTTTCAACACCCCAGCACTAGCCCTTTTGCTAAACTGCTCCACCGTTGCGCGCATCTCTCAAGGAAACACTTACGAATGAAAACATGTTTCGCATCCTGTTGAAAAAATATGTCAATGAAGCCATGTTGTTGTGGTGTGCGTGCGCTTTGGTGCTCTTTTTCTTTCCATGGGTCCGAATCTGGACTGTCAGCCAGTTTGAGTTGAGCGGTTTCGCACCGCTGATCGAACAGTTTCGAGCGTTTGAAAAATTTTCGCCGGTTCCTCTGGAACAGTTTCTTACTTACCATGGCATGATCGGATTCACCTTCGACGAGCCGGTGCTGATCCTGTGTATTCTCGTGTGGAGCATTGCTAGAGGCTCGGACGTCATCAGCGGCGAGCTGGGTCGCGGAACGATGGAGATGCTACTGGCCCAACCGTTGAGCCGCGGGCAAGTCTATGCGGCGCACGCCCTGGTAACGATCACAGGTTTGATGCTATTGTGCGGGTTGGTCTTGTTGGGCATTTACCTCGGTATTCAGACCAATTCAACTCCGGTTAGCAGTTCCGGGGTGTTTCGGCTTCCTATTTTTGACTTCAGTGTCAGCAATCCTTTTAGCAAAACCACGACCAAGATGGTACCGCTTTCGGAGTTGGTCTCCCCCAGCGTTTATATCGTACCGACGCTGAATCTGTTCGCGCTTGGCTTTATGCTTCTCGGGTTAAGTGTCATGGTGAGTTCGTTCGATCAATATCGATGGCGGACGATTGGCATCGTAATCAGCGTGTATGTCTTGCAGCTTTTGCTATTCATCCTGTCCAAGTCGACGCCGAGGCTTGGTCATCTCAAGCCGTTTAGTTTTCTCGCCGCATACCAACCAGACTGGATTGTCCAAACGGTACATCACTCTCCTGAGCTGGCTTGGTCCTGGTGGGTCGTACCCGAGGCGACCGGTCAAGGGGGCGTCGTACTGCCACCCCATCTCGGTCCGATGTTCTACGTATCAACGCTGCTCGTGTTAGGATGCGTCAGTTATACTATTGGCTATTTCAGGTTTAAAGCACGGGATTTGCCAGCACCTCAATAATGCTTCCACAAAACGAAAAAGCCTCCAAACGAAGCTGTTTGGTTTTATCCATTTTGATTTTTGTGGTATTGCCACTTTCGTTGCTGACCCTGTTGCTTCTCTTGTGGTACGGCCGGGAGTCTTCGGCGAAGAGTCGATTGAAAGCTCGCATCGCCAGCATCACCAAGCAAGGTTATCCGGTCGACGATGCTTCCATCGACACGTATTACAAAGACCGCACCGATTCATCGAACACCGAAGCTTGGCTGGCCGTAATAAGCATGATGACGAGTCAAGATTTTAAAGCGTCCACCAATGGCGTCGCTTACCTTGGAATAGGGATAGAAGCGGAGGTACCGATTCTGCCCGAAGACGAGTGGAGTGAAGAAAAGGATTCGCTAGCCTTTTTGGAGAAATGGGAATCGCTTCATGCCGACGTGCTGCGACTCTCTGTCGATGCCAAGCCGGTTCGGTTTCCCATCGTCTTCGACTCCTTTGGGACGCGTTTGCAACAGACGCAAGAAATGAGGCAGGCTGCGAGGCTGCTTTTGTTGCGTGGCCGTGTCGGGCTACGAGCCAGGGACTCGGTAGTGGTGCGCGATGCCATCGACGGCATGCTGGGAGTTAGCCGAGTCAATGCGGGGGAACCGATACTGGTATCACAAATCGTCTCCATCGCCATAGACGGCATGGCTCTAGGGTTGCTGAAAGACTCGCTCAAGGTGGATGCATTGAACGAGGCTGATTTGCAAAGCCTGCTGCCCAAAGTGATGGCGACCATCCATTTTGGTAAAGAGTGGGAAATGGCGATTGCGGGCGAGCGAGCGCTTGCGTTGCCAGTCTTCGCTGATCCCAAGAAAGCGAGGACCGTGGGGGTCACTTCGGTTCCGGGTAGGACGCGGGATGCGCTTTTCTATCTGGATTTGACCGATGGCGTATTAGAACTACCAACAAACGACCTGAAGGAATTCAAAGTCAAACTGCAAGCCGTTGAGGCAAAGATGACCGAGCAAGCATTTGCAAATTGGATTACCAGATTTGATTCTATCCTAACACTCCAAACCACTCCGGCGTTCGCTGCAGCCGGTGATGTGTTTATTCGGCGAGCTTTGCAACATCGAATGGCTGCATTGGCGATTGGGCTTAGGCTGTACGAAGATCGCCATGGAAAACTCCCTAATTCACTGAATGACCTGTCCGATCTACCGATGGACTTGAAACCGTTGGGGCTAACGAAAGTGCTGTCGTTTGGTTATCGCTTAGAGGGGAGCAATGCCAAGCTGTGGGGTGGGTCGTATCAAGACGTGTTCTCCATTCCCGCGGAGCCTCCGGTGATCGAGGTGGGTGAGCCGGATACGAGCATGAAAGAGCTTTGGTTATGGGAGTTTCAGGTGAAGAAATAGGGTTCGCTCCGCTGCGGAGCATTGGAGCCGCAGGGATTTTGATGATTTTGCCGCAGCAAGGGAACGCCAAATTGCTGAACTTCTCGGCATCGAGTACACTTCCGGTCCGACAACACCCCCAATTTACGGATTCCGTTACCGAATTCCCTTTTCGAGTCATGCATGGGTCAACTGCGATTTCGAATTCCAAATGCACAGAGCTACGACGCGCAGATATGGGGTACTGCGTTTGTATCAGGCATCGAGGGGATACCTTGGGCCAGCAAGAATTGGATTGAAAACGATTGTTTGGTCATTGATCGATCGGTCAATGAATCGGGCAAATTATCGATTGTTTGGCCGACCGAAGAGTATGGACCGATCATGCTTTCGACCGCATCGCTTCGATGCCAAGAAGCCCCTTATCTGCTGCACCTCGAGTTAGCGCGCGGCACGATCCACCGAGTGCGGGGGCGAGGAATCGATTGGCAACGGCTTGGACTGAAACTGCCTGAGGCGTTCACTTCGTTGATAGACCGTTCGGTATCGGCCTTTATTCAAGCGATTCTAGCCGCGGACGATGCAGAGCGTTGTATGATGCTGGCCCAAACCGCTATCGATCTTGCGGTGAGCGCGTCGAAACCGCTTTCGAGAGCCTTTATCTCACAGTCATTGCAAGCTCGGCATCAGTCCGAAAAGCAACTCAGCACGTTGCTAGGTATCAAACTGACGCCGTCTCAGTCTTGGGAACAAGATGCTGAATCCATGTTGCCTGCAATCAATACGATTAACATCTCGATGGAAATGGGGCAGCTCGAGACCGAGTCCAAGAGTGCAGCCCTCTCGCTGATCGACTCGCAACTTCAGTGGGCTCGTCGCAATTCGCTTCGCATCTATGGCGGCCCGCTTATCAATCTGCAATCGCATGCCGTGCCAAAGTGGCTCTATTTGCTCAGCGACTTTCAATCCATGTATGACGCTGCCTGCAAGCATGCGACGCTCATGGTCGAACGGTACCGCGGTCAAGTGCATCTATGGTGCGCAGCCACCGGGCTCAATGCTCCCAATACCCTTGGAATCACGGACGAACAGGTTTTGCACTTGGCTGTCGGCGTCATACAGGCAGTTCGTCGGAGCGATCCGAAAACGCCTGTCGTATTGACCATCGATGTTCCATGGGCTGAGTACCTTGGGCAGAAGTCAGACGGCATAAGCCCGTTGCATTTTGCGGATGCGCTGATCCGAGCCGATCTCGGACTTTCCGGCTTGGGGCTGGAGCTGAATCTTGACTATTGGCCTGGCGGCTCGATGCCAAGGGACTTGATCGATATTTCCGACTTGATCGACCATTGGAATATTCTGGGCCTGCCGCTCTTGGCTCATGTTTCGGCCCCATGTCATTTGCAACCCGATTCGATGATCACTTCGAAATCCAATATCGTTTCGAATTGGCGTTACCCCAATTATGCTTGGTGGGACCAGTCGCAGATGTCGGACAGTGGCTCCATCGATTTGCCAACCGCCGATCCAATCGTCTCGAAGTTACCGAATAGCAACGCGGCACCCAGCAACCGCGACCGCTTACCAGTGAACGGTCTTGAAGTGATGCAGATGCTGCTGGCCAAGAGCAACGTGCACGGGATTTTTTGGAATCAGTATTCCGATCGAGACGACCATGTCTACCCGAATGCAGGTTTAGTGGCGTCAAGTGGAAAACGCCGAAGCTTGCTCGACGGCTTGGCCAGGTTGCGTCAGTTGCATGTGCATTAGATAGTCGCCTTTCGCTCCGCGAAAGTGCGTCTAAGTTACCGACGATCGGCCAGTACGATCGAAGGGCCTCGCTCGTCCACATTTGCTTCGTGCTCATTTTCTTCTATCTTGGAATCGGAGTTCGCCAGCTGGCGGTTTCACTCGGCTCGGCATCGCCGATGCGACCGGAATTGCTTGAAATAATGGACGGCGGATCGTTGGTGGGATAATTCATATTGGAGCGTTCGGACGCACCGCTCACAATGGGTGTCGTTGCGGCTTCCGATAGAATTGCACTGGCTTGTGCGACTCCTTGACCTAGTCGGTCGACGCGAGCGCTAGCTTGTTCGACAGAGGAGTTGATGCTGTCGGCGGCCCGGTTGACTGAGTTTCTAGCCTTGTTCGTTGCGGTGAGAAGCTGTGACTGAGCGTTGGATATACCGTTGATCAAATTACCGGTGGGCAATGTGTTTTGACTCGTCTTCGGACCGCTACCAAAGCTGGAGCCTCCCAGGCCGCTGCTGGAGGGATTTCCCGTCCCATTCACGCCGCCGGAATAGGAGCCTGGAACTTGGAAACTGCCTTGTGCTGGAGGAGGTACCCGGGCTGGAGCAGTCAGCCCACTAAACGCTTGCGAAAAGGCTGGTGCTGTGCCCCGGCAACCTGTCGAGCCAGCCGCTAGGACTGCAGCCAATGACAACGTCGCAACAAAGTGGAATGACCGAGTTTTGTTTGGTTGGTACTGTTCAATGTTCATGGAATCGTTCATCCTGATCATTCAATTCTTGAGCGTCACGAAACTTGCACTTTGGACATGGAACGCTCTGCGTGGTTTATTCTTCGGACTGGAGATTACGTCGTCGCAGTCGCTGCCCGCAATACGAGAATTACAAGCAACGTTAAGTTGGGCGATTTGGGAGAGACCGGA
Source organism: Pirellula sp. (assembly GCA_031427235.1). Taxonomy (GTDB): domain Bacteria; phylum Planctomycetota; class Planctomycetia; order Pirellulales; family Pirellulaceae; genus JBKCUI01. The sequence goes on from JANPNA010000012.1 coordinate 34,522, forward strand.
AAAATATGGTTCAATTAGGCGCTCACATGAGCATTGCGGGCGGATACTACAAGGCAGTGGAAGCTGCGGCGGAGTATTCCATGGATGTCGTTCAGTTGTTTACCAAGAACAACAATCAATGGGCCGCAAAGCCGATCACGGACAGCGACTGCTCCCTTTTCAAAGAATCGCTGGAACGAACCGGTGTTTCGCGTCCGTTGTCGCACTCCTCGTATTTGATCAACCTAGCTTCACCGAAAGACGAACTTTGGCAGAAATCGATCGATTCGATGGTGGTCGAGTGGCAGCGAGCCGAGCAGTTGGGTCTGGATGGGGTTGTGATGCATCCAGGTTCCTACGTGGAATCGACTCCGGAAGCCGGTCTCGAACGGATTGCTACGGCCATCCAAGAAGTCTATGAAAAAGTAGCCCCCAAACATGCATGGCTGCTGTTGGAAAACACTGCTGGCCAAGGGTCGAATCTGGGTTGGGATATGGAGCAACTGGGCTGGCTTCTGGACCGATCCGGCCAAGCTATGCAGGTTGGTGTTTGTTTGGATACGTGCCATGCGCACGCGGCAGGCTATGATTTTTCGACCGTCGATGGATTCAAGGCTTGGGAAAAAGACGCAAAGAAACACAACGTTTTGGCGGCCATCCGGGCCTTGCACTTAAACGACAGCAAGAAAGGATGCGGATGCCGAGTTGACCGTCACGAACACATTGGTCTCGGAACGATTGGGCTGGAGGGATTTCGACGAGTCCTCAAGCATAAGACGCTGAAAACGCTACCGATGTACTTAGAAACAGAAAAAGGCAAGAACGACGATGACGAGGAGTGGGACGCGATCAACATGCGAGTCCTGCGGGGACTCGAATAGTGTAGCACGGCACTCCGTGCCTTGAGTTACGCCGCCTCTGATGTCCTATGTCGCCTCTGATGTCCTATGTCGCCTCTGGTGATCTATGTCGCCTTTCGCTCCGCGAAAGTGTGCCGTGTTAACACACTTTTGCGGAGCAAAAGGCGACAATGTTTAACGCTTTCAGCGTGAGAAGCCAGGCCTCTATTTGCTTTCGCCAGCATTTGGTGCAACTGTTTGTTGCGAAGGTGCATTCAAACCGGTGAATTTCGTCAATCGAGGGGTCGGAGTGGTCTTGGTCAAGGCTCGGTGGACCAAGGTTTGATAAGCACCTGAGGAGGTTGCTGGCTCAATTTCGGTTACCAAGATTTGTGGAAGTGGGCCACTTGGAATGAATTGGGAAACAGCCAGTTGAACGCTCTCGACACGAGCACTTGTTTGCTGTTCCGTGTTGCCGGCTTTGACATAGACGATTCGTTGATTTAGTGGTGCCTGCGTCACGATCCACTGAACCTTGATCGCGCCCGCCTCATTGAGAGCATGCTGCGATGAGAACAAGCTGGTTCCGAGGGTGTTGTTTTCCCTCCAGCCGTTGTCACGCATGACATCAAAAGGGGCTACGACCGAATTGGAATCGGCACCACGAAAGGGTTGCGGCCACGCGACGTTGCGAGCGTAATCCACCCCCGCCCGGTGCCTCATGTCCGCACATCCGATCAAGCCAAAAGATAAAGCTGAAATCGTAAGTGTCGCGAGAGTTCTTCGCATGTTGTAATTCCCTTTACCGTAGATCGAAGCGATCTGATTTCAAAAAACGTCGGTCCAAACTCCATTTAGATCCGGTAACGTAGGAGATCGGCTGATGGAACTTGGGTTCATCGCAATTGCTTCGCGACGTCCGTAAGTCTGCATATTCTGCAAACTCTATTCCTTCCATTGCTATCAATCCTTGAGTAAGCAGGCCGCAAATCCTGCCATCTTTACTCAACTTCCGCAGGCAGAACTTCCGATGGAATCACTACAAAAGTGCGCAGTCGTCAAACTCTGCGTGGTTGTTCAGATTGCGTGTTTTGGGGGATATTATGGCTTTTAAAGAAATCTGCGAAATTCGCCGTCAAGCATTTGAATCGGCATTGAAAGTGGGGCTAGGCGTTGTCGCGGTTGCGGCACTCAGTCTCGTTGACGTTTCTCCAGCCTTTGCCCAGCTTCGTACCGGTCGCAGCACGGATCGCGAGTTTTACACGCCAGCAGAACCGACCGCGTCGACCCAACCACAAGCCAAAAGCAAACACGTGAAGGCGGATGTGGTTCAAGCGTCAGCCACGAACGTGATTTCCACCGAGTTCGAGGCCACTCCTGCGAGACGAGTCATTAAGAAGCCAGCCAGTGTTCGCACAGCGACAGGCCAAGCTCCATCGAGCCGAGTCGTGCAAGCGGGCTGCAAAAACTGTCAAGCGGGTATCGCACATTCGCATGGCCCGATAGCCGCGGCACCTAGCCAAGGCATAGCCCACGAAGCCCTCGAAGACTACGAAGACTACCAGGAAACATCGGATTTCAACGAAGTCCATGAGGATTCTAACGCCTTGGTGTTTGGCAATTCGTGCCAACCCTGCACGAGCGGCTGCGAGTCGGTCGGAATGATTCAGTCGCCTCATGTCGTAGGCAGTTTACTTCGTCGCATGCAGCTCCGAATCGAAGCGGCGACATTCTGGCCTGACGGACAGAATCTACCGCAGCTAGTAACCACGCGTCGTCCCGCCAACGACCCTGCGACGGACGGATTGATAGGTCGAACCGATACTACAAATCTATTCGGTGGTTCGAATGTGCTTGGGGAAAGTACTCAAGGAATCCGAGGCGAATTGGGGACCTACTTCAGCGATTGCAAGTCGCACGGCATCCTACTCCGTTTTTTTGATGTAGGCAGCAACTCACTCTCATACAATAGCACCCCAACATCCGAACCGGTAGTGACACGGCCCTTTTTCAGCACCGCCAACAATGCTCAATCGACGATCGCTGTAAACTACCCGAACAGCACATCGGGATCGCTGGACGCGAAACTATCGAGCGACGTGTATGGTGGCGACATTCTGTTTCGCAAGCTGATCCTTCGCGATTGCGCAGGACGCCTTGAATTCCTAGCGGGCTACCAAACTGCAAGATTGGCCGACTCGTTGCGGATCGACTCGACGACCACCGCGCTGACCAATACGCCGGCACCGACTGGAACCCTATCCCAACTCTCCGATCACTTTGCGACCACCAATCGCTTTAACGGAATGGCCTTGGGGCTCAACGGCATCGTGCGAGAACGATGCTGGAGTCTGTCTGGCCTGATCAAGTTGGGATTCGGTAACATGGAACGCAGTGTGGCCATTGATGGTTCTTCGACGATTACTGTCCCCGGCAATCCTGGCAGCACGAATACGACGGCCAACGGCCTGCTGGCTAGAAACACCAATGCAGGTAACTATGTCATGAACACGTTTATTGTATCGCCTGAGACAAACGTGACGCTGGGCTATCGGTTGACTCGACGACTGGAAGCGACGGTCGGGTACTCGTACCTTGGGCTACCAAAGGTTGCGAGAGTCGCCGATCAGTTGGATCCGCAGTTGGCTTCCAACTTGAGCAATCCGCCGACAGGCGCCAGTACGCCCCGTTTTTCATTGCTTGAAAGCAACTACTCGCTGCATAGCCTTGATTACGGTCTGCAATGGCGATACTAGGATAGCGACTAACTTTTTTGTGCCTTCTTGGACGCTAGCAGCGTCTACCACGCGGTCACGTGGCGGTCACGTGGCTGACGCTGCCAGCGTCAGCAATTGTGCGTGAAACAAAGTTCATCATTTATTCACGATCGCTTTGCTAAACATTAAGACAACTCCGTCAGACTTTCTGTCGTTCGGGAGGCAACAAACGAACCTTCGGAATGGTTCGTTTTGACGAGGATGGGTTGGTACGATGTTTAGTCCAGGATCGAAGGAAAGTTGGTTTTTGTTCTTTTGCCTAGCCTCGACCTCAGTCGAAGGCTTAATTTGTTCAAGCCTGCGTGGTGAAACGCCTAAATCGAAGTCAAGATCGACCAAGATCCGCTTTCAAAACGGCGTGGATCAATACGGTGGGACCATCGACACCGAAATCTGGGCGCTGGCCCCAACGACGTTTCTCGAAATCAATTGTTGGTTCCGTTCTCTTTGTCCGCGACCTGGAATTCCATGGTCGATGGTGTTTCGGCTGATGGTTGCGAAGCGTCCAGGCACAAAGATAGTTTTACGTTTGGCAAAATCGCGGCAAACTCTTCCGTCGTCGTCTTTGACGTGACAGCTACGGTTTCAGAGGAAGGAATGGTTGACGCGCGTGGCCCTGGTGCCGCATTCATCTTGGCTCGATTCGATCAGTTTACTCAGGGATCGTCCATCATGGTGCGACCCGACCTTGACTTTGAGTATCCGAAAAGGCCAGTGACCGGCATGATCGATACGCTGGTCGACGATCGGTTAAAGTTCATGCACTTGGCACCATCGGAACTGGCTGATGACGAACAGTTTTTGCGACGCGTTTCGATCGATTTGATTGGGCTCCTGCCTTCTCCAGAAGAGTATCAAGCATTCATGCTGGACGGGTTGGCAAACAAACGTGAACGATTGATCGATCGGTTGCTGGAACGGCCAGAAGTCCTCGATATTTGGGTCATGAAATGGGCTGAACTGTTACAAATTCGGACCAATAACGGCGTAAGCCAGAAAGCCCTCCGCTTGTACGATCGATGGCTGCGCGATGCGGTTCACACTGGTACGACAATCGACAAGATCGTACAAATGGTTCTACCCGCTAGTGGCGGATCGCTTGAGAATCCGCCGAACAAACCTCGCATACCTCAGCGCGAGCTCAATGTAATCGAACGCTGGATTATGACAGGACTGATTGATGAGACTCAAGGTTTTGAAAAGTCCGTGTCCGAAAAGCCGAAAGCATCGCCTCCCATTGGATCGATTGCTGAGCCTAGCATGAAGCCATCGGACAAAACGAATCGTGAGATTCAACCGACCGCCAGCTCGCCAAGAGTTTTTACGCCCCTTGCTGCCATCCCACAGCCCACTGCGGTTCGAGCGATGGAAACGCACCCCTCGGAGCCAGTGGTTGCCGTCACGTGCCTCCATCAAGTCGCCATTTTGAACACAGACTTCGCAGAGTTCGGTGCACAAGCCATTGATGTCGGTGATCGAGATGTTTCTGCTTTGCGTTTTTCACCCGATGGTAAGATTCTCCTGATCGCGGCAGGAATGATTGGCGAGTCGGGAACTGTCCTTGTCTTGGACTGGCAAGCGAAGCAATGGTTGCCGAGTGTGGGTGACGAGCTGGACAACATCCAGTCCATCGATTGCAATAGCGATGCGAGTCAAATCGCCGTTGGAACCACATCGCGACTTGTGAAGATGTTTGATCGAGGCAATCAAAAAGAGCTCTTTGTCCTTCGAAAACACACAGATTGGGTTCTCTCCGTCGCCTACAGTCGAGATGGTATTTTGGTTGCAAGCGGAGATCGATTCGGAGGAATCCATGTTTGGGAGACCGATACTGGCAACGAGTTTGCAACATTGCGAGGTCATGCTGGCGGCATAACAGGACTGGTCTGGTCGCCCGATGGAAATGAGCTAACCTCCTCGAGTCTTGACGGAACAGTTCGCGTTTGGGACATGCATACGTTGCAGGCTAAGAAGCAATGGGTTGCAGACGAACGAGGCGTTTTGTCTTTAGCGATGGACTCAAAAAAGGGATTGCTGACCAGCGGTCGCGATGGTTGGGTTCGCAAATGGATGCCAGAGGGCACTGCACCTAGCTGGCAAACCCAATTGCCGGACGAAGCGATACTCATTTGCAGCTCTGAAGCACTTCAAGGTACTCTCTTTGGTGCTGATGCATCCGGTGGCATCTATCGATTGGCTAGCTCGGTCTCCGGTTCGAACGAACCCACTGCAAAGGTGCAGATCTCATTGCCAATCAACGCACAAAAGCGGCTGTTCACGGCAAGTGCTCCCGACGCACCCAAACGCATCTTACTAAAGCCAATCATGAGCAGCGAGGCTACCGAACACGTCCTGGATCGGACGCCGGTTGATTCTAGGGAGAGCGCGAGCGACTTGGGAAGCTCCATATTGCATTCGGACTTGGAAGAGAGTCGCCGAGCGCTTGCGAGCGTCGAACAATCGCTGGAACAAACCTACCAAACAGCCGAAAGGCTGGAAGAGTCGGTAGCCAGGCTCAAACAGTTGATCCTATTGCAAGAGGCTCGATTAAAACAACTCGAACTCAAGCAAAAGCCCAATCGAAAGTAAGATTGGATTTCGTTTCATTCATTCAAAGCGAACTTTTATGCGACAAAGTTGGTTGGGTTTAGGCTCGTTTGCGATTCTGGCTTTGTGCTTCGATGCGAATTTTGAGGCCCATGCTGAGGATTGGCCAATGTGGAGAGGTCCACGGGGGGACGGAATCGGACAGGGTGCCGATGTGCCTCTAACTTGGTCCAGCACCGAGAATATTCGGTGGAAGGTCGCCATTCCCGGTGACGGTAGATCGTCTCCGATCGTTTGCAAGGACAGTGTCTTTGTGACAACGTCGCTGACGGACACCCTGAGTCGCCGATTGATTCGAATCGATCGCGATGCTGGTAAAGTTGTTTGGGATGTCGAAGTCCATCAAGGACCTATCGAAAAGCAACACAGGCAAAACACCAGCGCGTCGAGTACACCTGCGACGGATGGGAAACGGATTTATTGCGCGTTTGTCGATGATCAAAAGATGGTCGTATCGGCAGTGGATTGGGATGGCAAGATTGTTTGGAGTGTTAGCCCAGGCAGTTATTTTGCTTCGCACGGATTTGCCGCGTCACCAGTCCTGTGCGACGGAGGAGTATTGATCAATGGGCATCAGGATGCTGGGGCCTTTGTGGTGTTGCTCGACGGAGCGACAGGCAAGGAGAAATGGCGATACAAACCAGATACCGACTTGCGATCGTTTTCGACTCCGGTAATAGCCACGATTCAAGGCAGTCGGCAAGTCATTTTAACAGGTGCGAAGCAGACGGTTGGCTTGGATCCGGAGTCGGGTGAAAGGATTTGGTGGGTGGATGGTCCCACGGAAAAGTTTGTGTGCACTCCCTCGGTTGGACTTGGTCACATTTTCAGTTTTGGCGGGTCGCCTAGCGAGCGGGCATTTGCAATTCGACAAGGTGGGCGAGGGGATTTGACGAAGACCAACATCGCTTGGACCAAGGAACGAAGCATGCCTTATGTTCCGACGCCGCTTCTCCTTGGCCAGTATCTACATGTCATGAACGATGCTGGAATCTATTCTTGTGTGGAGCCAGTGAGCGGTGAGGTGCTTAAGACGTTGCGAAAAGGAGGCAATACCTATAGCTCCCCCGTCGGAATTGGGGACAAGATTTATTTTTTTGACGACACCGGTCTATGTACAGTGATACGCAACGGTCCCGACTATGAAGTCCTTGCCAAGAATGCGCTGGATGAATTCGTGCAAGCAAGTCCCGCAATTTCCGATGGCGCGATTTTTGTTCGCGGCGGACGCCACGTTTGGAAGATAGCCAGCGAGCTCGACACAAGCAGTCCGATTGTCATCGCAATCGAGCATACCGAGGCGGCCAAAACGTTGGCGCACGCACAAGATGCCGACTACATCGAGCAAGACGTGGTATTGAGCAAAGATGGCGAGTTCATTGTCACCCACGATATCACCATGGAGGAAACAACGGACGTTGAGGAGCTGTTTCCCATGAGAGCGAGAGGCGATGGACGCTTCTACTTCGCCGACTTCCATTGGGCCGAGATTCAATCGCTGACGATGCACGAGCGAACGGGCCGCAACTCCAAAGAGCCAGCGATACAAGGCCGATTTCCTAATGTCGCCGGCCAACGCGTCCACAAGCTTGACGACGAGATCCAACTCATTCGTGGGTTAAACAAGACGACAGGCAAAACGGCTGGTTTGTATATCGAGCTCAAAGGCGCCGCGTTCCACAAAAAGGAGTTCGGCTACTCCATGGGCGAATCGTTATTGAAGTTGCTTGCGAAACTCGGGATCGAAGACGCCTCTTGCCCATGCTATGTCCAGTGTTTTGAGCCTGAGGAACTCAAGGATCTGCACGAGCGATTGCATTGCAAATTGCCGCTCATTCAGTTGCTCGGTCAACGCCCATCGGATTCCGAGCTAGCCAGTATGGCAGGATATGCGCAAGGTATTGGGCCGGCGCTCGACACACTGGCAACGCGCAATGAAAAGAACGAAATTGTGTCGACGGGGTTTGTCGAACTTGCCAAAAAATCGCGACTGCTGGTGCATCCGTACACGGTTCGAACGCTCCAGCAACCTAGATGGTCCACATCGCTCGACGAAACGCATCGCGTGCTCATCGATGTACTCAAAGTAGACGGCTTCTTTACCGACTTCCCTGACCTTGGTAGAAAAGCAGTTGGCCCAAGGTGATATGACCGCTAGATTCTCTTTCTGCCCAAAGCCATCAAAGGGAGAACAAGAAACACTTAACGGCCATTGACCTAAAATTCATTTGTCGCGAGTTGGTGCTAAGCAGCCAATTTTTCTCGTCGTTTGCTCCATCGTCTTGCGGCAAAACCTCCGATACCTCCGATACCTACCATCCCTACCAACAACATTGAAGTAGGCTCAGGAACGGCGGCATGAATTGTCGTAGTGAACTGCATCGTATCGAGGTGCCGCCAAGTTCGTTCTGGAGCCATATCAGCTCGCAGACAACTGCATTTGCATTCCGGGCAAGACAGCTTCGAGCCGCAATACTCAATCCGAATATCCACCAATTTGGCCTTTGGAAGAAACTCGACATTAGTAACACGCCAGTCGGCATCAAGTCCCAACAAAGCTCTATAATGATCTGTGGTTAATTCGTTCATCCCAAAAGGATAACAAATCCCTGGACTTTTCCTACCGACCCACTAAATTCCCCTAAGAACC
>JANPNA010000013.1:0-13094 GCA_031427235.1 Pirellula sp.
AATTCCGTAGAACTCAACGAACAAAGCCAAGGCCTCCGCAGGAACCATCAAGGGAAATCCAGAAACAACAAAACCCAGCGAATTGCTGGGTTCTGATGGTGTTTGCGGGCTAATGATGCCCTATGTAATGACCCCGACGGGAGTCGAACCCGTGTTACCGCCGTGAAAGGGCAGTGTCCTAGGCCTCTAGACGACGGGGCCGCATGTCTGCTGCAATGCCTTGAAGCGTGGCGAAAGTGTACGAGCCAGCAAGTTTCTGTCAAGTCTTGCACCGAAAAGGCATTTCGGACTTTGTGAAATCAAAACGAAAAAGCCCTTGCCCAAACCAAAGAAATCTTACGATTCTTCTTTTTGTTCCGTCTGTTCTGCGGCTTGGGATTCTAGATTCCGCTGAATTGCGTCAAACACTTCGCGGCGATGGACTGGCACTTCTCTGGGCGCTTCCACGCCCAATCTGACTTTGTCCCCGCGAATCTCGACCACGACGATCGTGATCTCATTGTTGATGACAATACTTTCGTTCTTTTTTCTCGATAATACTAACATGACTTCCCTTCCTGCGATCCTTGGGCAAAATACCCATCTCCTGATCCTGTAATTTCGTAGACTGCTTTACAACGCTGAGACTCAACTGCCGAACTCGTGTCCACACGCGTAATCAGTTCCTCTCAACTCTAAGTGCCACGCCGTGACAGTCAAGAAAAACGAAGAGCTGTCAAGAAGATTTTCTGGAAAATTCCTGAATTGCTCGTCGTTTGTGTTCTGATCGTTATTCTTTTCCTAATTTTTAGTGAACTCCAAGCATACTGCTCTGCCAGCCAAACTATACCAGATTGTCCAGTAAGTTCAGAATGATTCGACCCGTTAACCGCAATGCAATGACTCAGGAGAAGGCGAAACTCGCGCCTAGTTCCAACTGGACAAGCTCGTTCGCGGTCGATTTTCTTTGCGTTTTTTGCATCTTTTTCATCTACGCGGGAAGTTCGGTCCCCGCCATCAACGAACCGCACTACTGGACCAAAGCGGCCCATTTTTGGAATCCAAATTTTGGAAAAGGCGACTTGTTCTTAGAGTCTGGCGACGCCCATTGGCTTTTTTTCGCCTCGTTCGGCTATTTGACTCAGTGCATGCCGATTTCTTGGGCGGTTTGGACCGGCAGATTCTTGACATGGATCTTTTTGGCCGTCGGTTGGACAATGCTTGGCCGAGCGCTCTGGTTCGAATGCCCCAATCGCAGCCAAACTCAGCCTCTTACTCAGCCTCTTGACGCATCGGTTCGGCCAATGGATTCCCCAATGATTGCTAGCTGTTGGGGGTTACTCTGGCTAGTCGGGCTTCATTATGGGCACTGGGCAGGGGAATGGGTCATCGGCGGCTGTGAATCCAAAGGAATTGCTTACGCCATGATCTTCGCTGGACTCGCGCTGGCTATTCGACAACGCTGGACCTTGGCATGGACTCTGCTCGGGGGTGCGGCGGCCTATCATGTCGTAACTGGAATCTGGGTGATCGCCTGTGTGGTGACAGTTTCCTTTTTCTTGGACTATCGGAAATCAACTAAGCAAATTGGGGAATTAGGTGCCAACTCAAACGGCTTAGCAGGGTGGTTTGCTACCCATCGAGTCGGTTGGGGCTTGTGCTTAATTGGAGTCATTGTTGGAGCCGTTCCGGCCCTTGCCATCGATTGGGGAACGGACCCCATATTGGCAAGTGAAAGCGCCGTTAAACAAGTTTACACTCGACTCGGGCACCATCTTGCTCCCACACGATTTAGTACCATTCGTTGGCAAGACTTTGGGGGCCAACTCTTGTGCGCGTGCCTCGTTTTTTGGATGGCAAGTCGATCGAAGTGGCTTGAAACGAGCGAAACCGTATCGGAAATTCAACCGACGGGTTTTTCGCAAGGCAATATCCTTTCCAAGAACTATCGAACATGGGCGGGTGTTTTCGCAACCTTTCCGAGAGGCCTACAGCTTGTCATCGGGTGGGGACTTTTTGGGTTCGCCGTTGCCATGTTCGGTCTCATGGTCGACTTGGCCTTTGGAAAAGCTTTCCCAAAACTCACTTCGAAGCTGCTTCGCTTTTACTTGTTTCGTTGGAATGACGTAGCAATGCCTATGATGATTGGTTCCCTGGTTGTTTCCTTTGCTTATGGTCGACTTGCGTTCACACCGAACCCGGTCGCGGCGAAATGGCTTGCGCGGGCCGGTCTCCTTGTGCCTGGTTTTATACTCTTGGGGTACCGATTCGAAGCCAATTACCACGAAACCATTCCAGCCGGTGACAAGGCACACTTTGTGACAAAGTCCGATTCGGAGTCCGATCAACTCAAGCAATTTGAGGATTGGCTGCGAGTTTGCGATTGGATTAGACAGAATTCGGATGTCGAATCGCTTTGGCTAACCCCTCGCCGACAACAGTCTTTCAAGTGGCATACCGGCCGCCCCGAATTGGCATGTTGGAAAGATGCACCCCAGAACGCAGCAGCCTTAGTTGAATGGAGCCAGCGACTGGCAGATGCCTACCAATTCGACAAAACAAAGACGTTGCAACCCTGGACAACAGAGAAACTCTGGGAGTTGCAGGGCAAGTATGGCATCCGCTATGTTTTATTAGACCGCCGTGTCGTGGGACAGAGTTTGCCATTGCTGCCAATCCTGTATCCAACCCAAAACGAGTTCAACGAGACTTTTGCTGTTTTTGAGCTCCCTTCACAAAATGCAAACGTGAGCAGGTAGACATTGAATAAGAAAAAAGCTCAGCCAACGGCACCCAACACGAAACCGAAGCCCACCAAGCCAAAAGACAAAGAGGCTAAATCCGTCGTTGCCAAATCGTCGACACCACCCACGCATAAAATGGTGACCGACAATCGCAAAGCCAAGCATCAATACGAAATTCTAGACTCCATCGAGTGCGGAATCGTATTGCACGGCAGCGAAGTGAAGAGTTTGCGAAACGGCAAATGCTCGATCGAGGAAGCGTACGCTCGTATCAAAGATGGTGAACTTTGGCTGGTGGGCTGCGAAATCGAAGAGTATCGACAAGCTTCCATTTGGAACCATCCCACCAAACGTGTTCGCAAACTGCTTTTGAATAAACATGAATTGTTGCGATTCGTGGGCCGATCCAAGGAACGAGGACTCACCATGGTCCCGCTCAGGGTTTACTTTGCGGAACGCGGCAAAGCCAAATGCGTCATCGCCCTTTGCAAAGGAAAGAAACTCCACGACAAGCGAGAGACTCTTAAGAAAGCCGACGCTGGTCGCGAAATAGACCGCGTGATGAAAAGCAAACGGTTCGACCGAAATGTTTAACCTGAGCAGCGACGTAAGAGGACACGCCACCCTTGAAAACATCATCACATCACATCGACTTTACAAAATCAATACTCCGGGAGAGTGAGGCTCCTGCCGAACCAATGCGACGCCAGCTCGGCAGGAGCCTCGCACTCCCATGGGTAAAACGGATGACTTGAACTGGAGTCGGCCTCCCTTCGTATTCGTACTCTATCCAAACCAACTCATGACCTGATCCATGCCATGCTAGAAATCCGAAACCTGAAAAAGTCGTATGCAGAACCATCGGGGAACCGATTGCTGATCATCGACATTCCGCAACTCGATATCGCCCAGGCAGAGCAAGTCGTCCTGCGAGGCGAGAGTGGCGGTGGAAAGACAACTTTGCTACATCTCATCTCAGGGATCGTTGCGGCGGATAGTGGCTCGATCCGACTCGATGGAACCGAGTTGACCAAATTCTCCGAAGCGACTCGTGATCGTATTCGGGCCGACAAAATGGGATACGTCTTTCAAACGTTTAATTTACTACCCGCGTTTACCGCATTGGAAAATGTTCGCCTGGGCATGACGTTCGCACGAAAAAAGTTGAGCGCCGAACGAGCCAAGGAACTACTGCACAAAGTCGGCTTGTCCGATCGTATGCATTACCTGCCAAGCCAACTGTCGGTGGGGCAACAACAACGCGTGGCAGTGGCTCGGTCCCTGGCAAACAAGCCGAGACTGTTGTTGGCGGATGAACCCACTGCCAACGTGGATCCCTCCAATCAGAAGCGTATCATCGACCTGATTCAAAATGTGTGTCGCGAGGAGTCGGTAGCCATCCTTATGGTCACACACAGTGACGAAATCGCCCATCGATTTGAACGTGTCGAAAGACTCGAACTTATCAATCGAGCCTTTGAGGATCGCACCGTCACAACCGACCAGTAGTACTACCAAGGACGATTTCAACGATGAACTTGTTTTCCATTGCCGTTCGCAATCTGACGTATCGCAAATTACCCACCGCCCTAAACATGCTCTCCATGGCGTTGGGGGTTGGGCTGGTGGTGCTCGTATTAACCATCTCAGGTGTCATCGAAAGGACCTTCGAACGCACCAGCAACGTGGGTTATAACCTGATCGTCGGCGCCAAGGGGAGCGACATACAACTGACCTTCAATACTGTGTTCTTCCTAAGCCAGCCAGTCGAGAATGTCCCTTACTCCTACTACATGGAATACCTGCCGGGCGACGGGCGGCAAAAGGAGTTGGCACGTCTCGGCGGCGTACTGAAAGAACCCGAACGGAACGGTCTCTATTCTTTCTTGATGAAGGGTGGGTTTTCCATTCCGTTGTGCATGGGAGACTATATCGGATCCTTCCGTTGCGTTGGGACGACACCCGACTACTTCCAGTTGCTTAAACATGGGGACAATAACGACCTGGACTACCGATTCACGAAAGGCCGAAACTTTGTGGATTTCTCTGACGAAAATGGCTACTTTGAAGCCGTCGTTGGTTCGCAAGTAGCAGCCGAGATGAAGCTGCAATTGGGTTCGGAGATCTTTGCATCGCACGGCTCCTCGGGCGGCGAGCAACACAATCAAGGATTCAACGTGGTTGGAATATTAGAGCCAACCGGGACCCCAAACGACCGTGGCGCCTTTGTGAATATCGAAGGCTTCTATTTGCTGGAGGGGCACGTGGCACCTGAACGGAATGAACAATCAGGCATGGAGGTAAAAGGCTCAGCCGTGGCTCCCGTGCGAGAGTCCAAGTTTTCGAAGGTGCGATTGCCAATCGAGAAACGAGAGGTCACCGCCATATTGGTGAAGCCAAATGGCCCCAATGCGATCGGGCTGCAGAAGCAAGTCAACAAGACCAAATTCGCTCAGGCCGTGTCCCCTATTAGCGTCATCAGCGGACTCTTGGTGTTCTTCGTCACACCCATTAAGTGGGCATTGCTCGCGATCACCAGTCTGGTTTGCGCCGTTAGCGCCATCAGCATTCTCGTTGGTATCTACAACAGCATGAACGAACGAAAACGGGACATTGCGGTCATGCGAGCACTCGGCGCATCGCGAGATCACATCACTGCCATTATCCTCGTCGAGTCCGTATTGATTGCGGTTGGCGGGGGCGCGATCGGCTGGATCGTTGGGCACGCCGTAGGTCCCTTGAGCAATGCTTGGACCGAACCAGCCACCGGTGTTCGGATCGATTTCTTTAGTATCAACTCCACTCAAGAACCGTTCATCGTTCCAGGCTTGATCGTGATCGGAATCCTGGCTGGAATTATTCCGGCGCTGGCTGCCTATCGAACCTCAGTGGCCAAGTCGTTGTAATCCAATGTCGCCTTTCGCTCCGCGAAAGTGCGCATCGACACCGCACTTTCGCGGAGCGAAAGGCGACATTAGATTGATAGACTTTTGGAATGCCTTTGTTTCGGGAGGTGAAAAGTCGTGCTTGGAGAAACTTTTGATCCAGATGCAGAGTACTTTGTCCATGAGCACTTCCGGCCTCATTGGTCTCAAGCGGGCGCTGTCGTCTTCATCACTTTTCGAACCCGCGACTCGATTCCACAAGAGGTTATTGAGCGATGGGATAACGAAAAGCAAGATTGGATGCATCGGCATGGATATCGATCAAACGAACACTGGTCCCTGATTGTCGAGTCAATTTCAGATAGCCATCGCACGCAGTTCACGAAGCATTTCAACCGTTTCCGAGAGGACTTTCTCGATACGTGTCACGGACTCTGTCTTCTTAAAAATCAGGAGTCCGCAAGTATTGTGGCCGAGTCTCTGCTGCACTTCGACAACGATCGATACCGGATGGGTGACTTTGTTGTTATGCCAAATCACGTTCATCTTTTGGCGGTGTTTTTAAACGAGAAGTACATGAAAGACCAATGTGACTCTTGGCTCCATTTCACAGCAGTCCAAATCAACAAATCACATCGCCAGAAAGGAAAGTTTTGGCAACAAGAACCATTTGATCATCTAGTTCGAAGCCCAGAGCAATATGGTTACCTCAGGAAATACATCGAAGACAATCCACGCAAGGCAAGACTGAATCAAGGGGAGTATTTGTACCGCCGCTACCACGATTAGATCAATGTCGCCTTTCGCTCCGCGAAAGTGCGCATCGACAACGCACTTTCGCGGAGCGAAAGGCGACAATGTTACTCGGGCTTCTTTTCTTCCTCGATGCTTGGCGGTTTTTCGGAGAGCCGTCCGGCCTCCTTAAGCGCCCGCTGAAGCACCATTTCAATCTGGCTGTTCATGCTGCGAAACTCATCTTCGGACCACCGACGAAGAGCATCCATGATCGTTGGATTCAGTCGCAATAGAAATGAGTCTCGCTTGGCCATGATGGATCCTTGTTACACCGAATGAGCAAAGCTATCTAAATGATATCAAAAAGATACTACCGTAAAATGGCTTGTCAATCGGATTCCGCCTTCTTTTCGATGGGAGCGACTCGAGAGCTAGCCCGGATTATTCACCGGAGATCAGCCGAAAGGCGTTAGCCTCCGGTTATGGCGGAGCGGACAACCGTGGCTAGCGTTAAACGGCTAATGAATAATCCGGGCCCGGCAATTGGCTTCCCAATTGTTTGGAAATGCGGCGGTTTGGTCGAAAAGTTGGCACTAGTTGCAATCGTGTTAGGGAATAGCTCGTTTATCGAGTTAAGATTGGAGGATACACCGTAATCGAGCGGCGTTTTTGACGCTTGGAATCACGCGGTGCCGGTAACTCCGACTGAAGCAACCTTGACGATTTGCTATGAAAACTCCGATCCGGATTCTCGCGAGGCATCTGCCACTGATCCTCGCCCTTGCGTTGGTTCAACCTTCGTTTGCACGCTTACAAGATCCTTTTTTGGCTGACGACCTTGGGGTTGGCGAGCCAGATAATGCAGCCAACGCCAAAGGGGAAATCGGCAGCGACAAGGGAGTGGGAAAGCGTTTTGATCCGAATGAAAGAAGCGCGGTCGTACTTTCGCTTCGATCGAATCCTCCGCGGACAGCGTCCGAATTAGCGAGAGCCATCCAGTTACTGGCGAGAATTCGTCGTTGGGATGAAGTGGGAAATTGGCTCGACGAGGCGGTTAAGTTGGGGCTGAACGAAACCAATGCCACTCAAATGGTGCAGGCCGCAGGAACACAAACGTTCCTGCAACTAACCAGTCCTGAAGCAAGGTTATCGGCTCCTCGCAAAGCGAACGCCAAGAAGATACTCGACCTAGCGTCGGCAGCCGCCAACAACCCGAAGAAATTGATCGAAAGTGTTGCATCGCTTCGTAGCAACAATAAAACCGAACGCATCCAAGCCCACCGATACCTAGCATCGGCTGGGAACCGAGGCGTTTCGGCTTTGATCAATCATATGCTTGCAGAGGGTACTGCAGCTCCAACCCCAACCCTGTGCGAATCGTTCTCATTGATGGGCAAGCCAGCCTTTTCCGCTTGGCAAGCCGCCATGACTTCACCTCTTGCGGACGCAAGAGGAAACCTAGCGTTGCTGGCAGCAAGGTCTGGCGAACCGTCCTTAACCACGGAATTATGCGTAGCCGCCATCGATCCACAGATAGATCCAAGTGTCCGAGAGGAACTTGCCAAGGTCGCTGCCGATCGAAACAAATCCATTCCAGCCAGCCAAGCGATTTATCGCCATTCTATCGATCAAATGCAGAAGTCCATAAAGGCATTCCAAAAGATTCGATGGATGGATGAGCCAGATGCGTTCATGACCTGGCAACTTTCGACCGATGGTCGATCGGTGATGGAAAAAACAGCCCGCCTAGCGGATTTGGAATGGGTTAGGACCGCACAACTCGCAAACGCTGCCATTCGATGTGGGGAATTTGCCGATAGCAGTTCAGGCTTAGCTGTTGCCATCCTATCCGAAAACGCTTGTCGCTCCGTACCGGAGGCAGCTAGTACCTTGACCTTGGCGAATGTCGCACCACGCATTCCCGCAACTCTTCTCGATAGCTATGAATTTGGGTGTCTTGTTTGGGACGGAGCAGAGAGTAGCAATCTTGCGTCAGGGCAACTTATGGCAGTGCGAAACCTCGCGCGGTGGGCGAATCCAAAGACCATCCCGAACGCGGTTCGAGATCGACTTGCACATGCATGCGGGTCCGGCTTTGCCTCGGTTCGTTACGCAGCCGCCCAAGCGATGCTCGGAACGATGTACACTCAAGCGGACGACGGAACGATTCAGCTTTCGGATGTCCATTTCGATGGTAGGAATCGACTTGAGCGAGTTCTTTCGGAAATGAGGATGCTGGAGGCGAGCCCGTTGGCCTTGGTCGTAGGAGGAGCCGCGGACCTCAGAACGCATGTTCGTACGTTCCTGGAAGCGTTTGGCTACCGGGTTTTAGAAGCTGCCTCAGCCACGCAAACCATGAGCGTCTTAAGGGAAGGTCAACCGGTTGAGGCGGTGTTTGTGGTTTCGCATGTCTTGGAGATGAACCTCGGAGATTTGACACAGCGGGTGCGAGCCAATCCGGCCACCGCAGGCTGCCCAATTGCGATCCTTGCTGCATCCTTAAGCAGAGGCGAACATGAGATTGCCGGCCAGGACACCCGAGTGGTGATGGGTAGTGTTCCGCCCGAACAGGCCGATTTCGCCGATATTCTGCGCCGGATGAGCATTGTGACCCAATCCCCGTTGATGGATTCCACCAACCGAAATGCTTGGCGAGAGGTATCTTCTGCCTATTGGGTGGACAGGCAAAGCAAGTTTGTGTCCACACAGCCAAAGTCCCTTCGATCTACGGTGGTCGACACCCCAGTCGGCCAACTGCAATTGATCCAGATAGCCATCGATAACTCTCGGTCGTTGCCCCAACGCGAGCAGGCTAGCCAAAATTTTGTGCAATCCGTTAAGCAATTTGGCGTTATGATCTCTTCCGAGACTGTTAAGGCTCAGTACGATGAGTATAACAAGCGAGGTCCAGATGAGCTTGACCTCCGAATTGTCCTTGGACGCATACTGGATGCGATCGAGGAGGCGAAGGGAGATCGGCCCTGGGCCGAAATCGCACCCTAACGAGGGTCGAGCGTTCAGACGCCGACTCAGGATTTTTGGCGTCAACCACGAGTTAGTCACACATGGCCAGTTTCGGGCTGGAAAACGAAGGAAACTATCGGCACAACAGCAGCATTCCACTGCCCGGTGTGATCGGTTCTTGCCCTGCCATGCAGGACGTCTTTCGCATTACAAGACGAGTCGCGATGAGCAATGCGTCTGTTTTGCTATTGGGCGAGACCGGGACCGGCAAAGAGGTCATCGCCAACGCCATTCATCACCTTAGCAATCGCAATGGTGGTCCATTCGTCAAAGTCAATTGCGGTGCTTTAAGCGAAAGCCTGCTGGAAAGTGAGCTTTTTGGTCACGTTCGGGGTGCTTTTACAGGTGCGGTCGGAAATCGCGCCGGCCGCTTCGAAACAGCTCACACCGGGACGATTTTTCTGGATGAGATCAACAGCACCTCCATGCACCTGCAAGTCAAGCTTTTGCGAGTCCTGCAACAGAGGGAATTTGAAAGGGTCGGTGACACGGAGACCATTACGGTCGACACACGTGTCATCGCGGCCAGCAATCGGGATTTAGCCGACGAGATCCGCCAAGAAAAATTTCGCGAGGATCTCTATTGGCGTCTCAACGTGGTCCCCATCGAACTCCCGCCCCTTCGAAAGCGCCGCGATGACATTCCTGCATTGATCGCACATTTCTTGCATCAGTACAGTGCGAGCAACGATCGGTACGTTGTCCATATCCAACGTGAAGCCATGCAGGCGCTGCAAGACTATCATTGGCCGGGCAACGTTCGCGAACTCCAAAACTACATCGAACGATCTGTCGTAATGGCGGACTCGGACGAGTTAACCGTCCAGCTTTTGCCCGGTTGCGTAACCGGAGCGACACCAACCACCCATTCGACAGTAATCCGCCCACTGGATTTCGATTCGTTGGTCAAAGACGTCGTCCAAGAAGGGATTCGCAATTGCAATCCCGAACAAACGGATTTGCACAGCAAGGTTGTCGACCGGGTTGAGAAGGAGTTGATCGCACAGGTGCTCACCGCTTGCAATTATGTGCAAACCAAAGCTGCGACGCGGTTGGGAATCAATCGAAACACGCTGCATAAAAAGATGAAAGACTATAACCTAGAGGGGCACGACTCGAGCGAATAAGGCTCAGAGCCGCGTACTCTCACCATAAGGATCATTATGCCACATCGCTTCAGTTCCATTCCCGACGCAGTCGCTGCGATCGCTCGCGGTCATGTTGTGATCGTCCTCGATGACGAAGATCGCGAAAACGAAGGGGACTTTGTATGTGCCGCTCAAAGCGTTACGACGGAAACCATCAACTTCATGCTACAGGGCCATGGCCAACTGTGCGCACCGGTCTTGCCGTCGGTTTGCAGTCGACTGGAATTGCGGCCGCTTGTCGAACTGAACACGTCTCCCCTCAGCACCGCGTTCATGACTCCAGTCGATCACGCCGGTTGCAAAACAGGTATCACCGCGGGTGAACGAGCGGAAACCATTCGACGGCTTGCCAACGAGTCGAGCAAGCCCACGGACTTTGTCAAACCCGGCCACGTCTATCCACTCGTGGCCAAAGAGGGTGGAGTCTTGCGACGTGCTGGACATACCGAAGCCGCCGTCGACCTGGCTCGCATGGCCGGTTTGAATCCTTCGGGGGTGCTTTGCGAAATCCTGAACAGCCAAGGGGACCGGGCTACCCGCGACGAATTGTTGGAGATGGCAGCCAAGCATCGCTTGGAAATCATCACAGTCGAACAGCTCATCTCACACCGCCGCGTCAATGAGAAGCTTGTGACGCGCGCCGCGCAAGCCAAGTTGCCTACCAAGTACGGTGACTTCGACATCATTATTTACGGAGTCCAGTTTGAAACTCAGGAACCGATGGCGTTGGTGATGGGTAACATTCACGACGAATCCGATCCTGCACCGCTGGTCCGAATGCATAGCAGTTGTTTTACCGGCGACTTGATTTCATCCTTGCGATGTGACTGCGGCGATCAATTGCACCAAGCGTTGGAGGTGATCGCCCGAGAGGGACGTGGCGTTCTGGTTTACTTGCCA
Organism: Pirellula sp.; assembly: GCA_031427235.1. Lineage (GTDB taxonomy): Bacteria > Planctomycetota > Planctomycetia > Pirellulales > Pirellulaceae > JBKCUI01. The sequence continues at coordinate 11,416 of JANPNA010000013.1, forward strand.
CAGGAAGGCAGAGGTATTGGCTTGGCGCAAAAGATCCGGGCGTATGCGTTGCAGGAGCAAGGCCTGGATACGGTTGAAGCAAACCATGCACTGGGCTTCAAAGCCGACATGCGCGACTACGGCGTCGGCATCCAAATCTTAAAGGAACTAGGCCTGCGTCGCATTCGGCTATTAACAAACAACCCCAAGAAGACAGAAGCCTTCAACCTGCGAGGCTTTGACCTGACGGTCACAGATCAAGTGCCGATCATTTCAAAAGTGAACGAGTACAACGCCAGTTACCTAGCAACCAAACGAGACAAAATGGGGCACACGCTGCCGTAATCTAAATTAGAAAAACACCTTTTCCGCGGTACCACGTAGCATCCATTGCTTGTCTTCTTTGGACAAAAAGTCGAGGCGATCACGTATGAGACCAATGGAATCCGCATAGTTGTGCCCCTCTACCACCTGATACGGACAATCCGACGCCCACATCAAACGGTTTGCTCCAAACTCTCGTACCAAGCGTTGAATCATGTCCCCAAGATCCGCGTAAGGTGCCTGCTTCTTGCCCAACGCATAAAACGCGCTGGTCTTCACAAAGACATTCTCGAATTTGGATAATCGACAGAGGTTGTCTAAGTCCATCGGATCGATCGAACCGGACACCCCAATCCTTGCGAAATGGTCGATGACAACGCGAGTTTTGGGATGTTTTTCACACATCGTATGTACCGAAGGCAATGCGTCCGGATTGGTAAGCAGGCACATGCTTTGTCCTGAGTCCGCTGCACGACTCCACATTTTTTTTATTTCGTTCGACGTGATCCAACTACTGGCTTTTTGCTTATCGGCATAGAGTCGGAAACCTCGCACCCCTTTCGCTCCCAAGGACTTCATCATCGCAACCAAATCGGACTTCCTCTCGTCAACAATCGCAACTCCGGCAAAAACTCCAGGGTGTTTCTCCATGCAATCAAGCATGTACTGATTGTCGAATTGGTAAAAACTCATTTGAATCAATACGACCCTTGCGACACCAAGCGGCTTGCAATGGGCGAATAATACTTCTGGAGTAAAACTAGCAGGAGCCATATCCGATTCCTTGAAGGTGTCCGCCAACGGGTACTTTTTCGTATCCGGTGTCCAGACATGCACGTGCGCATCAATCCATTGTGGCTCGGGTTCATGGGCTACGCCCTGCAGCGTGCGCAAAGCCAATCCGCTCACGGCAGTCGTTCGAATAAAGTTACGTCTTGAAATCATCGCATTGCTCCTGTGTAAGATGTGTTTCCAATCGTTTAACCCCGTTTAACCCCGAGTCGTAGGGCCGTAGGCGACGGTCGCGGATCGATCGCAAGAGGCTTACGCAAGTCGAAACGGGTACGACAATACGTAAGATTGTATCTCATGCCTGATAGCAATTGAGCGTGGAAAGTTTTGCAACGGTTTCTAGCGACTCACGACGGACATCTTAGCTGAATTCCTTAAAAAAACCAAAATAAAAGATTGCGAGTCGGTTTTTCATCGGAAAGGATAAGAGTATTGTGCTTATCACCGTGAAACGGTTTGACAACAAAGCCCAGGGTCGCCGCGAAGGCGGCGCACCCTGGGTCCAAAGCCAATCGGTTCGCGGGACCCCAACGGGGTCCGACAATAGGGATGGCCATGTCCCGCGGCCCATGTCCCGCGGCCCA
>JANPNA010000014.1:0-43309 GCA_031427235.1 Pirellula sp.
GCTCAGTCGTTCGACCCGCCGGGCGCGGTCACGCACGGTTCAATCAGCACCACGGCTTCGGCGACGATGCCTTCGCCGCGGCCGACAAAACCCAGTTTTTCCGCGGTCTTCGCCTTGATGTTGACGCAGTCCTCCGCCACACCGAGATCGGCGGCGATGTTCGTGCGCATGGCCGGGATATGCGGCGCCATTTTCGGCGCCTGCGCGATGATCGTCGCATCAATGTTGCCGACGGCATACCCGCGCTCAGCCAGCAGGCGCGCCACCGCCCGCAGCAGTTCCCGGCTGTCGATGTTTTTGTAGCGCGGATCGGTATCGGGAAAATGCCGGCCGATGTCGCCCAGGCCCGCCGCGCCGATCAGCGCGTCGCAGATCGCGTGCAGCAGCACGTCCGCGTCGGAATGCCCGGCCAATCCGCGCTCATACGGAATGGTGACGCCGCCGATGATCAGCTTGCGCCCGGCCACCAGTGCATGCACGTCAAATCCCTGTCCGATACGCATGTCAGTTATCCGAAGTTTTTTAAAATGAGTTCCGCCAGTTCCAGATCTTCCGGAACCGTGATCTTGATGTTGGTCGCGCTGCCCTGCACCAGTTTCGGCTTCGCGCCGGTCTGCTCGACAGCGTTCGATTCATCGGTGACCGCGGCAATGTCGGCGCGGCGCAACGCTTCGATCAGCACGCGGTAGCGGAACATCTGCGGCGTCTGCGCGCGCCACAGATGCTCGCGGGTTTCAGTCTGCACCACCTCGCGTTCGGCATTCGCACGCTTCAAGGTGTCCGCCACCGGCACCGCCAGCAAGCCGCCGACCTCGCTGTCGCCGATCTCCGCAATCAACCGGTCGATGTCTGCCGTGCGCAGGCACGGCCGCGCCGCATCGTGCACCAGTACCCAGTCGGCGCCGTCAATCGCATCATTCGCTGCCAGCAGCCCGTTAAAAACACTGGCCGCCCGCGTCTCGCCGCCGCAATACAGCGCAGTCAGTTTGCTGCCGCAGGCGCTCCAGTCGAGTGCGGCAAATCGCGCATCGCCGGGTGACAGCACCACGAACACCTGCTCGATCAGCGGATGCGCGCACAGGCAATGCACCGCATGATGAATCATCGGTTTGCCCGCGAGCAGCGCATACTGCTTGGGCAGTTCCGTGGCCATCCGGGCGCCGCTGCCGGCGGCAGGAATCAGTGCGGCGTAACGTGGCATCGAAGACGGCATTCTGGAGGCAGTATTCCTGAGACGGTGCTGAGACAGCGTTCTTTCGTAATCCACTGATTTTATTGGTATTGTAGCAGCGCCACGAGTTACGATGACAGCGCAACAGGTTTTTCGGCAAGCTCTTGATTGAATGCAACCCTGCCCGCATATCGCTTTATGCAATCGCAAACCAGTTTGACACGCCCGCCCGCCGTAGCCGGACTGTTCTATCCCGCCGACGCGGCTGAACTCGCGCGCATGGTTTCCGACCTGCTTGCGGCAGCGCCGGGAAGCGCTGACCGTCGCCCGCCCAAAGCAATCATTGCACCCCATGCCGGCTATATCTATTCCGGGCCGACCGCCGCGCGGGCCTATGCGCTGCTGCAACCCCATGCGCTGTTACAGCCATTACGCGGCCGCATCCGCCGGGTCGTGCTGCTGGGGCCAACCCATCGCGTTGCCGTGCGCGGACTGGCGCTGCCCGCCGCGCGCAGTTTCCGCACGCCGCTGGGCGACATCGCCATCGATGCGCAGGCCGCAGCCGCATTGCACGACCTGCCGCAAGTCGTCATCAACGATGCGGCGCATGCACTGGAACATTCACTGGAAGTGCATCTGCCTTTCCTGCAGACGGTTCTCGGCGACTTCGCGCTGGTGCCGCTCGCGGTCGGCGACGCCAGCCCTGGAGAGGTCGCGGCAGTACTGCGTCGGCTGTGGGGCGGCGATGAGACCCTGATTGTCGTCAGCTCCGACCTGTCGCACTTCCATGACTATGCGGAAGCGCAGGCGCTCGATGGCGCCACTGCCGACGCCATCCTGCAACTGCGCAGCGATCTGGATCACCAGCAGGCCTGCGGCGCCACGCCGGTCTGCGGCCTGACCCTGCTCGCCCGTGAACTGGGCCTGCGCACCGAACTGGTTGATCTGTGCAATTCCGGCGATACCTGCGGCGACAAAAGCCGCGTCGTCGGCTATGCATCGTTTGCTTTCCATGAACCTGAACCATCTGAACATCATGACCACTGACGCCGGCCGCATCCTGATACCACTCGCGCGTGCAGCCATCGGCCGCGAACTGGGGCACGACCTGCCGGCCGCCGCGGACGCCGCCTGGCTGCGCGCACCGGGGGCAACTTTTGTCACGCTCACCGCGGACGGCCAACTGCGCGGCTGCATCGGCACGCTGGAGGCGCACCGCCCGCTGCTCGAAGACGTTACCGCCAATGCCGTCGCGGCCGCTTTCCGCGACCCGCGCTTCCAGCCGCTGGGCCGCGACGAATTCACTGCCGTCGCAATCGAGGTTTCGCTGCTGTCGGCCATGGAAATCCTGCACTCCGACGACGAGGCCGGCGCGCTGGCGCAGTTGCGTCCGGAGATCGACGGCGTCGCGCTGCAGTACGGCCATCATCGGAGCACTTTCCTGCCGCAGGTCTGGGAACAATTACCGGACCGCACCGAATTCATTGCACAGCTCAAATACAAGGCCGGACTGCCGCCGGATTTCTGGAGCAGTGAATTGAAACTCTCGCGTTATACCGTGTCGAAGTGGCATGAGACCGATCTCTGAGCCGGCGATGGCAAACGCAGATACACACGAAACCGGTCATCCGGCCCGGTGGTGGCACCGGCTGGATGACGGCCGCATCCAGTGCGATCTGTGCCCGCGCGACTGCCGGCTGCATGAAGGCCAGCGCGGCGCCTGTTTCGTGCGCCGGCGCACGGGCGATGCGATGGTGCTCACCACCTGGGGCCGCTCGTCGGGTTTCTGCATCGACCCGATCGAAAAAAAACCGCTGAATCATTTCTATCCCGGTTCGAGCATCCTGTCCTTCGGCACCGCGGGCTGCAACCTCGCCTGCAAGTTCTGCCAGAACTGGGACATCAGCAAATCGCGAGACATGGACCGGCTGATGGACGAAGCCTCGCCGGACGCAATCGCCGACGCAGCACTGCGCGTCGGCGCGAAAAGCGTCGCCTTCACCTATAACGATCCGGTGATCTTCGCCGAATATGCGATGGACGTGGCCGACGCCTGCCACGCCCGCGGCATCAAGACCGTAGCCGTCACGGCCGGCTACGTCCATGACGCGCCGCGCCGCGAATTTTTTGGCAAGATGGATGCGGCGAACGTCGATCTGAAGGCGTTCACCGACGAGTTCTACGTCAAGCTGTGCGGCGCGCATCTGCAGCCGGTGCTCGACACGCTGGTTTACCTGAAGCACGAAACGGATGTCTGGCTGGAAATCACCACGCTGCTGATCCCCGGCAAGAACGACTCGGACCAGGAACTGCAGGCCGCCGTGCAATGGATCGCGCGCGAGCTGGGGCCGGACGTGCCGCTGCATTTCTCCGCCTTTCATCCCGATTACAAAATGGGCGACATCCCGGCGACGCCGCCGGCCACGCTGACCCGCGCGCGGCAGATCGCGCTCGATGCCGGTCTGCGCCACGTCTATACCGGCAACGTCCACGACGAACAGGGCGGCTCCACCTGGTGCCCGTCATGCCGCGCGCCGCTGATCCTGCGCGACTGGTACCGCATCGATGACTACCGGCTGCAACCCGACGGCCGCTGTCCCGACTGCGGTACATCAATCGCCGGCCGCTTTGAAACCTTCAAGGGCGCCTTCGGCCCGCGGCGCATCCCCATCGCCATCCACCAACCCTGAGCGCGGTGCGCACAGACCGTGCGCATAAAAAATAATAGTCAATAAAAACAATAAGTTATGATGAAACTATGAGCAAGCTCTGGCAGTGGATCGACCTCAACATTTTCGAACTCGGCCGCGAGATGCGCTGGTCGTACCTGCCGCCGCTGATGGTGTACATGGCGGCCGGCATTTCCGGACTGACCGGCATCGTCGGCACCTTTTTCGTCAAGGATTATCTCGGGCTGTCGGCGGCATTCCTTGCCGCGCTGGGTTTCTGGGCGGGCGTGCCGTGGGCGCTGAAAATGCCGCTGGGCCATCTGGTCGATCTGATCTGGCGCTGGAAAAGCGTGCTGGTATTCCTCGGCGCCGGCATGATCGCGGCGAGTCTGCTGATCATGGTCGGCCTGCTCACCGACCGCGACGCGATGAGCGCGGTGCTTGCGCCGGGCGCGTGGTATGTGACCAGCGTGCTGCTCGCCACCGTCGGCTATGTGCTGCAGGACGTGGTCGCCGATGCAATGACCGTTGAAGCGGTGCCACGCGTCGATGCGCAGGGCAATCCCGTAGATGCCGCGCAGCGCAAGCTGATGAACACCACCATGCAGACGCTGGGCCGCGTCGCCATCATCGGCGGCGGCGTGCTGGTGGCGCTGATCAATCTCTACATGTTCAGCGGCGCGCAGGCGCTGGCGGAACCCGGGAAAGTCGAAATCTATCGCCGTATTTACCTGATGGCGCTCGCCATCCCGGCCGTTTCGGTGGCGGGCGTGCTGAGTGCGCTGTGGTTGCGACAGCGCGCCGCGCAGCGACTGCGCGCGCAGGGCCGCAGCGCCGGAGAAATCGACGCGCTGCTCAGCGGCCGGACCACAACCACCGCGCCCAACTGGTGGATCCTCGGCGGCAGCGGCGTATTCGTCGCGTTCACGCTGGGCATGGGCTTCAGCGACATTCCCTTCAATCAGGAAATCATTTTTGCCGGCTCCTTCGGCATCATCGCTTTCCTGCTGGTGCGCCTGACGCGCGAACTCGAACCCGACATCCGCGCCACGCTGCTCGGCACGGTGATCGTCATTTTTGTATTCCGCGCCATTCCCGGTCCCGGCGAAGGCATCACCTGGTGGTTCATCGACGAACTGAAGTTCGACCAGCAGTTCATTTCCGTGCTGTCGCTGATCGGCTCGGTGCTGACGCTGTTCGGCATGTTCCTGTTCCGCCGCTTCATGGCCGATCACTCGATTGCCTACGTCGTGGGCTTCCTGACGTTGCTCGGCGCGCTGCTGTCGCTGCCCTACGTCGGCATGGTTTTCGGCCTGCATCAATGGACCGCGGCGGCCACCGGCGGCGTGGTCGATGCGCGGTTCATCGCGCTGGTCAACACCGCGCTGGAATCCCCGCTGGGCCAGATCGCGATGATCCCGATGCTGGCATGGATCGCCAACTCGGCGCCCGCCCACCTCAAAGCCACTTATTTCGCGGTGATGGCGTCGTTCACCAATCTTGCGCTGTCGGCCTCGGCGCTGGGCACCAAGTATCTCAACCAGGTTTACATCGTGTCGCGCGAAGTCAGGGACCAGTCCGGCGCGGTCACCACCCCCGCCGATTACAGCCAGATCGGCGAACTCCTGATCGTGCAACTGATCATGGCGCTGGGACTGCCGTTTGCCGCGATAGCGCTGATCCGGTTGCTGCGGCTGCGCAGCGCGTAAAATTGAACGAAAATCGGCAAACATCTATGGACCTGCACGAACTGCCACGCACCGACCCCGGCACCACGGACCTGGTCCTGCGCGCCGTGGCCTTCGCCGCGCACAAGCACCGCGACCAGCGGCGCAAGGACAAGGAAGCCTCACCCTACATCAATCATCCGATCGAGCTTACCCACGTGCTGTGGGATGAAGGCGAAGTGCGCGATCCGCTGGTCATCGCCGCCGCGCTGCTGCACGACACGCTGGAAGACACCGAAACCACATGGCAGGAACTGCGTGGCGCGTTCGGCGAAGAGATCGCTGACATCGTGCTCGAAGTCACCGACACCCAATGGATCAAGAAGGTCGTGCGCAAACGCCTGCAGGTCGCCCGCGCCAGGCATTCCAGCGAACGCGCGCGGCTGGTCAAACTTGCCGACAAGATCTGCAATGTGCGCGACCTCGGCACCCGCCCGCCGGAGGGCTGGTCGCTGGAACGCAAGCGCCAGTATTTCGACTGGGCGAAAGAGGTCGTGGACCGGCTGCGCGGCACGCATGTCGAACTGGAGCGCCGCTTTGACGAGGTCTACGCGTTAAGACCCTGAACACCGGTAACTGGTAATTGGTGACTGGTAAATGGCAAAATCCCCCACCACCCACCAATTACCATTCACCAATCACCAATTACCCGAATGAAAATCACCCACGCCAGCACCGTCCTCGTCGCCCTGCCCCACGATGAACCGCTCGCCGACGGCCCGACCACGCCGGGCTCGAAAAATTTCGTCGCGCTGAAGCTCGGCACCGATGCCGGGGTCGAAGGCATCGGCTTCACGTTTTTCGGCGCGGCGCTCGACGATGCGCTGCGTTCCGCGGTCGAAGCGCTCGCCGCGCTGACCATCGGCGAAGATCCGCTGCGCATCGAAGCCATCATCCAGAAACTGCGCACCGCAGCGACCAGCGCCGGCCCCGGCGGCATCCTGACGCTGGCGCTGTCGGCCATCGACATCGCGCTGTGGGACATCAAGGGCAAGGTACACAACCAGCCGGTGGCCAAACTCGCCGGCGGCCATCGCACCCGCATCAACACTTACGCCAGCGGCGCGCTGATGCGGCATTTTTCACTGGCGCAGGTCGAAAAAGCCGCGGCACTGCTGAAAGCCCGCGGCTTCAGGCAGATGAAAACCCAGTTGGCGCTGCCCGGCGATACCAATCCGCTGAAGGAAATCGAGCGCATCCGCGTCGTCCGCGACGCCGTCGGTTATGACGTCGATCTGATGTGCGACATCAACCAGCGCTGGGACGTGCGCCAGGCCATCTCCATCGGCACGCAGATCGAGCCCTACCGCCTGTTCTGGCTGGAAGACGTGACCACCTGCGACGATTACGCCGGTCTCGCCGAGGTTGCCCGCGCACTGTCCACACCGATTGCCGGTGGCGAATACGTTTATGGCATCGCGCCGTTCCGGCAGATGCTCGAAGCGCGCTCGGTCGATATCGTGATGATCGACGTGCTGCGCGCCGGCGGCATCACCCAGTGGCTGAAAATCGCCGGCATGGCCGAAGCCTTCAACCTGCCGGTGGTCAGCCACCTCGCGCCGGAAATCCATGTGCATCTGGTATCCGCCATACCCAACGGCCTGACGGTGGAATACATGCCGTGGTCGTCGCGCCTGTTCCGCGACGCTCCGCCGAACAGAAGTACCAACACGATGATCAAAATGATTAGTTCAGTGCTCATTTTCTTTCCTTTTGTTTGATTATTGATTAGCCGCTTTAGTATATCCGATGTATCACTCCTACAGCAAGCGACCAGCGCCAACGTCCACATTGTTATGGACCAACTTGTGGAAGCTGGCTGGAATCTGGCTTCGGCTATGTCCACATGTGGGCGGGATGCCGTGCGGCAAACTCTACTCAGATCCTGAAGGCGCACGCGACATTCCAGAGCCAAGCGATAGTTCCCGGAAGCGGGGATTCTTTCCCGATTGCGGCGAGCACTCAATCCTTCCACGCCTCGACAATCATCGCATCGTCTTCGTGGATGAGCGGACGGCGGTCGAAATTGCCGTAGATCTCGTAACGGGTAAATCCCGCAGTACGCAATAGCAAAGCCATTTCGTTTTTGTAAATGTAACGCAGACTCATTTCGGAACGATGGACCTGCTGCAAGCCGCCGTCTGCGCCCAACAATTCCAGCTCGTTAATGGAATGTTGAATCTGAGCGACGCGGTCGAAACTGCGAGTATCGTACATCCGCATCGGCAGGCCAGTTGAAGGATGCGGCATTTCGCCTTCCAGCACGCGCGTATTCTGCGGCGTGCCGATGATCGCGAGCGATGGAAAAAACGTGTCAAACGCTAGCAGACCACCGGGCAACAAATGCTGCCAGCATAGAGACAGGCAGCGGATTTGCGCCTCTTGCGTCATATTGTGGCCGACTGCGTTGAAGGGAATCATGACCAACGCGTAGCGGCGCGGCAGGTCGAAGTCGCTCATGTCGGCCTGATGCAGGCGCGGCGAAAGACCCAACTGCGTTGACTTTTGTCGCAACGTGTCCAGCATCGGGACAAACAGGTCCAGCCCTTCGATATCGACTCCCGCTTGCAGACAAGGCAACAAGATCCGGCCCGTACCGCAACAGACATCCAGCACCGGTCCCTTGGCTTCCTTTGCCAGGCCGGTGTAGAAGCCGAGCCCATATGGGATGTCCCCAAGCAGGAGGTCGTAGACCCCGCCGTCGTCAAACGGTGTGGGAAGTTTCTCGGATGATCCATTCATGGTTGAGCCTGCCATATACCGGGTACGAAACGACTAGACAACCGAAGGAATCCATGTAAGTCCTTGGGTGGGGTGGGAGCCATTCGAATAAAATCTGGCGACTCCGTCACGTGACCTTGCTAGCGGTTGAGCTTTCCTGCCGCCAGCAAGCTTCAGTCTATCCGATGTAGCAGGTCCCATGCTAGGCCGCCAGCGCCAATGTCCACAGTGGTTATGCGTAGCTCGCAACTCCACAACCTTTTTCGCGATGAGCCTATGGTCGCCGCCTATAGTCAACCTTTTTTGCGATTTGGAACATGAAATTTGACGAGCGATATTGCAACCCCGCAATAAATCAGGAGCGAGACGCCAATCATCAACCCACCTATGCGCACATCGGGAGTACCGCCAATCGGAATTACGACACCTGCCAGCACTAAACGCAATCGTGAACTCCTGAGGACGAAAGAATAACCCAACAGCAGCGAATGGTTTCTTACTCTGTCGCTAGCCTCCTAAGTCTATCCCATCCTTACCCGATTTATGCAGCACTATTCCTTAACTCGTTCGTAAATTGTTTCGACTGCTTTTGACTCCTGCCCATTGGGCATGATGTTGTAGGCGGTGATCAGCAAATGATCGGCGTCCGTCAACTCATAGTCCGTTCTCCATCCCCCCTGAGGTTGTCCCGGCGCCCAGTCGTATTTTCCAGAAACCGAAAAACCACGCTCGATCTCGTCCCCTTCGCTGATAAGGATCGCACCGCTCATGTGAAAATCGTCGAACCATGTCTTCACTGTTCCCTGCCATTTGCCAACATATTTACCGAGAAATTGTACAGGCTCGGGCATCTTCCTTCTCTCTTTCTGCGTTGATTGTTCGGCCACCGATTTGGCATAACTCAGGGATCAGCTAACGCGAGCAAGTAACAATGCCACAAAATAGCCGGTCGACCGAGGGCATAGCTGCATCCCTTTAGTACGCCCGTCATGTCATGAATTATCCGAGTGGAGCTCACCGAGGTCCAGTTCCCGCGAACCGCTTCAGTCTATCCGATTTAGCAGTCCTCCAGCAAGCAGCCAGCGCCAATGTGCAAAAACGTTGCGATCAAACTGCAGGAGTTGGCTTTCCGCGTTACGCGACCACAACATTTTGGTCTTGTTCCTATCTTCTTCGTCGTCCGGAGCCAGCCTCCGCTCCAATGTGCTTTCGCAGCAATTCGCCGAGGCTCTTGTCCGCTTCATCCTTGAGCGCTCGTCGGGGGATAACGGATACGTCCCGTTTTCCGTGATACAAGATATAAAATTCTTCGTCACGAATCCACGAGTGGTACATCGTCCATTTCAATTGTGCGTCGATTTCATCGGTCTGAAATACGATTCCTTCATCCCGAAATCGCAGTCGGTATTCGGATTTGAGCTTGGGTTGCGAGCGATAGATCATGTGCGGAAGGAGCAATACTGCAAACATTAGGAGCAACAACATCAAAGCACCCGCGAATACAAGCAACCACGCGAGCGCCGGTAACAATGCCGACGTTTTCAAGCAGTAGATTCCAGCGCCCATCGCGACAACGCTCCCAACGAGATCACGCTTCCACTGGAGTTTCGTTTTGTAGTACCGCCGCATCGCACGGACATATTCATCGCGCGTTATAGTGAAGGTTGCTTCGACGGATTCTGACAAACTGGTTCCCCATTGTCGACGAAAAGAAATGCACTCTACCCCAACCGCAACCAAAAAGGATGCTTTCCCTTTGTTCGCGGACTAAGTCTAACCAATCCATTAGTCTCCGTCGAATCGGCCGGAGCCTACGTCCACAGTGGGGAATGGACCAAATTGTGGATATGGAAGCTTACTATTCCCGAACGATTCGGCAATCGCCTAGCCCGGCGCAAGCTTGTCCCTAGTACAGCGACGCAGAATTCGATCCTTGCTATATCCTGCCATACATGTTCTTCAGACCATGAGCCACGCTACGTAGATTCCAAAAGACACAACAAAAACGACGACGCACAAAGCCTGCCGACTAGTTACTTCCAAGTTGTGACCACCCTTGCGCCCAAAATGCTCACGAACTACGCGATTGCCGTATATCTGCATGAACATCGCTGACGATATTGCGATCCCGAGAGTCACAATGTACTTGACCGATCCGGGGCCAGTCTTGATAAAGGTATCAAAAACGTGCATCGCTAATATCATGAGCCACATGAGCCAAGAGAAAACAGCGATGAGCAAGACAAATATGGCGAAGGTCGGCTTGTTTTTTTGAACATAGCACGAGGCTGCGGGTGGCTCCTGGTCCGAGCGTGCGAATGCAGCGGAAACCGCGGCAAATGAGCCAGCGAAGAACAAAACACTCAGAACTCCCATTGGCCAACAGCCAGCTACATTGATTCCTACACCAGCGAAGAGAATACCGACCACTAGGCACGCCAGACTGATGCATCCAGCAAATAGTGGATGCGGAAACAACCGCTTCGTTTGCCAAAGCCAATAGGGTAAACGCCTTGCGGATTCAGGGTCAGTCACGTTGTCGCCTTAATTGGATGGCAGAACGAATAGCAATCTAATTCAACAGTATCCCCGCCACTATCCGCCTCAGTCTAGCCGATCCTGCTGGCGTACGGAGCGATGAACGGCGAATCGTGCTGGACCGAACTTGTGACGAACGTAGGCGACCAACAGTGGTGTTTTGGTTGGATCGCTTGACCAACTCTCGGTGCGACAGGAACAAATGACAAATCGCTTCATGAGTCTCATCTGGAGCAGTAATGACCAAAACGGCCGCATTGGGGTCCCTCCACTCGATCATGTTCGAGGTACCACCGGCGTTTTGCCAAGCATCCGGGGTGATTGATTGTTCAATAATTTGAATAAGCGACCCAAAATCGTATTTGCCTTTAAAGGAGCTTACGAATTCCGTAACATCGTAAAGGCGAATTACGTTGGCCGACATTTTCTTTGAGGTAATCGTAAGATAGCCCGGTGACTCCACATAGGTTAGTTGCAAAGGGGCAAGGATCCACTTCAATTGGTTTCGAATACTGATACCGGGGACGACAGGGACTGTTATAGGTTCATCCATTGTGATGTTCTCGTCCTCAAACGCTGCTTTATCCACCAATACGACAATTGGATACATCGACATGAGCTGCTTAAGCGGTATTGCCCGGTCCGAGCCTCGGATCGGCGACAACTGATCGAGCTTGCGACGGATTTCTTGAACGAGGTCGGTATCTGCGCGGTTGGTACTTTGGACCCAACGGACGCTTTCTTGGGCGAAACCGAGATCCGCAATTAGAATGAGAACAATCGCGAGGGAATAAATTAACTGACGCATCAAGAGATCTCCTGCGGGAATATCTGCCTAGGTGCAGCAGGCCATGGATACACTCGGCTACTGACACACTGCCAACAGAGCAAACTTTGATCCGAAAAGCGAGATTATTCTTGGTTTGGCATTTCGATTGCGTTTATTCGACGGTGTAACCGTAATCCACGGATAGTTGCGACGTAAGTGTTCTAATTCGAGGTTCCACATGTTCAATAATGCTACGCTATGTATCGCTCTAGGGCTTTTCCTGTTCGGTGAAGGAGCTTGTTTTTCGGATGAGACTGTTCCCCCTACGGATGCGTTGCGGAACGAAATTAAATTAACGCGAGTCGAGTTATTCCCGGCTGGACAAGGGGTGTTTGAATACGAATCCACGGAGGCCGGCGATGTTGAATTAATTCTGCCGTTGACTCGACACGAATTGGATGATCTTCTGAAATCACTTGTGCTCAAGGGATTTGATTCGGCGAGGGTCGACTACGAGCCCAACGCTGATCGCAATAACATCGTTTCGCAAGTCCTTTCGTCAGGACCTAGCATGACCAGGGCCGAACTGCTTCAGGGCCTCAAGGGGCATGCAATCCAACTAACCGACAAGTTGAGTTCGATGTCGATGTCTGGAGTCATTATGGCGGTGGAGCTGCAATCGCACCAAAAGATCGCTGGGCAAGAAATCGAGGTCATCACATTGCGCACGGCAGAAGGGATCGAGCAACACGTGCTTACTGCGGCGACCAGAATCACCTTTGAGGATAAATCCGTGCAATCCCAATTGGATCAAGCCCTTGGCAACCTCACTAGGCCCATCGCAACACGAACGCCAGCTACGTTGAAGCTTAAGAAGAAGGTACGCGGCCCAGCAGGGATCGCTTTTCAAACTGAGACAGCTGCTTGGAAATGTTCCTATCGCATTGCTAAGATAGACGGCGAATATCAACTGGTCGTTGCAGCCGTCATCGACAACACTAGCGGCATGGATTGGATCGACGTGGAGTTGGTCTTGATCGTCGACCAACCGCTCGGTTTTCATGCACCACTTAGTACGGTGCATCGAGCCCAACGCGCCAATATGCTCATCCCTTCTCCGTTTTCAGCCGCCCCTCCGGCCTTGGCTGCAGGCACAAAACGCAACTTGGGCGAGCTCCTAGCGGATGAGCCGATGGAGAATTCGCGAGACGGATCCATTGAAGGAATGGGGCGAAGAAGTATGGGCGGGATGGGAGGAGGTGGCATGGGTGGCATGGGCGGTTCCATAGGCGGCATGGGTGGTTCTTTTGGCGGTTACACACCACCGCAAAACGACGGGAGTGCAATTGCATTTGATGGAGACAGCCAGGATGTTGCATCGCAGCTTGGTATGAGCTTTCCAGTCGGCGACTTATCGCGAGGGATCGCGGGGCAGCGCGTTCATATTCGATTGCCGATGGTCACGATTCGGGCTGGTGCCTCGGAGTCGGTTTTTCTGCCATCGATTCCTCGAATCATTGACGACGTTCGTGTCTACGTTGCATCCGTCAGCAAAAAACACCCTTTGTCCGCGTTCCAAATCACATTGCAGGATGGTTACCAATTGCCAGGAGGTCCCGGAACTGTCTGGTCGGATAGTGGATACGCTGGCGACATTATGTTCCCTCGACTTGTTGCGCAGGTACCGCAACTGGTCACGTATGCTCTAGATACATCCGTCGCAATCACCAGCGAAATACTACCCGAACATTCGTCGAAGACCACCTATCAAATCGATGGCGAAGATACTCTAATCGGCACCAAAATCTCCCAACGACTTGTCCGTTATTCACTGATCAACGAGAGTAAGTCAGCTCAAACTGTTTGGATTGAGCATCAGCCTGCCGAAAGAAACTGGTCGCCCGAGCCCGCTGGGGATCAAGTCGGGAAAGCCGATCTTACAAGCTTTCGATATAAGGTCGATGTTCCAAGCAAATCGACCGCGAAGCAGGATGTATTGGAAACCGAGACAACCATTGCCAAGTGGCCGAAAGGAACGAACTGGATTCAGCTCAAGTACCTAACGGAGGCCGCAGGCATGACTGCAGAAATTCGGGACCGACTTGAAACTCGAATAAAGAAACTAGCAGAATACGACGCCCTAAAGGCCACCGAGACAAAATTGACCGGCTCGAAAGAGAATGCGGTTATTGAACAACGCAGGATAAAAGAGCTGATGATCGCCTTGAATCGACAAGATGAATTGCATAATCGATACTTGAAGAAATTGGCAACGCTCGAGAGTGAAATCGAAAGTAGTGCGGAGCGGATCATAACAGTCCGAAAAGAACTCGAGGATTCCAAAAATCGACTTGATCAAGAAAGATAATGCATAGGAAGGAACACAGGGGCGATAATAGATAAGTTGGTAGGCCATTATCTCGTCCGTTCGAAATGGCAACCGTTACTCATCGCGCATGTCTCGATTACGAGCATCCACGATTTTCGGTAATAACGACAGACTACCGAGCACGATCCGAGGGCTCACGCCGAACCGAAGTATTCGCGATTTCCGATGGTGCCCGAGTACAATTTCCCACCAGCAGCCCAAACAAGACGCTGCCCGTCGATTTCAGCCCACTCCCAGTCAGGGTAGTCGAGACCAATTGGAGCATCGCGTGCGAGCAATACGTGTAAGCGACCGCTAATAGTAACCATCCATTCTCCGACGTTTGGACCGCTCGGTTTTGGCACGCCGGTTTTGGCACGCCAAGCCAATTCGTCGCTTACCCTAAAATAATGCAATAGTTGGCGAAAAATTGCTAGACTACAGGGACTACAAAAGGACGTGGAACGCGATTTAAGTTTCTGGTTTGGAAGCAAGTAAATGAAAATAAAACCATTTGGGAAGTCGATTTTGGTTGTCGCAACTGTTTTGGCGTTGATTGGCTCTTGCTTGCAATCCGTCGTTGCAGATGAAAATCCTGCCGACGACTCGGCGGCGAATCGTGTCGAGCCGTTGACAGCCGTTTTCGCTGGCGGTTGTTTCTGGTGCGTCGAGTCTGACTTCGAACACTTGCCAGGTGTTTTGGAAGTCGTTTCTGGATACGTGGGCGGACGGACCAAGAAGCCAACCTATCAGAACTACAAGACGGGTGGTCATCGCGAAGCGGTCATGATTACTTACGATCCAAAGAAAATCACCTACGCCGGATTGGTCGAGTTCTTAATCAAACATATTGACCCCACCGACCGAACTGGATCGTTTATCGATCGCGGGACGAATTATAGTTCCGCCATCTACTATGCCAACGCGGACGAAAAGAAAGAAGCCAAACGGGTGGTTGATGCGATCAACGATTGGAAGATTTTTCGCGAGTCGTTTTCCATTGAGATGGTCGAGCTAAAAACATTCTGGCCGGCAGAGAAACATCACCAAGATTATGCAAAAAACAGTCCCAACAAGTATGCGGATTATCGGGCAACCTGCGGACGTGACCCATTCATTGCGAAGGTTTGGGGACAACGCGCGAATCGATTGGAGTTGCCCGGTTCTGTGCCAAGTGATAGAACCGCGACTTCCAACGACCAAGCAGACGAGAAAAAGAGCAAGCAACCTTGAAAAGGATTCGCGAGTTGCTGACCCCAACGAAGTAAAACTGTACTTGTCTCGAGTCTTTAATGAACGCACCACGTATCGATGTTCTATCCTGGCCTATTCTCCATCCTCGCATTCGCAATTCTATCTGCTGTTTCGCTGGCCGACGATTGGCCAATGCGAGGCCAGAACCTCTTTCGCAGTTCGTCCGTCGAAAGCGAAAATGGGCCGCAAACATGGCGGCCTAAATACACTCGTTTCGAAACGTACGAAAACGATAAACTTCGCCATGCTGAGGCTCGTGTCGGACGGGTGAAGTGGATGGCAGGTGGCTTTTGGCAAGCGATGTGCGATCCGGTCGTTGCGAACGGTCTACTGTGGATCGGAACCGCTGATCCTATCGGTGAGAGCATCGAAGATTCCAGCGTACTCGCTTGCTTTGACGCTCAGAACGGTAAGCTGCTATTTCAGCATATCAGTAAAAAGCTTGGGGTCGCAAACCAAGACTGGCCAATCACGGGCAACACGTCCTCGCCCTTCATTGACGGCAACCGATTGTGGTTTTGCACGAATCGATTGGAGGTCATCTGCTTGAACATCCAGCCGTTGTTGGACCGGACCGGTGACCCAAGAGTCCAGTGGTCCGTTGACTTAAAGAGTCGCTACCAAATGGTGCCAAAGGATGTTCATCTTGGTAACCGAGCAAGTCGTTGTTCGATTGTTGGAGTCGATGGTCGAATTTTTGCAAACACTACCAATTCGCTTCATCATGATCGAACACCCAATGTCGACCCAAACGCGCCCAGTGTGGTCTGCCTCAACCAAGACAATGGGGAGTCGATCTGGACAGACAATTCACCGGGACTAGACATTACACGCAACCAACATTGCAATCCGGTGATCTTTCGAAACGAGCACAAGAGTTACGTCGCAATCGGGCAAGGCGATGGATTCGTCCGAGCCTTTGAATGCGAAACCGGAAAAATGAGTTGGCAATTCGACTTGAATACTAAGCAGGAGCGGCAGTCCAAGAACCAGTTCAACAAGAGGCGTCTACTGACGGAGTCACCGGTGTTTGACGGTCGAAATCTTTACTTCGCAATTGGCGAGGATCGAGAGGCGAGCTCCGAGCGGGGAGGAATTTACTGCATCGATCCATTCGGTAGCGGTGACGTCAGCCGAGAGATTATCGTCGATGGCCAAACGGTCCCAAATCCAAACTCGAAATGGATCTGGGAACATTCCGAAAAAGAGGGTCGAAAAATACACTCGAGCATCTCAGGGCTTTGTGTTACCTCTAAATATCTGTTTGCAGCCGATATCGACGGCCTGGTCAAATGTTTCGACAAGCGTACTGGCAAATTGCATTGGCTGCACGATACCAAATCGACTGTGATTGGAACGCCGTTGGTAGTCGGAGATTCACTCTATGTGACTGACGAAGACGGTGATGTCGATGTACTCAATGCAAGTGAAAATTACGAGCTCATCGGGAGCATGAATCACGAGTCTCCCATCGAGTCCTCTCCGATCTACGCGGAAGGAACGCTCTTTATCGTTGCACGGAAAAATGTGTATGCAATCGGCAAATAGCGGGCAGGCGGGCATACCTTATCTCTCCAAAGTCAGGATCGTTGTTCTGCATTCTGTCTCCGTTAGAAGTCTGAAGTGGTTAAGTAGTTGCTAAGGCAAGCGGCAGAGTTAAAACTACCGTAGGATGGGACCATTGTCCCGTCCGTTTTGCTCGTTCGGGACAATGGTCCCAAACTACGACTGGTATGTTTCAGCCTGCCGCTCGCCTAAGCACCAGCCATTTGTTGCTCCGCGTCGTTTAGCGCCAAGGTCGTGAACGAATCTTGCTCCTGGGACTACGGCACTTCTTTCAACACCAAGTTGCTCAGCGACGATCGATCAAGCCTTGTTTTAGGACGGAATCCCGAATCGGCCAATCCGAACGACCTCAGTTGCCGACGCAATTCATAGAAGGCAATTGCTGTCAGGCAAGTACCCGAGGTGAGAGTCGAATCAGCGGTCTTTTCAATTATGAAGTCGTAGACGTCACAAACAGTCAGCATTCGACTGGCTCGATCATCTGGAATCGAAATGTCGAAGGCCTCTTCGGTTTCCAATCGATGGAGAGCCTCCAATTCAACACCGCCGCTGTCGCCCATCGATGCCATTCGCCCGATGTTCCAGCGAGTTTCATTAGTCGCCACGTGGCTTGGGACTTTAGTCGATGTGGCCAATACGAAGCAAAGACACCAATAGTATTCATGTACGCTTCCGCTTGGCCGTTGGAAGCAGAAGCACGATCCTAAGGCCCAAGGTGAATGTTTTTTTGTTTCTGCCGAATTAGCATCAGCGAGCCTGCCGAGCAAACGCCAAGGCTATCGATCAGGACGTCCTGAATTGTACCAAATCTTTCAGGGACAAACGACTGATGAAACTCGTCGGAGGCGGCAAATGCAAAACAAAAGATCATTGCTCCAAGGATCGAACCATTATCGACGAAGCCACGCCACCATTTGATGACTCCGACGCAGAGAAATGTCAGGATGGCAAATTCGGTAAAGTGCCAGCCTTTCACAATCGCGAACCAAGAGATTCCCCAGAACACGCCAAAGCTTTCCATCGACGCGCGATCGGCACCGGTGAAGCTCTGAATAAGTTCGAAGAATTCAAGCGGTCGGATCACCGTGCAGGACGTGCCGAAGATTAGCAAGAGCCATGCCAACATGACTATTGGAAAGCGCCACCTCCTGCCCAATGACGATCCTAGTGACCTCAGTCGGAATTGTGGTAGTGATGTTCCTGTCATGGATCGGAAAGTGAGTGAGCAACAACGTGCAATATGCCAGCTGCAATCCCGGCGACGAAACATGGCAGAACGCACAACCCAAGGACGAGCCGTCGGCGGCTAGGAAGGATCAAAATGCAAGCCGCAATTTGAAACATGACCACTATCAGCCCGTAGAAATGAATATAACGCTCTGGGTGCTGCAATAACTTTAGCTTTAAGCCAAAAAACAGGATGGTTGGTGGGCTCAGGCAGCCAATAATAAATCCCAGCATCGAAGATCGAAGAAATGGTTGAATAAAAGCCGATCCCACAAGTCCCAAAGGAACACTCAGGATCATTAGGATTAGCCACAAAAAGATCGACGTCTGCAGATAGGATTTTTGCGCCCAATATACGAAATGGTTTATGCCCCAAAAGATCGCTGCTTCATTGGCTACAGCGGACACCAAAATTGTCGCGGCATAAATCCAGCGAAAGTGAATAGAGATCTTGGTAAAAGCCTCCGTTTCCGTCAATTCCGAGCTAATACTACACGGAGAATAAGGGTTTTCCATTGCAAATGCTTAGCTACGAAGCACTGTCCTGACGAAATAAAAATGAATACGTAAAGCAACCCAGCCTAACCGTAGCGAAGTGGCTATCTACTCCAAGCCCAAACGCTTCCTCGCCGCTAGTAAACATCAGTGTAGCCGATCCTCTGCGCGTTTAGCAACTGACGAGATACGCATATTCAATTGGATAATGCGAGACCGACACAAATGTATATGCAACCACCGATTACAAGAGCACCCAATGAGTAAAGAACCGTAGCAGCGGATATCACAACGAGTACGACCGGCAGTCCTCCTCGATCCCATCCGATCTTTGGGCCGAGTCCTACATTGGCCCAGGATGCGCCGAAGAACGCCATCACTCCAAAGCAAATGAGAACCGTCGAAGACAACTCTGGACCGCTAATCGCCAAGCATAGGCAGACGATGAGACTCAAAAAAAGTATCGATGAAAACGCAATTCCATTGTAATACCACGTGGACAATTCTCGTACGTCAGTCTCCGAAGAGAACAAATCTTTTCGACTCGGCATAGAAGCGTAAAGGCTCAGTTATTGGAGGTTTCAGAAAAATCATGTCACTGTGCAGATTCCGTCAGCTCGGATCCGTTTGGAAAATTTGGGCGTTGTCAGGTGGCTGAAATTAATCGCTTTTAATACAATTCGTTGACGGCAGATCAAGAACGATTGTGCATTAAGGGCGCTCGTGGACACTTAACTCCTCCTCCTCCGGTGCGATATTCCGTCTTATCGTGCAATGTACAATGTACAATGTCGGGTCCCTACTGGCAACGAAAAAACCGAGTGCAGTTCGTGATACAACCGAATAGGAATCTGACGAAGTGAAAGCGCGCGAGAGTGGAATGCCGGACGAGGCATATTGGAGTACTTTCTTTGATCCCGAGTGCGTGCTTCATGAATTGGGTTGCATAGGAGCGATCGACGTGCTGGAATTCGGTTGTGGATACGGAAATTTTGCGGTGGCCGCAGCCAGATTGATTGACGGAACCGTTTTTACAAACGATATCGATGCGTCGATGGTTCAACGCACGGTGCAGCAAGCCCGCGAGCAAGGCTTACCGAATATTATCGCAGAGGTTCGGGACTTCTCGATCAGTGGCTCAGGGCGACCAGGGGATTCCATCGATTTCGCTATGTTATTCAACATTCTTCACATCGAGAATCCAAGCAACCTTCTTCGGGAAGCGTATCGTGTTCTCAAGCCCATGTGCAAGTTGGGAGTGATTCACTGGAAATGGGATGAAATGACTCCGCGAGGACCTTCGATGGAGATTCGACCGAAAGCGGAACAGTGCCGATTATGGGCTGAGGAAGAAGGTTTTGTATTTGAGCGATTTGTGGAATTTGCGTGCTGCCGTTGGCACTGGGGAATGGTTCTTCGCAAGTAGTGATGCGATTGCGTCATGCGGCAATCACTTTGCGCAAGTACAATTCACGTCTAAAGAGAAACGTTGGTAGCGCAAAGCAAATTCCAACCGCGAAGATCGCTAGAAAGTGCCAACCGAAACCGGTCATTTTCAAACGGCAAGATTCCGACTTCATCCAGACAGCGGCCGCCGTCGCAGAGATAAGCAAGTCCCAAGTGAAGCCTGAAATAACCCATGTCGCGAAGGGAGCCGCAACGAACTCGCTCCACGCGGTTTCGCCCCGACGCATAAAGTGCAAACTGAAACATAGTACCGGGAGCAGGAATCCTGCCACCGATAAAAAGCCGTAGAACAAACGCATTACTATTTACCCCTCAAGCCGACACGCAGGACCATCTAAAAGCTCCGATGAATCGGAGCACTCCAAATGTCGGTTAGGCGAGCGATTTTTCAAAAAGAGCAAGCAACCGCGCCCAGGCCTTTTCGGCTTGCTCTTGGTTGTAGACTTTAGTGTCAGGAGGGCACCAACCATGTCCGGCTGGATAGACTTCAATTTCCGCAAGTAGCTTAGCTTGCTCGAAGGCCTCCTTGAGCATTTTCTTTGCTTCCGGATCGCGCTGGTCATCGTTTTCGGCGATCGCGATCAGAAACTGAGCTTTCATGGTTGGAATAAGCAGATGCGGGCTATCAGGATTTTTGGAAGCTAATCCACCACCATGAAATGTGCCTGCAGCCCCAACGCGATCAGGTACCGCTGCCGCAGTGCGCATGACGATTGGCCCCCCCATGCAGTAACCAATCGTACCGATCTTCTTTTTCTTGTCGGTTTGCGGCTGAGCGTCGAGCCACTCGACAAACGCTTTGGCATCGTCGGTATGTGTCTTCGCATTCAGAGTACGAGCCAGCGGAAACACTTCCTGAATCGGTGTGCTGCTAGCATCGGTTGCTACGGGCGATTTCTTGGTTCGATAGAATGGATTGACTACTAGAACACTATAGCCAGCTTCGGCAAGTCGCTTGCCCATCTGTCGAAATGCAGGACGCAAACCAAAAATGTCGGGCCAGACCAGTACTGCCGCATGCGCACCGACTTTGGGTGTGACAAAGTACGCGTCACAGACACCGTCAGGCGTCTTGATCTCCACGTCATTCTCCGTCGTTTCAACGGCATGGGCCGATTGTGGCAACAGCAATGCCGCTCCAATCCCGGCAGAAACGATAAGGCCCAACTCTCTGCGTGAATACTTCTTTACGTCTTCGTCAAAATGATCTTGATCGCACATGTTCTGTTCCTACCGATTCATTGATGTTTGAATTGTCCGACCAAGTCGTTGATCAGTATACGAATGGTTGAGTCCTCATAACTCAAAGCAGGCTGTAATCCCGCGTTGCTAATTCTAGCGTTTTTGTGAAACCATCTCGCTGAGCTCAACCAAAAATAGGGGCACTTCTCCTGCGCACCCTTTAGCTCGAAGGTTTCCTGGCAGTAAACACCGAATACCCCCACAGGCCATCGCGCATGGTGGTGTACTGGTGACGTGCAGCCAGCACGTTGGCCGTCTGTCGTTTGGAGCGAAGGCCTACCAGTTCGAGTGGCTTCGAAAGCGGCAGAATAATCAAGCTGGCTTTCCAGATTCGACGCGACGAACGGATGACGTTGGCCGTAATGTCATCGCACTCCACATTTTGGAATCCTACCCGAGTGATCGCCTCCCCAAAATCGGACACATTTGCCAGATGTGGCAAGGCCCATCCATCTAGCCAGAAACGCATACGCTCCGCTGCGGCGGCGTTGAGGTCGTGCTTGAATTGGAAAAAGTCAGCTACCATCAGTCGTCCACCAGGTTTCAGAATACGAGTTGATCCCGCACACCTTTGCTCCGCATTGTTCGGCCAGCCAGATCGAACTTCCACCCACGCCACAACCAGCATCGAGTACGGTTTCACCATGGGTAACGGCGGCGCGCTGAGCAAGTACTCGGTTCATGTTGGTAAGGGCCGAAGCATGGGAGTCATGCTGCTCATCAAAATAGCCGAAATGAATGCACAGATTCTGGTGAGACTTCCACAGGATCTTGTAGTCCACATGGCACTGGTTGTAATACTCGATCACTTGGGCACTCATGCTCGTCTCTTTCATTCTCGTTCGCTCATTCTTAACGGGCATGGTATTCCATATGTCAAAAAGGCCAAAGCGGCCAGGGCGACCACGGTGCTACGAGCAAGAATCCGTCCCTTACAAAGCGCTCGACAGTCTTGTCGATTCTTTGTGCCGACATCTGCTATCCCAACCGATCGACGCCCTTTCTGAGTTGCTGCGGCGACTGCTGCTCATGATTCGTGGAACCCGATTTCGACGGAGAGCTGAATCCGAGATCCCGCGCGAACAACTTGAGCGGATTGACCTTTCGTGGGCAGTAACCGGTAGTATCACAGTGATCGATCCCATACCGGCTGCCGATTTCCAGACTCACAACTTACTCCTGGCGCTGAAAGCTGGGGAACCTTTCCGAGTAGCACGCGCACTCGCTTGGGAAGCATCTCACACCGCCATGCTTGGTCAACGATTTCGGTCGAGAGTCGAACGATTGCTCATAGAGGCAAATGGACTGGCGGAGGAGATCAACGAGCCAATGGTATTGGGGACGGTTCACCTTGCGCGGGGTGTCGCTGCATTCTTTTTGGGAAATTTTCTAGCATGTCGCGCTTTCGGTGATCGGGCAGCGCAGCTCTTTCGGCAAGACTGTGTGGGCGCAACATGGGAACTCGATCAGAGTCAGGCTTTTTCCTTCTGGGCTTGCTATTTTCTCGGTGATATCGCCAATCTCGCCGAGCGGCAGGAATCACTATTGGCGGCCACCCGCGAACGCGGAGCGCATCTGGCTGAATCACAGTTGAGTACTTTTGGCGGTCCTTTTGTGTGGCTCGCACACGACAATCCGGAGAAAGCCAAAGCCGCGTTGGAGATCTCGACCTCGCATTGGCAGAACGTCGAGTACCAAGTGTACCACAACACCGCTTTGACTGCCAAGACTCAGATCGCGCTTTACGAGGGTTACGAGGGGCAAGCTGCCCATGCATTGAAAATGATCGAAGAAGAGTGGCCGATGGTCGCCGGTGCACTGCTGCTTCATGTCGAGCTAGTCAAAGTTTATATGAGCTTCTTGCGTGCGAGGTGCGCACTGTCGACCCTACGATCTTCGCCCGACCCGAGGCGAGCCTCGACATCGCTAGCCGGGACGCTAGAAGACTGGCTGGGATGCGCCCTATGTGGGGACGGGCGGCAGGCCACCAGATTAACGCTGCACTTGCCTATCGGGAGGGATTGATCAATAAGGCCGTTCTTGAGCTTGACTAGGCGATTGCAGGATTCGATAAGGAACAGTTTGGCTTGCATTCATGGTGCTGCCGCTATCAGCGGGGGCGACTCCGAGGCGGTGCCGATGGCGCACGTGAAGTCGAGTCAGTCGCAAAATGGATGGAAGGGCAAGGCATCAAAGCTCTCGAGGTTATGGTCCGGGTCAACTGCCCAGGGTTTGAAGAATAGCAGGGTTCAACACTTGGTAGCTGCCAATTATCACCCCGCGGGGTAGAGCAAGTGCCCTTCACGAATTCGCAAAAAATTGCTAACTCCCTCGATGATGGCCGGTTCCAAATCTTTGCCAGCTCGACCGTCTAGCAGTAACTGCAATGTGGCTTGATTGCTAAGCAACCGATTGAGGCTCTTGGTCTCCCATGCGTCTGGGTAAAGTCGACGCAGGGTCGCAGCTAGCGTCAAGCCAACTCGAACTGGTTCAATGGTTTTCCGATCCGTAATGATGATGTTGATGCCTTTGCAAGCTTCGTTCAAAAACTTGGTCCCGGTGGGTGTGAACTCGATCGGAACAAAAGTCACGCCAAGCAATTGCTGTGCATTCATTTGCTTGGCTAACTCGAGGCCGTCCATCCATGGTGCACCCACGACTTCGAAAGGTGTATCGGTCCCGCGTCCGACAGATACGTTGGTGGTCTCAATGAGACCGATACCAGGGTAAAGGAGGGCCTGTGTGAGACTGCGCATGTTGGGAGACGGATTGACCCAGGTCAAACCGGTGGCATCCCAATAGTCCGAACGTTTCCAACCCTCGCAGGCGATGACTTGCAAGTCGAGATCCAATTTCAATTCCTGTTGGAACAACCGAGCTAACTCGCCGATCGTCATTCCATGTCGCACTGGCAAACGGTGGAAGCCCACGAACGACTCCGATTTCGGGTCCAACATCGGACCGACGACATCGATCCCGTTGATTGGGTTGGGACGGTCTAGAACGACGAATTTTTTATGATGCTCGGCGGCTGCGATCATGGCTTCACCCATCGTTGAAATGTAAGTGTAAAAACGTGTCCCAATATCTTGGATGTCAAAAACGACAGTGTCGATATCGGCCAACATCTCGGCCGTTGGACGGCGAGTCTCACCGTAAAGACTGTGAATCTTGATCCCAGTGCCTTTGTCTTGGCTGTCAGAAACTTTTGCAATGTCGAGCTTTCCCTCAAAGCCGTGCTCTGGACTAAATAGAATCCTCAATTGAACGTTGGGCGCGTTCTGAAGGAGCGTCACTGCACTTTGGCCTTTTAAGTTCCGACCGGTATGGTTGGTAATGAGGCCAACTCGCTGGTTGGCTATCTCACGAAAGCTGTTCCGCTCAAGGACATCCAGTCCTGTCAGTACGGATGCTCGAAGACGATTGGTTTCTGAATCCCTTTTCGTGATCGAAGCAGCCACGACGTTTACGATCTTTCCTGCAAGTTGATTCACGCTCCCCTTTCCGTTGGGATGAACGCGATTGCTCAGAAAGATAAAGAACAAATCGAGTTCTGGGTCGATCCACAACACGTTACCGGTAAATCCGCCGTGCCCATACGCGGACGGACTCAAGAGATCGCCACGGTTGCTGGAGAAGCTCGTGCGTTTGTCCCAACCCAAGCCTCTTAAGCCACCCGGAACGGTATAGGCTTGAGTCATAGTAGACACTGCGGCCTGCGATAAGATTCGAGTTGGCACACTGTCCTTTGAGCCTTGTAACGACCCTTGTTGCAGCATCATTTGCGCGTAGATGGCGATATCCTCTGCGGTGGAAAACAGGCCAGCATGTCCGGCTATTCCCCCCAGAGCGTAGGCACGTGGATCGTGTACTTCACCTTGCATCCAGCGGCCTTCACGCTGCTCAGTGGGTGCGCATTTATCGCTCAATTCTTTGGATGGCAAGTAGCCTGTCTGCTTCATGCCTAACGGTTGGAAAATGGAGGCTTGCGAATATTCATGAAGGCTTTTGCCACTGATGTGTTCGACGATCTTCCCAAGGACAATGAAGTTCACGTCCGAGTACTTGAACGCGGTACCGATGGGTGCCACGAGTTTCAATTCGCAGATTCTCTCCCATGCCTTTTCCGGTCCGTCTTGGTAATCGGACATGGCATTGTCAGGGATCAATCCACTTCGATGCAGCAGCAGGTCTTGGACGGTGATAGTTTCCTTGTCGTTCTGCGCAAAAGCTGGGAAGATCGATGAGACTTTGTCCGACAGACTCAGCTTGCCTCGTTCGATAAGTTGCATAATACTCGTGGCTGTGGCAACCGGTTTGGTAATGGAGGCCATGTCGAAGACGGTTTCGACGGTCATCGGATCGATCGATGGCTCCAATCGTTTGTTTCCGTACGCTTTTAGTAACAGGATCTCATCTTTGCGGCCGACGCAAACAACACATCCGGGCATTTTGCCTTCGGCTACTCCGGTTGTAACAAGGTCGTTGATCTGCCCAAGGCGATCGACCGGCATACGACTCGATTCCTTGACGACGGAAGGGGGGGCTGACGCTTCTTGCGCGACCAGTCGCGATGTATCTGAAATGGCAATCAGGGCAAGAACCAACGTGAGGTATTTCAGACTTGTTGACGCGTGGTGTGGTTTGGTATTTGGAGTGC
Organism: Pirellula sp.; assembly: GCA_031427235.1. Taxonomy (GTDB): domain Bacteria; phylum Planctomycetota; class Planctomycetia; order Pirellulales; family Pirellulaceae; genus JBKCUI01. The sequence goes on from JANPNA010000014.1 coordinate 25,875, forward strand.
TCCGATTCATCGGAGCTTTGAGATTGTTGGAATTGCGACACATGATGTGATATCTCAAGGATTGTTGACGGGAATGACTTTCGGACGGTGGAACACGGCAACTGGGCAACCATAAATCGCTGACAACCGACGACGACGACATCAATGATTCCAAGAGGGATACTCATCCGTTTCCTTCAATTCGGGTATGATCAGGGTTTGGCCCCATCATAGACGATCTAGAACGATAATTCTTCATCGCAAAAGCAATATGCACCATCTTGTAACCGAACAGCCCAACGTCACTTCCGCCGCCATCGATACGCTTTCGACCATCGAAATCGTGCAGTTGATGAACACGGAAGACCACAAAGTGGCCGTCGCAGTTGAGAAAGAGTCGGCGACGATAGCCAAAGCGGTCAATGCAATTGCGGCAAGAATCGCCAAGGGGGGGCGGCTTGTCTATCTCGGTGCAGGGACGTCGGGCCGCTTGGGTGTTCTGGACGCATCCGAATGCCCCCCGACGTTTAATACTTCACCGGAGATGGTCATCGGAATCATCGCCGGTGGAGTGAAGGCGCTGACGTCAGCCATCGAAGGTGCTGAGGATGATCCCGAGTCCGCAATCGTCGACCTACAAGCTCGCAATTTTTCGAAGTTGGATGTGTTGGTGGGGATTGCCACCAGTGGTCGAACCCCGTACGTGATTGGTGGCCTGCGTCATGCGCAATCGATCGGTGCCTATGCGATCGGCTTGACTTGCAATGCTGATTCAGAACTAAACCCTTGTTCTGATATTGTGATCGCCCCGGTAGTTGGCCCGGAGGTGATCAGCGGTTCGACGCGACTTAAAGCGGGGACTGCAACCAAAATGGTGCTCAATATCTTGACGACCGCTACCATGGTTTTACTTGGAAAAACCTATGGCAATTGGATGGTGGATTTGAGAGCCACGAATGTCAAACTCAAAGCCCGTAGTGTTCGTATTGTAGCCGCGATTACAGGCTTAACCGAACAGCAGGCAGCCGAACAATTGGCTCGATGCAATGGCGAGGTAAAGACCGCTATCGTTGCCTCGAAGCGCTCGCTGGAGGCCGCTGAAGCGCGTGCGTTGCTAGTTCGGTCGGCTGGAAAACTACGACTCGCGCTCGAATTGCCAGAATGACCACCGACAAACAACTCGATCGTGTTCTGGCCGTGGATGGCGGCGGTTCAAAGACAATCGCTTGGATTGCAAACGTGTTGCCTTCGAACGGTCCATGCCGTGTTGAGTTACAAGTCATAGGACGTGGAGTTGCGGGTCCAAGCAATCCGCGGTCCGTCGGCTTCGATGTTGCGTTCGCAAATCTTGGCGCTGCAGTCACCGCTGCACTTGAGCAAGCTGCCATCGATTCGACTTCGATAGGGGTAGCATGCCTAAGTCTAGCTGGAGCAGGTCGCATCGAGGAGCAGAATCAAGTGCGCGCATGGGCCGATGCACGACGACTGGCGAAACAAACGATGGTGGTCGACGATGTCGAACCATTGCGGTTGGCGGCCTTGTACGAACAACAGCGTTCGCCATCCGTCGAACCATCAACTTGGGAGCAGAGCGTGACCTTAGTGGTCGGAACAGGCTCCATCGCATGTGGCCGCAACGGTGGGAAACGGTCCGCTCGAGTCGGGGGATGGGGGTATTTGCTGGGTGATGAGGGGAGTGGTTTCGCCATAGGGCTAGCCGGTTTGCAAGCCGTCTGTCGGTCTCATGATCGAGGCGAAGTATTGACCGCGTTTCAGAACGCACTGCTCCAGGAGCTTGGGCTCAGCAACCCTACCGAGCTTATTGGTTTTATGTACAAGTCGCCCTTGCCTAGAGCACAAGTAGCGGCGCTGAGTGAAATTGTGTTGACCCATACGGAACAGGATCCGGTCGCGGCCAACATCGTAGATGATTCCATCGAAGCCATGGTCAACTTGGTGTCGAACACCAAGCAGCGACTGGGGCTTAACCACTTGACTTATTCTCTCGCTTTGAGCGGTGGAATCTTAAGCAATCATTCCTTCATTGTGGCAAGGCTATTGAGCGAGTTGCAGCGTAGCCAACAGGCTCCGCGTTCGGTTCATCTTGTTCGCGATCCGGTTTATGGGCCACTGTGGATGGCTGCGGAGACCGCTTACGTTCGAGGTTGAGCGGGAGCTTGTCTCCCCTCAACCTTGTTTTGGCGTCCTATCTTAGGCTACCTGACGCCCTCCCCTCCTGCCTCGCCCGCCTTAGGCGGTCGAGGCAGGAGGGGAGGGCTCGAATTTATGGGCTGAACCGCGCATTAGGACACCAAAACGGCGTCCGTCGGAGACAAGCTCCGAACGGACGGTCGCGGCTCAGGCGGGAGCTTGTCTCCCCCTGAGCGCGTTTTGGTGTCCTATGCTAGAACGCCAAAACGGCGTCCGGCGGAGACGAGCTCCGAGCGGACGAGAACTCTTCACAGCGTTGCCCAGCGGGGTGTCATAAGCGATGATTGTTAAACCCCGTTGGGCAGCAGTGATCACGGTGGAGACCGCCGTGCCACATTTTGGTAAACTAGGTGGATTGTGCAAATTGACGTGGTCTCTATTGATTTGGTTGAGGATAGAACAATGTATCGAAAACTTCATCACAATCGTAGAACATCGCTAGCGAGACTGGTCTGTTTTGCATCGGCGATGGTCGCGTCCATTGTCCTGAATGGGAGTGCCTTTGCCCAACAACCCAAACCTTCATCGCGTGATACCATGTGGAAAAAAGTAGACGATGCCGTCAAAAAGGGACTTCCCAAATCGGCCATCGAAGCCCTCGGCCCCATCGTCGATGCTGCGCTAGCTGAGAAGGCTTACCCGGAAGCGATCAAAGCGATCGCCAAACGAGTCCTGCTCGAAGGCCAGATCGAAGGTCAAAAACCCGAGGAACATATCACTCGGATGAAAACCGAAATCGCCAAGGCACCACCCGAGATGCTGCCCGTCATGCGGGCTTTCCTGGCTCAGTTTTATTGGAGTTACTTCGAACAAAACCGTTGGCGATTTGGTCAACGCACGGCGACGACTGCCCCTTCTGGCGACGATTTTACGACTTGGGACCTGCCGCGGCTCTTTGCGGAAATCGATTCCAACTACACCCAAGCTCTTGCCAACGAAACGGAACTTCGTGCGATTCCAATCGCTACGTATGACAGTCTCTTTGCCAAAGGATCGGTGCCGGACAGCTATCGACCAACTCTGTTTGACTTCATCGCGTTCGCCGCCATCGACTTCTATTCATCGGGTGAACAAGCCGGAGCCAAGGCCGAAGACGCCTTCGAAATCGAGGCTGCCAGTCCTGCCCTCGGACCGACCGCTGACTTTATCGCATGGAAGCCCGTTGTTACGGACGCCGATTCGCCGAAGTTGAAAGCATTAAAACTTTACCAACGCCTGCTGACCAACCATCAAGACGATCAAGACCGAAGCGCCTATCTCGATGCCGACTTAGGTCGTTTGCAGTTTGCCCATGCACACGCCGTCGGCGAAGATAGAGGGAGCCGATACAAAGTCGCTTTAAAGTCCTTTGCGGAAGCCAATGCCAAGCATGAACTTTCGGCAACGGCCCGACATCGCTGGGCCGTGGTGTTGCAAAACGAAAACGAACTGGTAGAAGCTCGCGAAATTGCTATGCAGGGAAAGAACGCGTTTCCACAGCGTGTTGGCGGCAAACTCTGCTTCAATCTCATCGCGGACATCGAAGCCAAAAGTGTCAACGTCACGACCGAGCGAGTGTGGAATGATCCGCTGCCGATGGTGCGTGTTTCCTATCGCAATATCACCAAAATTCACTTTCGCGCGATCAAGGTAGAATGGGCCTCCCGATTCGCCAATGATCGTTGGAGCCCCGGCACTCTCAACCAATCCGACTTGGATCAATTCGTTCGAAGAGCCCCCACGTTGGCTTGGTCCGCAGACTTGCCTCCTACCGAAGATTATCGCGACACAACACATGACGTGCCAGCACCCAAAGAACTCAAAGCCGGCTATTACTTCATCATCGCGAGCGTCAAGCCTGATTTTTCGGACACGGACAATTCCATCTCCACTTGCGACGTGTGGGTGAGCAGCCTGGCTATCGTCCTTCGGCAATCTTGGGGAATGGGCAAACTCGAGGGCTTTGTTCTGCATGCGAAATCAGGTGAACCGATCGTCAATGCCAAAGTGCGAGTGTTTGTTCGACAAGATCGCAACAACAGTGTCAAAGAGTCAACTGCTGTGACCACCAATGCAAATGGTCTATTCTCGTTAACTAGCAATGACCGAGGGGTGTTCCTGTTGGCCTCCGCAGAGGGACAAGAACTGGCGATTCAAAACGAACAAAGGACTTATTCGCAACCAGAACCGCCGAAGAACTTTATTCAGCACGTCCTCTTTACCGACCGCTCCATCTATCGGCCAGGTCAAACGATCCATTTCAAAGGGGTCTGCTTGCTGGCAGACACCGATCAGGACAAATATGCAACTGTCCCAGAACGCGACGTCTCAGTCCAATTTCGCGATATCAATGGAAAAGAAATCGAACGTTTGCAATTGCGATCAAATGCATTTGGCTCATTTAGTGGTAGCTTCACTGCGCCTCGCGACCGAGGGACGGGCAGCATGCAAATCGTTATTGACGATGGGCGTACCGGTACGACGGCAGTCAGTGTCGAGGAGTACAAACGCCCGAAATTCTTGGTCACGTTGGAGCCTCCCAAAGAATCGGCCAAGCTCAACGATGAAGTGACCATAACAGGCAAAGCGACGAGTTACACTGGATCTGCCATCAACGGTGCCAAAGTGCGATACCGTGTCACGCGCCAAGTGCGATGGCCGATATGGTTTATGAATTGCTACTCCTGGCGCATGCCTCCCATGGCTGGGAGCGCCCAAGAGATTTCACACGGATGGGCAACGACCGAAGCCGATGGCTCCTTCCGCGTTAGCTTCACCGCTAAGCCCGACGCCAGCGTCCCGGCGAGTGACGAACCCAATTTTAGTTTTCAAATCTCCGCCGACGTTACGGACACGACAGGTGAAACGCGAACCGGTACCAGTTCGGTCACCGTCGGATATACGGCGCTGCAAGCCAACGTCACGGCCAATGAATGGCTTGCTTCGGATAGTGAAAGCAAATTCTCCTTAGCCACCACGACCCTCGACGGCACTGGCCAATCTGCCAAGGGAACATTGAAGATCTATCGGTTGAAAGAACCCGCATCGGTACTTCGACCTGACATCCTTGGTCAACGCATCACTCCATCGCCACGTGGACGCGGCCGTGCCCAACCCAGGCCAGTCAAGTCGACAGCACCAAGCGTTCTGCCCGATCCTTCCAACCCAAGTACCTGGGCACTCGATGAAGCAATCTCGACCAAGGAATTTGCGACCGACGCCGATGGCAAACAAGATATCACAGTCCAACTCGAACGAGGACTTTATCGAGCCGTTCTCGAATGTCAAGATCGGTACGGCAAACCGGTCAAGTCCGAACTGAACATACGGGTCGTGGATCCATCGGCCACCAAACTTGGCCTGAAATTGCCGAATTTGTTGGCTGCACCCAAGTGGCAGTTGGAGCCCGGCGAAAAGCTTGCGGCCATTTGGGGCACAGGCTATGAGACCGGGCGAGCGTATGTCGAAGTGGAACATCGCGGAAAAATGCTGCAAAGTTTCTGGACCAAGCCAGGAACAACGCAAATCCCAATTGCTCAGGACATCGTCGAAGGCATGCGAGGAGGGTTTACATTGCGTACCACTTTTGTACGTGAGAATCGAGCGTACCTCGAATCGCGACACGTGGATGTTCCATGGTCGAATAAAGAGCTCAAGCTCAAATGGGAACACTTTGTCTCGAAACTAGAACCGGGGCGCAAGGAAACTTATACGTTGAGCGTGAGCGGCCCGAACGCGTCGAAGGCCGCTTCCGAAATGGTGGCGGCCATGTACGACGCGTCGCTGGACGCTTATTTGCCACATCATTGGATGCAACGTTTCAGCGTCTTCCGCCAAGACCATTCACGCCTAAATAGCTCCTTCGAAAACAATGCTCAAGGACTCAATCCGTTCCGAGGTCAATGGGCAAGTGTTCAAAAGGCGATTGAATTGCGGTATCGAGATTTTCCGCCCGAGTTCAAAGTGCAAGGTGGACTTCGCATGTATGGAGGAATGATGATGGACGGTATGCCTCGGGGCGGTGCGGTTGGACCAGGAGGATTCGGTGGACGCCCGATGATAGCTGCTGCTACGATGATGAAGGGAGCTGAGATGCTAGGCGAAGCTGCTTCGGCCAACTCGTTTTCTAAGACAGCAGAGGAACCCCCGGTCGTGGCTAGCAGTAGCGGCGGTCCCGACCTCAGCCAAGTTTCCGCTCGCAAAAACCTCAATGAATCCGCCTTCTTCTTCCCCAATTTGATCGGAGACGCCGACGGCAATACGAAACTGGAGTTCACCATGCCGGAGGCATTGACGACGTGGCGATTCCTCGGCTTTGCTCACGACAAGGACTTGCGCAGCGGGTATCTCGAGGACAAGATCATCACGGCCAAAGATATCATGGTCCAGCCCAACCCGCCGCGATTCCTGCGCGAGGGAGATGTGCTTGAGTTTCGTGTGAAGGTCAGCAATCAATCCGCACAAGCACAAACCGGTCGCGTGGCTTTGAATCTTTTCGACGCACGCGACAACCAAGCGGTCGATGCAGCCTTTGGCAACGCAACCAAGGAGCAGGTTTTTGACATCGCCGCCGGTGAGTCGAAAAGCTACACGTGGAAGCTAATCGTACCGGACGGGGCATATCCCATTATCTACAAAACCATCGGAGCGACCGAAAAACTCTCCGATGGCGAGGAGGGGATGCTGCCCGTTTTGTCCAAACGGATCTTGGTTACCGAATCAATGCCGCTCCCAATTCGGGGTGTGTCGACGAAAGAGTTTGAATTCAAAAAACTTCTCGATTCCGCCAAATCGGATTCGTTGAAACATCAATCGCTCACCGTGCAAATGGTTTCGCAGCCAGCCTGGTACGCGGTTCTTGCCCTGCCGTATCTGATGGAGTTTCCGCACGAGTGCAGCGAGCAAACGTTCAATCGTTTGTATGCCAATCAGCTTGCACAGCATGTTGCGAATAGCGATCCCAAGATACGTCGCGTCTTTGACACTTGGAAAAACATTCAGCCGGAGGCACTGGTTTCACCGCTTTCTAAGAATCAAGACCTCAAGTCGGTGATGATCGAGGAAACACCTTGGTTGCGAGATGCCGATCGCGAATCGCAATCGCGACGCAATGTCGGCGTTCTGTTCGATGAAAATCGGCTTAAGTCCGAAATCGCTAGTGCCATGCGAAAACTGACCGAGATGCAACGGGACAACGGTATGTGGCCTTGGTTTCCAGGCGGACCGGACAACGAGTATCTTTCCCTTTATATCGTGACCGGTTTCGGTCGTATGCGACAATTGGGAGTGCCTGTCGATCTTGCTCCCGCCGTAAAAGCTCTTGCGAGGCTCGATGCTTGGATGCATGAACGATACGACCAGATTCGGCTCCATTCCAAGGATCCTGAAGAGAATCATCTAACCTCTACGATAGCACTGTATCTCTATGGTCGCAGTTTCTTTTTAGAAGAAATACCGGTCGGCGCCGAGCATCAAGTGGCGCTCGAATATTGGAAGCGTCAAGCGAAAAACTATTGGCTAAAGGTCGGTTGCCGCCAATCGGAAGCCCACATCGCCATTGGGCTCAAGCGATTCGGAAATCTCGAAACCCCGCAAGATATTGTCAAGAGCCTTCGAGAACGATCGGTTTCCAACGAAGAGATGGGGATGTTCTGGCGCGACACCGAGCGTTCGTGGTGGTGGTATCACGCACCCATCGAGACGCAAGCCCTGATGATTGAGGCCTTTGATGAAGTCGCCAACGACAGACTGGCCGTCGAGGATTGCAAAGTCTGGCTGCTCAAGCAAAAACAAACCCAGGATTGGAAGACCACCAAGGCGACCGCCGATGCCGTGTATGCATTGCTGTTGCGAGGCGAAAAGTTGCTAGCCTCGGATGCATTGGTTCAAGTGAAATTGGCCAACCAACTGATCAAGCCCGAGAAGGTGGAAGCGGGAACAGGATTTTACGAGCAGAAATTCGTTCGCGGTGAGATCAAGCCCGAGTTCGGCAAGCTCACCTTGACCAAGACCGATGCCGGAGTCAGTTGGGGAAGTATCCATTGGCAATACCTGGAAGATATTGGAAAGATAACGCCACACGACGGCACACCGCTGAAGCTTGAGAAACAACTCTTTAAGCGATTGTTAACGAAGAGTGGCCCGGTGCTCGAACCGGTCGTGGCTGCGGTATCGATTGGGGACGAGATCGTGTGCCGAATCACGTTGAGAACCGATCGCGACATGGAGTATGTTCACATGAAGGATCATCGCGGCAGCGGAACGGAGCCGGTGAGTGTACTAAGCCAATACCGATATCAAGATGGATTGGCTTACTATGAAAGCACTCGCGACACGGCCTCTCATTTCTTCATCGACTACTTGCCCAAGGGAACGTATGTGTTCGAGTACACCGTTCGTGTACAACATGCAGGCAAGTATCCGACCGGCATGGCCAATATTCAATGCATGTACGCCCCCGAGTTCAACAGCCACTCCGAAAGCATCATGCTCAGCGTAGATGGAGCAAAGCCATAGGGTATCGACACCTGTGGCACTCGACACGTGTGGCACGCCCTGAGGTACGAAGGGCGTGGGAGTTGCCAGTGCAGCAACCGAGAAATGCTCGATCACCATCGGGCGGTGAAATGCCCCCGAGTAAAACTCGGGGGATGTTTACCATTCCTCTTGATAGATGAGAATCACCCAATGCCACGCATCGTGACCTTGACGATCAATCCGGCGCTCGACAAGAGCTGTTCGGTCGAGCAACTCATTGCCGATCATAAGAGGGCTTCTGCCATCGCGTCGAAAGGTTGTCGAGTCGTCCATGGTCAACACAAATGCGCATCTGTGACGCAACGTCACAGATGTTGCATCAGTGAAAATGTATCTCAACCCTACGTGTCGAGAATCACGGCACGGAGTGCCGTGCTACAATGGAGAATCACTTCACGGGACCCCTCAGACGATGGGATCTACTTGGATAGCAATTCGACGAAGGTTCGGACCAGCGTTCCGGTTCCGCCTGCATCGCACCAAGGTTTGGCGCTATCCAAAAAGGCTGGTCCAGCGATATCAATGTGTGTCCAAGGTACTTCACCGACAAACTCTTGCAAGAATTTTGCGGCGGTGATAGCTCCGCCGTATCGTCCTTCACCCACGTTTTTGATGTCAGCGATCTTGCCCGCAATTTGTTCCGAAAAGAACGAGTGCATTGGCAAAGGCCAAGTGTATTCGCCGCAATCGTCTGCCGTTTGCTTGATCTCATTCTGCCAAGCTTCGTCGTTGGTCATCAACCCAGAAATTTCGAGCCCCAATCCAACCACGCAAGCTCCGGTTAAGGTCGCAAAGTCAACGATCCTCGAGGGCTTTTGATCGAGAGCGACATTGAGGCAATCGGCTAGAACTAAACGACCTTCCGCGTCGGTATTGTGGATTTCGATTGTTTTGCCACTGCGGGCGGTCAAAACATCGCCGAGTTTGAATGCATCGCCCGAGATCAGATTCTCTACCAAGCCCAAAATGGCAACGAGGTTGTGCTTGACCTTGAGCTGCACAGCAGCCTTCATGATCCCTAGGACCGTGGCTGCACCTGCCATATCGCATTTCATGGTAAGCATTCCGTCGGTTGGTTTGATGGAATAGCCACCGCTATCGAAGGTCACACCCTTGCCAACCAAAACGGTCGGGGCTTGGCCCACCGTCCCGCCGTTGTATCGCACGATAACCAAGCGTGGATCACGGACCGAGCCACGTGCAACACCAAGAAGTGCCCCGCAGCCTTCGATCTCCAGCTTTCTTCTGTCCCAAACCTCAACTTCGAGAGAGTGCGTCCTGCCCAGGTTCAGGGCTTCGTCTGCCAGCGTTTCGGGATAGAGGTAGTTGGGAGGCAAGTTGACTAATCGACGTGAGAAATTGATAGCTTCACCGAGAATCGTTCCTGCCTGTACGGTCGCTTCGTCGACGCCGACCCATTCGATGCAGTCCGGCTCATACAACGATTTTTCTTTTCGAAACAGGTCTTGTCCGACGCAACCGACCATAGCACCCGAGACAGCGCCGCGAAGCAAAAGCGGCGATGCGTTGAATCCCACAACCCGCACTATGTTTCGTTTTTTGGAAGCGATGGCTTTCAAAGCCGTTGCGGCCGCACGTGAGTAAACGCTTGGATCGGCGGAATCACGCGAGCCTAAGCCGACGGTTACCAGCATCTTCACGAACAGTCCGGCGGGTTCGATGATCTGCGTAACTTTGAGAGGTTTGGTCGATATCTCTTCCGACTCGATGAGTCGACGCAACAAGCCATTTGAGGCCGCGTCGATTTTCGCAATTTCCGAGGATTCGCTCCACGTACTATCAATCCCTACCACGAGGCAATCGCAAGTTGATTGGACGAAATCACCGGAAAAGCTGGCGCAACGCATTCAAATCATCCCAGACAAAAAGAGGTAGTAAAAAGAGGTAGCTCGAAGTAGGAGGGCATCTTAGGCGAGCGACGATGCGAACGCTACGGGGTAGCTGCGGAGTATGATTCCCAACGCAAGGCTCCTCGTTTCACCCCAATACCGTTCAATGAATCGTTTAACAGTCAGCCTTAGGCGTACTCGCTCCGATTCACGTACGCCTAAGGCTAACGGTTAAACGATGTCCGAAAATCTCCGCCGCAAAATGCCAACCCTAGTCCATTTTGATCAACATCGCGATCGTTGGATGCTAGACTGAGTACTGTGCGCAACTATGCTTCGTTCCCTTTTTTCCTTTTTCATTTTTGCGGAGCAACATCCTATGCGGAAAAGTCTAAGCCTTGCCATGGTTTTATTCATGGCGAACACACTCTTCGCGAAAGAATCTTTTGAAAAAGTCGCGACGGTCGAGGGAGTGACGGAATACCGTTTCTCCAATGGCGCTCGCGTACTGCTTTTACCCGACGCTTCCAGGCCGACAATTACTGTAAATATGACCGTGCTGGTCGGTTCTCGCCATGAGGGATACGGCGAAGCGGGAATGGCGCACCTGCTCGAGCACCTGGTCTTCAAAGGGACACCTACGTTTCCAGAAGTTCCAAAAGCGTTGCGAGATCACGGAGCCAGTTTCAACGGCACCACCAACGTCGACCGAACCAACTATTTTGAAACACTGCCCGCCACGGATGAGAATCTGGACTTCGCGATTCACATGGAGTCCGATCGGTTGGTCAATAGCTACATCAAACGCGAAGACTTGATGTCCGAGTTTACCGTGGTTCGCAACGAATTCGAACGTGGGGAAAACAGCCCACAGGGTGTGCTTTCACAACGAGTCCAAGCGGTCGCTTACGAATGGCACAACTATGGCAAGAGCACGATCGGCAATCGTTCTGATATCGAACGAGTTCCCATCAACAACCTGCAGGATTTCTATCGCAAATACTATCAGCCCGACAATGTAGTTCTGGTGGTCACGGGCAAGTTTGAAGAAGCCAAAGCATTGGAGTACGCGACCAAATACCTTGGTTCCATTCCGAAACCGGAGCGACGGCTCGACCCAACTTATACCGAAGAGCCACCGCAGGACGGCGAACGGTCCGTCGTGCTTCGTCGCGTCGGCAGTGTAGGAGCGATCAACGTCGTCTACCACATTCCGGCTGCGTCACACCCCGACTGGGCTCCGCTTTCAATCCTAGCCAGCGTCCTCTCGGAAGACAAAGTCGGCTTGCTCGATCAAGTCCTCGTCGAAACTCGGCTAGCTACCAGTGCAAGTGCTTTTGCCGACAACTCACACGATCCTGGCCTCTTTTCTTTCTCGGCCCAACCAGCCGAAGGCAAGCTCGAAAAGGTAAACGACCTGTTGCTTAAGACCCTCGACGAAATTGAGAACACAACGTTGAAAACGGACGAAATCGAGCGGGCGAAAATTCGAGCCAAACGCCGAACGGAGCAGACACTGTCGAATGCAGCCACGATGGCTCAAACGCTTAGCTCGGCCAGCGCGATCGGAGATTGGCGATTGTTCTTTTTGCAGCGGGATCGACTCGCGACGGTAACGCTCGACGATGTCAACCGTGTGGCCAAGACTTACTTCAAGAAGTACAACCGAACGGTTGGGATTTTTATTCCTGCAGACTCGCCACAGCGATTGACTGTGCCTGGGGTGGCCTCCATCGCTGACATCGTAAAAGACTACCGAGGCGGCACTGCGGGTTTGGCGGGTGAATCCTTTGACCCAACCCCAGAGAATTTGGATGCCAGAACCAAACGAACGGAAGTCGATGGAATCAAAGTCGCGATGATTCCCAAGAAGAATCGCGGAGAGACAGTGTCCTTCTCTATGACGCTACACTACGGTAACGAAGAGTCTCTCAAAGGCATGAATACTGCGGCAGGGATGTTACCGATGTTGATGATGTCGGGCACCAAGACCATGGACCGACAGGTTCTGCAAGAAAAGATGGACGCATTGGGGGTTCAGATCTTTGCCGGTGGCGGGGGGGTTGGCCGAGGCCGTGGTGGTCGAGGCGGTGGCGGCGGAGGTGGTGGATCGGCTGGACAGCTCAGTTTGTCCGTGACCGCCAAACGAGAATCACTCGTAGCGGGTATCGAGTTGTTAGGCGAAATCTTGAGGAGCCCTGCCTTTGGTAGCGATGACTTCGAACAGATGAAGCTTCGATCCTCGTCAAGAATGACAGAGATGCTTTACGACCCTGCTGCCCTAGCGGGCGTCCAACTTGCAAGATCCCTTTCGCTCTATTCGAAAGGGGACGTGCGATACGTACCGACGACCAGTGAGAGCATCGAGGACGTTAAAAATGTAAGCTTGGAACAGGTTGTCGATATCTACAACAAGCAGCTATCGGCTGGGACTGTCGAGATCGGGATCGTGGGTGACTTTGAACCTGAGAAAGTCGTCCCGGCCATCGAGAGAATCTTGAATAACTGGAAATCCAATACCGGTTTCAAATCGATCGAGCGGGCAGCCAAGACCGATGTCGCCGGTTCCAAGGACAACATCGTTACGCCTGATAAGGCCAACGCGGTTTTCTTGGCCGGACTGTCGTTCACCTTGAATGACGAATCGCCATCGACCATTCCATTGCAAATTGGTAATTTCATTCTAGGCGGTGGGACTTTGTCGTCGCGACTGGGTGATCGTATCCGACAAAAGGAAGGGCTTTCCTACGGCGTGACAAGTTCGATCACCGTTCCCTCGCGAGGTTCGGATGCGAGATTCACGATCAATGCGATTACGAATCCTGGAAACATAGATGCGGTCGAGGTGGCGGCCATGGAGGAGCTGACGCGATTTATCAAGGACGGACCCACGGAGCTGGAAATGGCCGACTCGAAAAAAGCGTTTTTGGAATCGCTCAAAATCTCCAGGTCAGCAGATCAAGCGATAGCGGGCCAATTGGCATCGAATTTGAATTTGGGTAGGACCTTTGCGTTTGACGCGGAGCAGGAAACCCGAATTGCGAATTTGAAAGCCGAGGATGTTCGCGAAGCCTTTCGGAAGTTCATCGACCCGAAAAAACTTGTTATCATTCGAGCTGGTGATTTCAAGTAGTCAATGTTAAATGTAATAAAGGTAGTATTCATGCTGCATTCCTTCCATGCTGCTCGAGTTGTATCGTTTGTCTTGTATGCCGTACTTTTCTCCTTTACGGGCTGCGAACCTTCTCCTACGGGTGCCAGTAAGCCTCGCGTCCAAGCGAAGGATGGCAAGCTTCGGATCGCAGTCATTCCCAAAGGCACCAGCCACCAGTTTTGGCGTTCGGTACACGCTGGGGCGGAAGCAGCCGCCAAGGAAGTGGGTGACGTCGAAGTTCTCTGGAAGGGGCCAGAAACCGAAGCCGACACCGCTGGCCAGATTGCAGTTGTAAAAAACTTCATCACCAATCGCGTGGATGGAATCGTATTAGCCCCGAACCACTCGCAGTCGTTGATGGACGTGGTCTCCGAAGCCAACGCCGAGAACATCCCAGTCGTGATCTTTGACAGCGGGCTCGGCAAGGGGCCAAAGGTTGTTAGCTACGTCGCGACGGACAACCATCGAGGTGGCGTTTTGGCTGGCGAATGTCTTGCGGATGCCATTGGGCATCAAGGCAAGGTGATCCTGCTTCGTTACAATCCTGGCAGCGAGAGCACGGCGCAACGCGAAGAGGGTTTCCTGGAAGCCATGGCGAAAGAAAAAGGGATCGAAGTGCTCTCGTCCGACCAATACGCTGGTACTAAAACAGAAGAGGCGCTTGCCAAAGCAACACAATTACTGAACAAGTATCGAGATCAAGTTACCGGCATCTTCGCCGTATGTGAACCGAATTGCAACGGCGTACTTGAGGCGCTCGTTCAAACCGGTCTGGCTAAAAAAGTGAAGTTCGTTGCGTTTGATCCAAGCGACACGTTGATCCGTGGTATGAGCGAAAACACAGTGGCTGGCATCGTGTTGCAAGACCCATTCGAAATGGGTCGGCAATCGGTTTTGGCGCTGACAAAACACATTCGAAAAGAAGCTGTCGAACCAATCCTTTCAACAGGCGAGTATGTTGCCACCCCGGAGAATCAGGGCAAATCGCCTTACGATCGATTGCTGCGACCTGCACAACACTAGCGAGGCGATTATCAGCAAGTTATCCGTCAACGATCGCGGTCCCCTGTTGGTCATGGATAGGATCGCCAAACGCTTTGGCGCGACACAAGCCTTGCGCGATGTGTCCTTGGAAGCCTTTGGTGGTGAAACGCTGGCTCTAATCGGCGAGAACGGAGCGGGTAAAAGTACGCTGATGAAAGTACTCTCGGGCGCGCATGCCCCCGATTCAGGTTCCTTGCATTTGAATGGCCAACCGTTCCAGCCTTCGCGACCTGTAGATGCCAGGAGAGCTGGCGTCGCCATGATTTATCAAGAGCTGAATTTGGCCCGCGATTTATCGGTGGAAGACAATATCATGCTCGGTTGCGAGCGCAGTCGTTTTGGGTTCGTACGAACCGTCGAGCAACGAGAGAAGGTGCGTCGCGCTCTTGCGCTCCTGGGGCACGCTGACTTGAGCCCGCAACGCCGGGTCGGTTCTTTGTCCATCGGCGTCCAACAGTTAGTCGAAATCGCACGAGCCCTGGTTTCGGACGCCCGAGTCATGATCTTCGATGAGCCGACTAGCTCGTTGTCGCGACATGATGTCCAGCATTTGTTCGCGATCATCAAACGATTGCAGGAACAGGGGCTGGCCATTATTTACATCAGTCATTTTCTTGAGGAGATACGCGAAATTGCCACACGATATGTGGTCCTTCGCGATGGTCAAACGGCTGGCACCGGCTCCCTCAAGGAGACGACAGATAAGCAAATTGTGTCGCTAATGATAGGCCGAAGCGTTGAAAATCTTTTCCCGACCGTACCGCATACGATCGGTGAGTCAGCGATGCACGTGGATCGATTGGCGGGACGCAAAATACCCCGGGATGTCAGTCTCCAATTGCGTCGGGGCGAGATTCTGGGTTTATTTGGCTTGATCGGGGCGGGGAGAACGGAAACACTACGCTGTCTGTTTGGGCTTGATCGCGTGGAGCGAGGACGAGTCCGGTTGAATGACCTCTTTCCGGCGGCACGACCCAGCGCTCGAATTCGGGCGGGATTTGGCCTGGTTTCCGAAGATCGAAAAGGGGAAGGCTTGGCTCAAAAGCTTTCGATCGCGGACAATTTGAGTCTGTCCGCTATCAGGCGATACAGCTTTTGCGGACTCTTGAGGCTAAAGAGTCGACATGAGGCCGTTGGGAAATGGATGCAACGATTATCGATCAAAGCTCACAGTCCTGAACAACCCATTGGCCAATTATCTGGCGGCAACCAACAGAAAGTCGCCATCGCTCGTGTACTGCATCAAGACGCAAGTGTTTTGCTGCTGGATGAACCTACGCGAGGCATTGATGTCGGAACAAAAGCAGAGATTTACGGTCTGATGGGGGAGCTTGCGGGAGAGGGCAAGAGTATCATCTTTGTTAGCTCGTATTTGCCGGAACTGCTGGCTGTTTGCGATACAGTTGGGGTAATGTCGCGAGGCAAACTTCGCGAGTTGCGGCGAGCAAGCGACTGGACGGAAAACGAAGTCCTGTCAGTAGCAGTTGCCTCGGACAAGGAGATCGAACAAGAGAAGGATTCGGAGTGAGTGCAATACCAACTGAGACCGTAGAGATAAGAGTTCTTTCGCAATCCAGTTGGCGGTTGTGGATGGAGCGTCTGGGGCCGTTGCTGGCACTCGTCCTGGTCACGCTGGGTTTTGCGATCGCAGACCAAATTTGGGGACAGGGCCGATTCATCGAGATTCGCAACGCGCGTGTCATTTTGGTGTTTGCCGCTCCGGTGGCGGTAGCAGCGTTAGGCATGACGTTGGTCATCATGACGGGCGGCATTGATTTGTCGGCTGGAACGGCAAGTATGCTTTGTGCTACAGTGCTTGCCTGCACGCTCAATGCGGATTGCCCAGTCGCCATTGCGGTGATTGCAGCCGTTGGAACTGGAGCCGTTTGTGGATTGTTCAATGGATTGTTTATCGGAGTTCTTCGCATCCCACCCTTCATCGTAACCTTAGGTTCGATGACTATTTTTCTAGGGATAGCCAAGCACTTAGCCAATAGTTCGACGGTATTTGTGGATCGCCAGCGGATACCGGAATGGCTTTCCAAATTCACGAGCACCGCACCGCCACATTGGTTTGGGTGGTTTCCCAATATTCCAAGCGGTGTTTGGTTTGCATTGGCCATTTCCGTCGTAGTGGCGATTATCTTGTCGTTGACTGTTTTTGGAAGGCATGTGCTAGCCGTAGGATCGAACGAGGGGACGGCCAGACTTTGTGGCGTCAACGTTTTTGCGACGAAATTGTACGTCTACGCGCTGGCTGGCGTGTTATTTGGCATAGCGGGACTTTACTCCTTTTCGTTGTTACGAATGGCCAATCCCGGCGAAGGTATTGGGAAAGAATTGAAGTTTATTGCAGCGGTGGTGATCGGCGGCGGCAGTTTGAGCGGTGGACGCGGGTCCGTGCTTGGTACGTTAGCTGGCGCGACCATCATGGGGGTTATTTCGAGTGGCTGCGATCAATTGGGGGTTGTCAACGCGACCCAAGACATCATGATCGGAGTCATTATTATCGCGGCCGTGTCGATCGATCAATTTCGAAACCGAAAACAAGAGTAGCATACGACGAGACCTAGCTATGCAGGCCAATAACCCAATGAACAATAATGCATTGAATAGTCATCCTTTGGTCAGTTTGGACGAATGGGAAGACGACTTGCTGAGGCGGTATCCGCAACCGACGA
>JANPNA010000015.1:0-5076 GCA_031427235.1 Pirellula sp.
GACTTGGTGTGGGGCTTCCGAAAGTACTTTGGTCGTGGCGGAGCTGCCGGCTCCCCCAAAAGCCTAAAGGAATCGGCAGCCAATCGCCATCGCAAGTTCATTCGAGGCCAAAATGCTGCCGCTAGCTGCTTTACTTAAGTACGAACAATAAATCGTGGTCACGCGGCTCATGCGATCATAGCCGAGGCACGAGGAGACGTCGCTTTCTGAAACTGCGACGTACTCTTTTTTTATGTTCTCCTGATTCGAGAAATAAGGCCGTCGGATTTGACGGTGACTCCGTGAGCCTTGCTTCGCAATTGTTCGGGATGAGGTGCGAACTCTTCGGCGGTCTTTAAGTCGACGAAGTTCTCGTTTACCAAACGAAACAGGTTATCGGTAAACGTATGCATGACGTCTTGGGTTGACCGGCAGTCCATTTTTGAATTTGTAAGACTTTAGAAATGAACTGAATTCCCACGAATTCAGCAAGGCTTATGACCTACAGTTTGCATTATACAGCTTGCATTATAGTCCTTCGGCCCTAGAAATTCCTTTCGAATTCTTGCCTGGTCGCCTTCGTTCCTCAATAAGCCATTTGGATTTCCCAAATCCAACTTCGGAGTGCGCATGGGTGCCTCCTCCTGGTATACTGATTGAGGATCGCAAGTTGCCACCGCTTGGCTACCCTTCGGATCCGAGCGCCGTTTGGTGCGCGTTGAGTAATATCGAATACTTGTTGCGGTGAACGAGCAGCTTCAAGCCGCTCTGTCATGGTTTCAATCCCACCCTAAATGAAGCTCACTATGCAAGTCCTGCTCGGCGGAAGAGCCCTACCTTTCCCAAGCGAAATTACAAAGCAATCCTTGGCTTCTAGCTTGGCAATCTGTTTGCTGATAGCTATTTCGGGCGAAAGTTACGCAGGCGGGGTTGAATTCAATCGACAGATTCGCCCGATTCTTGCGGAATACTGTTTCCAATGCCATGGTCCCGATGCCAGCAAACGACAGGGCGATCTGCGTCTAGATGTGGAACGTAACGCAAAGGTTCATGCCATCGTTGGGACGGTGGAAAGCGAGTTGTTTCAACGTATCGCATCCGAGGACGATGACGCGCGTATGCCGCCAGCCGAAACCGGCAAAAGACTGAGCCAAAAGCAAATCACTTTGATACGCCAATGGCTGGAGGAAGGAGCGCATTACGAAGGGCACTGGGCGTTTAAGCCAATCACCAAACCGAAGGTTCCTCAGCAAACGTTCACCGAGGAATCCCATTTAAACAATCGCGACAAGTATTCAACCGATATCGATCGGTTCATCGCAAAAGCTCGGGATTCGCGAGGGCTCGTCATGACACCTCCCGTAAGCCGCCATCAGTTGATTCGGCGTGTGTCCCTCGATCTAACCGGCCTACCTCCTACTTGGGAGGAAGTCGAGGCGTTTGTCAACGACAATTCGTCCGATGCTTATCCTGGGCTTCTCGAACGATTGCTTGATTCTCCCGCCTATGGCCAGCGATGGGGCAGACACTGGCTGGATATCGCAAGGTATGCAGACACGCATGGTGGTAGCGCTATTGGGTTTACCTCTTTTCCTTTTTCCTACACCTATCGCGACTATGTCATTAACGCCTTCAACCGGGATCTGCCCTATGACCGTTTCGTAACGGAGCAAATCGCCGCCGATCAATTGGGGCTTTACAAAAACGACCCATCCCATGCCGCCTTGGGGTTTCTGACCGTCGGAATGCAGTACCGCAATCATCATGACGTGATCGACGATCAGATCGATGTGGTCTCACGTGGCTTGATGGGACTAACGGTTGCATGCGCAAGATGCCACGATCACAAATTTGACGCGATTCCGACGACGGACTATTACTCGCTCTACGCAACTCTAGCCAACAGCAGTGCGCCCGATTCGTTGCCGGTCATAGGCGAGCTACCTGACACTTCACCGACTGTAGAATACCAACGCAACCTACAGGACCTGGAGGTCCAATACGATGATATGGCTCGCGATCAGAGCGACGTCATGCGAAATCGACTTCGGATCCAGGTCGGGCTTTACCTTCGCGAACTAGCCAAGGGGACACCAGAACAAGATTTATCCACGAATTTTCTTTCCTATCGTACCGACGACGTTCGTCCGCTGGTGCTGAATCGCTGGCGTTCCTATCTAGCATCGTTGCGCGAGGATGATCCCGTATTTGGGCCATGGCTGAGTCTATCCAAAATAGCTACGGAGAATTTCGGCCAGTTGGCGGCTGACTGGATTCAGTTGCATGAAAAGGAAAACAACGAGACCGTGAAACCTCCTGAGTTGCACCGGCTAGCAGCAAAGCCACCCAGATGGAATCCTCGCGTTCTCGAGTCGATCTCAAAAAAACAGCCCCAGTCGATGGCTGACGTGGCGGATGCGTACGGAGGACTCTTTGCCGAGGTTCAGCAAGAATGGATACAAGCATTGAGGCAGTCGTCGCTTGAAGCAGTTTCCCAAGAGAGTGTGGTTCCGGACGAAGATACCAAACATCTGGCCATCAATAGCCCTGTCTACAGGCAGCTTCGACGCCACCTCTACGGCGAAGATACGCCAACGAATCCTCCGGATGAACTTGCGGTGAAAATTCTCAATCGAACGATATCCGATGCGCTGGGCGGCAAACGCGGTGCGATTCACGAACACCACCTTTCAGCCCCAGGTTCTCCCCCTCGGGCCATGGTGCTACAAGAGAGCACACAACCCAAGGACTTCTTTGTTTTACTGAGAGGAAACCCGCTGGCTCGCGGTGAACCAGTCCAACCAAGGTTCCTCTCTGCATTGTCATTGCCCAGCGACCAGCAAGCGGATCCGCCATATCGAGATGGCAAGCGTCGACTAGGCTTGGCACAATCAATCGTTGCGAGGAATAACCCATTGACTCGGCGAGTGATTGTCAATTGGGTTTGGCAACACCACTTCGGTGAAGGTTTAGTTAGGACTGCGGACGATTTCGGAACACGTGGTCGTCCTCCGACTCACCCGGAGTTACTGGACTACTTGGCCGAGACGTTTTACGAGGAGGGTTGGTCTCTTAAAGCTCTGCATAAAAGAATAATGCTATCGGAAGTCTATCAGCAGGGGGCCGTGGAGGACGAAAAGTCTCGGTCGATCGACGCCGAAAATGATTTTCTTTGGCGAATGCCGCGTCGAAGAATGGAGTTGGAATCGATGCGGGACGCGATGCTTGCGGTTTCGGGTGAATTGAACATGGATCTAGGCGGTCGTCCGTTTGACATGAATGCAAATCCAGCGATTCCTCGTCGAAGCGTCTATGGATTTATCAATCGCGATATCGTGTCGAATTTAGCCAGCACCTTCGACGGAGCAAACCCAAACGCATGCACTGTCAAACGCCCAGATACGACAGTTCCGCAACAAATGCTCTTCGCGCTGAACTCGGAGTTTATTCAAGACAGGGCTCTCAAGTTAGCGAGTTTGTTGCCATCGGCCGTTGGCGAGACAGACACACAACGAGTCGAGTGGCTCTATCGCCGTTTATTCAGCCGCAATCCGGAGCCTGAAGAAGTGGATATGGCAATTCAGTTCGTTCGGTCCAACAGTATTTTAGCCGCATCAAAAGCACCAACATCCAATGCATGGCAACGCTTAGCCCATGCTCTGTTGGCATCGAATGAATTTATCTTTGTGGATTGAGTCGAGAAACAAAACAATGATTCATGAGAAATCACTCGGAAGACGCAATTTCCTGAGCCGTTGTGGCATGGGAATGGGATCGATCGCGTTGGCGGACATGCTTTGTAGCGAAAGCCTTGCAGCTTCCTCGAGCTTGCACTTTCCAGGTCGTGCGAAGCATGTGATTCATATTTTTTTGAATGGCGGCATGTCCCAGGTCGACACCTTCGATCCCAAACCCGAGCTGACAAAACGCGGAGGTCAGATGCTGCCTTTCGACAACCTGCAGACGGAGCGGAAGACTGGGGTTGCGTTTCCGTCTCCGTTTACTTTTCAGCAGCACGGACAAAGCGGAATTCCGGTGAGCGATCTTTTTCCCCATTTATCGAAGTGTGTCGATGAGATGGTTGTCATTCGATCCATGTACGCGGAACTGCCAAGTCACGAAATGTCGCTGATGTTGATGAATACGGGGGATCAGCGGCTGGTGCGCCCCAGCATTGGTTCATGGCTGACGTGGGGGATGGGCTCCGACAATGAGAATCTACCCGGTTTCATTGCCCTATGCCCGGGCGGTTTGCCCGTTGGCGGTGCCGGCAACTGGCGATCGGCGTTTTTACCAGGCGCTTTTCAAGGGACACATGTGGACACATCGAACGCCGACCCAACTAAGCTTATCGCACACATTCGAAATCTGAGACTTACACCGCGAGAACAACAGGAGCAGTTCGATCTGCTCCAAAAGCTAAATGCGAGGCACATGGCGACACGACCTGGAGAAGCATCCATCGAAGCCCGCATTCGGTCCTTCGAGTTAGCGTATCGGATGCAGATCGAAGCCACCGACGCCTTCGACGTGCAACAAGAACCGGAACACATCCTAAAACTTTATGGTGACGGTCCGCAAAATCGACAACTACTCATGGCCAGACGGCTCGTCGAGCGCGGCGTACGATTTGTTCAAATATGGCACGGTAACTTGCAACCGTGGGACAGCCACTCCAACATCAAAGTGGAGCATCGAAAGGTTGCGAAAGAGTGTGATCAGGGTCTTGCAGCTCTCATCATCGACCTCAAGCAACGCGGGCTTCTGGACGAAACGCTGATCGTATGCTCTGGTGAGTTTGGTCGGACGCCCACCGTAGAGATGGAACAAAATGGTTCTGGGGCTGCGCAGGGTCGGGACCACAATCACTGGGGTTATTCCCTTTGGATGGCTGGAGGCGGAACGAAGGGAGGAACAGTCTATGGCGCAACGGACGACTTCGGCTTTCGAGCGGTAGAGAATCCTGTCTCCGTTCACGACCTGCACGCCACCATCTTGCACGTGTTGGGTCTCGACCATGAGCGATTAACATACCGCTACGCAGGCCGCGATTTCCGACTGACCGATGTCCATGGCAAAGTGATTCAATCGATCTTG
>JANPNA010000016.1:0-22032 GCA_031427235.1 Pirellula sp.
TGGAACAAACTGCAACGCTTCGCGAGGAACGCCAGCACGCCAGAAGCATTGGCACAAGACGTATGCGGGCAAAACCGTATCGGAAGCCGGTTTCAGAATAGCCGTATTGCCCGCAGCTAAGGCCGCTGCGATACCGCCGCACGGGATCGCGATTGGGAAGTTCCACGGGCTGACAACGACCACGACCCCTGCAGGCTTGGCTTTTAATTGAGGATCGCGTTGCAGTTCGAGTGCGCATCGGGCATAGAACTCCACGAAGTCGATGGCTTCACTTACTTCGGGGTCGCTTTCCGGAATCGTTTTGCCCGCGTCTGCGATGGCCGCTCCGATCAGATCGCCTCTGGCGATTCGAAGCTCCTGCGCGACGTTGCGTAAGATACGATAGCGCTCGTTTGGCTCGAGGGATCCCCAGCCGGATGGGTCCTTGCTGGCACAGTCGACTGCCTCACGGATTTGCGATTCGTCGGCCTGTTTGTATTTGGCTGCGATGGTTCCTGGGCGAGATGGGTCCAAGGACTCGTAGACGTTTCCCTTTCCTTCCCGTTCTTGGCTGCCGATGGATAATGGAATGATGGAGGCACGAGAGTCGCAGAGTGGCTGCCACTGTCCGATGATAGCTTGAGCCCAGTGAGCGTTGGCCACCAAGGAGAAATCCGTATCGGCTTCATTAGTTAGTGATTGCCAGTTGGCGGGCCTGGGAGGCATCACCTGGGCAATGCGCCGATCTTGCTGACGTCGAGGCTGAACGGAGACGGTATCGATGCGTTCGACCGATTCGAGAAATCCATTTTCGAGTCGCTGCCAAGTGGCACTACCAGCCGATATTTTGAATGCGTGCCTTAAGAAATTATCAGGGCCCGTGTTTTCGTCCATTCGGCGGACAAGGTAGCCGATCGCGTTGATAAACTCTTCGCGTTGGCAGGCGGGTGCGTAAAGCAGAACGCTACCGCTTAATTCAAACATTGCTCGGCGCTGATGATTGGCCATTCCCTCAAGCATTTCGAACTGAACGCGGTCGACGTTCCCCTGCGACGCTGCGAGCATCATGCCGTAGGCCAGATCAAACAAGTTATGGGAAGCGACACCCAGTCGGACTGCTTGGCTATGTTCAGGTTTCAACCCGTAGCGCACCATTCGCTTGTAGTTTGCGTCCGTGTCGATTTTGGAACGATATGGGGCTTGGGGCCAACCGCGTATGGACGCTTCGACCCGTTCCATCTCCATATTGGCTCCCTTGACAATCCTTATTGTGATCGGCGAGCCACCTGTTTTAAATCGATCCACAGCCCACTGCGTGATGGTTTCTTGCACCAATGACGAGTCTGGAATGTACGCTTGGAGCGCAATCCCGCCGCGAACGTTTTCCATGCCTTTGCGGGAAAGGGTGTGCATAAAGATTTCGGCGGTCAAATGCAAGTCGCGGTATTCCTCCATGTCGAGATACACAAACTTTGGGATTTTCTGGCCATCCGCTCGCACGAACAATTCTTTGGCGGCAGCCCGGTAAAGCAACTCCAATCGATCGGAGACGGTCCGAATCGAGTGTTTGCGGGCTAACGGGGAGATTTGCGAATAGAGCGTTGATATCTTGATCGAGACGCATTCGATTTCGGGCAATTGCAGGGCCGCTAGATAACGGTCGAGACGACGACTGGATTCGCGTTCGCCCAGGATGGCTTCGCCGAGAAAATTGACGTTCATTCGCAAGCCTTCCTGCGAGCGTTCGCGCAGGTGTCCGCAAAGCTTGTCGTGTTCCGCTGGCAGAATCACGTTGGCGGTTTCTTTGCGCATCTTTTCTTTGACCATGGGAACCGCGACACCGGGCAAATACTCGCCAAAGGACTGGAATCCCTTGAGGAGTGCTTGATCGAAGACGCTAAAGAATCGCGGTACACCCTGGACATCGAGAATGTGAACCATTTGATCTACGACACGACCGGGTAACATACTACGAAAGCTTTGATCCGTGATCTGTGTCAGCGTAGCCTTATCCTCCGGATGCTGCAGCATCCGATCGAGTTCGGCTTGTTGGCGTCGCTCTTGTGGAGTCTGCAACTGGCTGGCCCGTTGTTGCAAGATGGTGGCTAAGCCTAAGGCTGCTTGCAAAATCCGTTTGTCATCGAGTGCTGGGGGAGAGCCCTCGTCAATCCCTTGTCTTTCGAGTAGCGTTCTGACGTTTTGAAGGCTGAGGGGTTCTAATTCAGCGGAGCTTGGCATGTTGACTGGACTGATTTGGGATTGGGTTATTCGAGCAAGCACTCGAACGGAACTTTGTCTGCGGCGTCTTTGGCTGGAAAGGATTTGGTGATTCTACCGTTTTCGACCAGGAACGCTCCACCCAATTGAAATCCATCGCCAACCAGCGGTCCCGTTCCATGCCCTTTGAGGATTGCGGACTGAAAACCACGCCACCAGACGCGTGGCCCCAGCAGTTGCGACAATTGGCCTCGCTTGAGTTGGTAGGCACGATATAGGTCTGCGTTCGGATTGGAAACGTGAAGTGTCGCTTGCAGTCCCGCCCGATCTAGCATCCTTTGGCCATCTTCCGGTGTCCCTAAGTGAACGACTACTGGCGTGATTCTTTGAGATTCCAATCCTGGTAATTCGCCTTTCAGTTCGTTAAGTGTTTCGCGGCAAAAGGTGCAGCCTGCGTGCCGAACGAAAATCAAAAGGAGTTTGTTATGCAATCCCAATTCCCATAGGTTTCGGCCATTGGAAACCGTGGTGCGACGACTAACCGATTCAACCGTTGACGATTCCGATTCGTCACTTTTTGGGGAGTTACTTCTTGGTGCATTGTGAAATTTCACCGCAATGTAGAGCATGGCGGAGAATGGTAGCCACCACACCACATCATTGAAAAATATTGTAAGTCCCCAGGACCATGGCAAAAGCCCGGTGACGGCACTCTGCAGGAATCCGATGGGACCAAGTATTTTCCCGATGAAGCCAACCAGTACGATCGGCCAATGCCTGACGAAGTCCCTGGCGGCAAGCCAGTATCCGATGCCGTAAACCCCAACGATCAATCCGACGCACTGCCAAATTCCTGGGTAGTTTGGGCGGTCGATGCCGGTTAGATCGAACAGGTGGTTGGGAAATAGTACAACCCAGGCACCCCACGCCAGGTTGTAAACCGCCGCAGTCCGCAAGACCCATGTAGGCCAGGTTGGGATTTTATCTGAGTTCATAGAGCGTCAATTCGACTTCTTGTTGGATCGATTAATTGGTGGGACTGCAACACGCATGGGGTAAAAATTCCTATAATCGCGATTGGGGTCGCAATCTAACTTCGGATTGCGGAAGCATTGGATAAACCTATTAGACACTATCGTGCCCGCAAAGAATTACTTCCGTAGCTCTGTTCGCTTGTTCTTTCTTTTCTCGGCATGGGTCGTTTGTTCCATGGCTAGCAGAGCACAGAACTTGGATCTAAGTCAGTTCAAACGTGAACATCTTATTACTCATGGTCTCGGTGGCGATACCGGTGACGTGTCCATCTATGTGTCCTTTCCAAATTGGTTTGGTAGGCCGGGATACTGTCCCGTTCGCGTTCGAGTCGTTCCACGAAAAGGACTCACATTCAAAAGAGACGGAATGTTGAGACTCATCATGGGTCCGTCCATCTATTCGGAAGGGACCGACGCAAAAACGTGCGTTGACATTCCAATTGAGAATGGAACGAGGGAAGCAAACGGCGAAACGCTCGGCAACTTCCTACTTGAAGATAATGGACTGACAGGTTTTCGAAGAAATCAATTCGGTATCACCGCTACTCTCAACGGGCGGAAATTGCCTGGACAGCGAGTTTCTGTATACAACGGGCGCGCTGGTGGCAGAGAGTGCAAAAACCTAATTCTCATTTCCACCGAGTCGTCGAAAGATGATTCTCATCGCCAAGAGGCTCTCGTCGAAATGTCGCGAACCGGAAATTGGTTTTCGCAGGAAACGATCGCGGATGGCGTCCAGCAAGCGAGTGCTTTCGGTGATATTCGCAATATGCCATCCAATTGGCTTTTGCTCAGCAATCTTGAACATGTTTCTATCGGCTTTGACGACCTTGCCCGTTTGGACGCCGCAGGGCAAGCGTGCCTCAACCAATATGTTTTGGCTGGCGGATACCTAGCAATCAATAAAGTGAGTTCCGCGTCGGCCGTTGCCAACTATTTGCCGATTGACATGTCGAGACAAATTGGCGAGTCCAATAACAGTAGCCAAAAAAACCCATCAAGTTCCAAAACGAAAACGAAGATTCTATTGCCATCGGACTTTGAGCCTCCGAGCTTGGATATGCTGGAGAATACCCTTTGGGATCGCTTCCAGTTATCCATAGGGAAATCGGTCTTGGATGGAGGAAACAGCCTGAACAATTGGGGGCTAAATAAAAACGTCGTGCCTTATTATTTTTACGAAAGCGCCAATTCACTTTTAAAGGACCTGTTGGAAGTAGGCAAGTTTTATGTCGATTGGAAACTCGCTTCGCCAAGTATCTTTATCAGTCGGATCTACGACGACCTAATCGATTCCACTCCGCAGACGCAAGGTTTGGCCCCGCAAAGTGAAGGCTCAAGTTCGCAAGATTCAGTCGAGCTGAAGAAACCAATCCTGGTCCGTCACGGGTTTGGAATCGTGTATTTGGACAATCGGCGCCGCTCTGACAATTCCAGTGTCTGGGAAGACAAAAGCAAGGCAACAACATCTCAAGTGATGGTTGATTCCGTCAATCGGACGAGCAGGTTTTCGCAGGGAGTTGGTAATGATTTTTGGGATTGGCTTATTCCATCGGTTGGGCGAACACCGGCGATTCCATTTTTGATTTTCGTTGTCTTGTTCGTAGGTGTAGCGGCACCTGGCATCATGTATTGGAGTCATCGACACAAACGCCGGGTTTGGCTTGTCGTCTTGATGCCGCTGACCGCTGCCATTTGCACCTTCTTCTTGTTTAGTTACGGGCTTCTCAAAGATGGTCTTGGCGCAGTCTCGCGAATGCGGTCTCTTTCGTTTGTCGATGAGAATGGGGACGGGATGGTATGGTCACGACAGAGTTACTTTGCTGCAACCGTTTCGAACCAGGGGCTTAGCATTGGGAAAGAAACGCAATTTGTCCCTATGACAGTAAATTCCTATGCCAATCTTCCGGATTGCGAGCAATTCGAAGTCGATGGAATGCAACTGTATCGCGGTATCTTGCCTCCCCGTTCGCAGACCCAGTTTTCCATCACGCATCCCTTGAAAAAGCTCCCTGTTCTTAAGCGAGGTTTTGAACACGATCCGATTTTGAATGGACCGGCCATTTTCAACACCTCCAATTTCAAGTGGAATAAGGTGGTGTTTGTAGGACCGAAGGACGAATGCTTCATCGCTTCCAATGTGGGACCTGGAGATAGAACGAAGTGCGAAGCCATTTCCAAGGACGATGCCGCACTCGCTTTGCAAAAGGAGTACAAAACCCAGCCACTCGTTCCCCCCGCAGATTCGCCGTCGGCTGACCAAACGTCGCTGGGACAATACTTTTTGGATGGTTTCTCTTTCAGACAAGCCCGCACCAACAACTCGCAACAGATCACGGAAGAATTGACGTGGACCAATATGATCGGCAAGAAAGGGAGCGATCCGACGGTTTTGTTGTCAGGCACTTATGTGATTTTTGCGAGCGAAGCACCCTACCTTGAACGATGCCTGCCAGGGGTCAAGGACCAGGATGGACTGCATACGATTGTGGGGCGGTGGTAGGCCAAGTGAAACTCGACACTCCCTGTCGAGAATCACAGCACGAGAATCACAGCACGGAGTGCTGTGCTACACTCATCCTCACAATCCTAAAAACCTGCACTTCCCTCCACGCAATTGATGCAAGTAATCGCAAAATCTCTTCTTTTCCCGAAAAACCTTAAACTTCTTGCTTTTCAAAATTTGACTGGCCCAGTGGACGTCCTAGGTTTCTATTGTAGTTCCAATGTGGAACATGTGTTGCAAGGCAAATTGCCCACTTGCCCCGTAGGCTTCGAGGTCATGGGCATGACGTCGGAATCTACAGTTTGTTCTGTTGCAGATCGCAATACATCATGTCGGAGGAAATTCCAATGAAGAATTTCGCAATGAAACTGAAACGCTTTTTGAAGAGTGAAGATGGACCAACTTGGTACGTCCAGCTAGTTTTCCGTCCGTCGGTGTTGCTTAAATAAAAGGTGCTCTTTCCATGACACAAGCTTTCTTTCCCATCGAAGCGATTGGTAGCCTTTGGGAAATCGTTTGCTTTGGTTGTACGCTCTTTGCAGTTGCAACGGCTTGGATTATGGCACCTCGGTAAGGGCAATGGTGTCCCAACCCGATGCGTAAGCGAGGGACAGGTCCTTATGGAGTCATGACGTAAACCGAGTCGCCAGGCTGCAATTTTAGCGCATTCATGACGGAAGAATCCACTGACACGCGATCCTCCTGGATGGTCGCGTCGCACTGAACTGCAACGAATGGTGATTCCGAAGTTGTGACTATGGCTTTCGGAATGCGTTGCCCATCGTTTTGATCAGGCCAACCTTTGCGGCCGCTTTCTTGCGAGACCGAAAACTTGCCGGTTGCCTGAACCGCGGCAATGCTTTGTGTGGCACATTGGACCACCGGTCCACCGTCGAAGATGTCGATCTGATCGGTACGCACAAATCCTTGAGACTCGAGCATCGCAAGCGCTGGCTTGGTCTGAGGGTGCACCGTGCCGATGACGTCGATCGCGTCCTTGGGTAAAAGCTCTAAATAGATCGGATACTTTGGCATTAGGTCCTCAATAAACTGCTTATCGATCATGGATAAAGAGTCCGCCCGAGGAAAATCAATCTTAAAGAAATGGGACCCGATCGCTTCCCAGAATGGACTAACTCCATTCGGATCAAGAAAGCCTCGCATCTCCGCGATGGTCTGCGATGCGAACCGTTTTGGATGAGCATGGATGTACGCAAATCTGGACATGCTGAGCAACTTGCCACATCCATGGCCGCGGTACTCAGGTCGCAAAAACAAACTACCGATCTCCGTTGGCCCGTTGTGAGTTTTTATCAAATGCAGAGACTTGATCTCTTGTGTTTGCTTAAGCAGTTCACAGTAGTGTCTTTCCTCGACAATACGATAAGCGTAAAACGGTTCAAAGCCTCCAATCTTTGAGAATATACAGGAGGTGCCTACCAAACGACCACTATCGAGATCTTGCATCACAAAAACGTAAGGAGCTCCTTCGGCGCGTTCGGTCAATCGTCGAAAGGCGAAATGCGATCGCTCAATGCGATCCGCCAACTGCTCCTTATCAATATTGAGAGAGGTCATCCCAGCATTGGCCTGCCCGATCAAATCCCACAGCGCGTCGAGATCTTCTAACGCAACTTCACGAACAATTACCATGACTGAATCTCTTCCCATTGTTTGGGTAACGATGTCAGAACGCGATTTCCGGACTTGGTAACTAGCACGTCATCCTCGATTCGAACGCCTGCGACCCCAGGGATATAAATTCCCGGTTCTACGGTCACAACCATATCGGCTTCCAACGGTCGCTCCTGCCCCTTGGCTAGTCGGACAGATTCGTGGATCTGGAGACCGAAGGAATGGCCCAACGAATGCGTAAATCGTTTTCCGAATCCCGCCTTCTCGATGATTCCGCGAGCGATGACGTCGACCTCACTCATGACGATACCGGGACGAATCGCTCGTATTGCAGCTTCTTGCGCTGCCAATACGGTCTGGTAAATTTTCTGAAACTTGACGGTCGCTTTTCCGGTAACGATCACTCGAGTGATGTCGCTCAAGTATAGGTTCTCTTTGGCGCCCCAGTCAATCAACACAAACGCGTCCTCGTCTATGCGTTTGGCGGATGGTCGTCCATGCGGAAGGGCAGCTCTGGGGCCAACACCCACAATGGACTTGAAAGCACTGCCGGTGCCGCCGAGTTTGCGAATCGAAAACTCAAGTTGGTCAGCCACGGATTTCTCGGACATGTCCCCTGTCAACATAGCTCGAACCGAAACAAAAGATCGTTCGGCGATGGAAATGGCTCTTTCGATCGCCTCAATCTCTGAAGCGTCCTTGCGTTCTCGCAGTTGTTCAATGACGCCGCTGCAGGAGCCGAATCGAATCTTCTCAACTTGCCCCGTAAGCTTCTCCCACTGGGCAAGCGTAATGGATTGCGATTCGACGCAGACCTCACTTACCGGTTGGGTTGCTAACCATTTGGCGGTTGCGTCGATCATGGTGATCGTTGCACCGCGTATGAAAATGGAATCGAGCGGGCATTCTTGCTGCAATTGCTCTTCGTAGCGTGCATCGCTGAGAATCGTGATCGTGTCTTTATTGGCGAACAGATAGCCGTCCTCGCCGGTAAAACCGGTCAGATACGTCACATTGTAAGGGCAGGTTACGAGTAAGTTCGGTAATTTGCGGTCCCGTAATTCTCGGAAAAGCCGTTCACGTCGTTTGCTGAAGTCAGGAATCAAGAAGGAGCCTCGTTGTCAGTTGTCAGTTGTCAGTTGTCAGTTGTCAGTTGTCAGTTGTCAGTTGTTAGTTGTCAGTTGTCGGTGGTCGGTGGTAGGAGGTGGAGTATGGGTTATTGAAGGCCCCGCCGCCACCACCCTCCAATTCTCCAGTTCTCCAGTTCTCCAATTCTCCAATTCTCCAATTCTCCAATTCTCCAATTCTCCCGTCTCCCGTCTCCCGTCTCCCGTCTCCCGTCTCCCGTCTCCTCCCAACTTTAAAAAAACTTTTCGAAATGGGACAAACGGCAAGACTGTACTATTGCATTCGGTCTAGGTTGGATTTTGCACTTCCTATGCCATGGGATCCGACAAGAGGAACACTCATCAAGTATCTTTCCAACGGCTTTCGTTGTACTTCCAGTTTGCCCAAATCGAGTTCGCAGTATTCCACATGAGTGCACTTATTTCCAACCCTGTTGTTCGAAGCCTCATTCGGGGCGTTGTCGTTTGGGCACCGCTTTGGGTTTCTACGACGGTTCTCTTTGGCGCGATGGGACTGGTGTATGCGTTTTTTTTAAAACACGATACCTATCTAGCATCGCAGGCCTTGCTTGTACGCGATGAAGCGACCGGAGCCGTCATGCGACTTGGTCGATTTCAAAGCCAGGCGGAAATGAAAGCCGCTCAAGAGACAATACTTGAAATGGCGAAAAGCCAACAGGTGGTTCGAGACGCCTTGATCACCGTTGGTCCGCCGAAGGGTTTTTCGAGCTGGTTAAGCTGGAGTGAGTTTCCGTCGAAAGACCAAGTCGAGGAAGTTGCAAAGTCTTCGATTTCCGTTCACGCACCCAAAGGAACTGAGTTTGGTGTGACGGAGGTCATCTACATGGATGTGAAAGCCAATGCGCGCGACGAAGCGTTGGCGATGAGCAAAGCACTCACGGACGCTTTGGAATCAAGACTACAACAGGTACGCAAGGCAAGGGCGGACGGCGTCTTGGCTGAGTTAATCTACGCTAGAGATTCGGCAAAGCGGGAATTGGCCGATTCGACCAGCCGCCTTCATGAGATCGAAAGCGAAGCCGGTTCGGACCTATCCGACTTGCGAGGAATGACGGATAGCATTGCAGGCGCGGCGACTTCACGAGCGGAATTGGATCAAGCCAAAAATGATCTTCGGCAAGCAGAGATCAATAAGCAATCGCTTTTAGCCGACCGCGACATGCTTGTTCGAGCGACACAAGACCCGACATCATTTATCGTTGCACCGGGTACTATTCTGAACTCCCATCCTGGCTTGAAACGACTTCGTGAAGGCTTGGTGGACGCGCAGCTAAACGGCTCTCAACTGACCGGAAAATTCACAGAAAACCATCCGTCCGTGGTCGCTTCTCAGTCCGCCCAATCATCGATTGTAAAGCGATTCACGGAAGAACTGAAAGCCTCCATTGCAGGGGTGGAGTCGGATATCTCCCTCGTCGAAGGTCGCATTCAACGACTGGAAGCGCAAAAGAAATCAGCCCAAGTACGGCTGGCGAAGTTAGCGGATAGCCGCGCTCCCTATGCAAATCTACTTTCCGAAGTGAAATCCAAAGCCGGAACGCTCGAGAGTTCCGAACGCGAACTTGCAGAAGTGCAGGCCGCGCGGGACTCCTCTGTTTCCACTAGCTTGCTGACTCGTCTCGATTCCCCAATGGTTAGCGACCGTCCAATCGGCCCTGGCAGGCTCACGATCACCGCTCTTTGTACGATTGCTGGTTTCGTTTTTGGGCTAGGCATTGTGTTTGCCGTCACCCCCATCGACGCGAGCCCCATTTTTGGCAGACGAAGCGTCGATCGAGAGCTCGGTCGACGAGACGCAGATTTGCTTCGCAGCCCAGATTTGCTTCGCAGCCCAGAGTCCTCCTCAGTCAAACTTGCCGAAGAAGTTGTCACCGTCGAAACCAAAGAGGATGAAATTGGTGGTTCGACTAAGGTACAGGCTGAGCACCGAAGGATTCGGCCTTATGCTAAAATGAAATTGAACGCAGAAAACGACTCTACGCACAACACAACTGAACCAACCGATTCCTTGCCCGTATTGGATCAAGCGGTATCCCACGCCTATCAACCTCTCGTTGAGCCCAGTTCGTACCTTAGCAAGCCTAGGACGACAGAACCCAAAACAAATTCAAAAGCCGAGAAACAATCAACCTCGAACCAAGTTGATCAGGCGTTTCAAGAACTCGCTCGACTCAAGTCGAGAAAGTTGGACAACCGTTCCAAAGAATTGTCCGATGAATTGAATATACAAGAGCTGACGGGTTTGGTTTCAGGGCTGTCGAGTGGTCGAGATGCACTTCTAAAAGTGACCGAAGATTTCCCGAAAATGAAACCTCGTCCGACGAATACGAATCGATAGTGTGGCACGGTGGTCCCCACCGTAATTCGAGGTAAATTGCCATCTGCCGATCGCCTTACTGAAAATGCTCCGCTTCGAACTCGTAAAACACACCTTCCAGTCCTTCGACCGGTTTGACGTAAGGATGCACCTCTAAGGTGCCAGCAATCGCATGCTGACGAATGGACTTGTATGCATAGGCATCGTTGATCAGACGAACTTGAATCATGTGGGTCAATGGTGGTTGAGTCCCAAAGCAGCAAGTCCCCATGTCGGGAACCAAAACAAAGGTCTTGGACGTATTGCTCGAAATGGATGTTGGATGGATGTAGCCCTTAATAAAAACTTTCTTTCCATTCAACGCAATCGCCTCCATGGTCGGGAAGTCTTGATCGCCTTTGCGACTGTTCAGCGCAGAGAACGAAACTCGCTCAAACCCCTCGGGTACCTCCGTGTAGTAGATATAAGTGTGTCGCACCGGAGAACCGATTAGGATGGCTACACTCAGTACGAGTCCAATCCAAGCAATCGGAGTTCCTATCAGCTCATTTGGGTACTTTTTCAGATTGTTTAAGGCGACAATACCAAACACGAGTCCGATAGCTGGCAGAAAAACTAGAAGCACTGAAATCCATGCAAGTAAGCCGAACAAACCAAACACTAAGCTGAGCATTGCTGCTCGACTAAGTGATTTGTAAACGAAATCCTCGGAATACTCGGTGGCGTACTGCACTTCTTTGATCGGCGAATCGGAGATGGCTTGAATCATGTTTGTCTACAATTGGGCCGCGTGTCCGCGATTATGGCTTCAGTGATTCCAACCTAGAACCACTTGAGCGACAAACCCGCCGTTGGTTGCAATGTTCCACATCACCATCGTAAGCATTATTGTCGCGATGACCAATACGAAGACCGGAGCCCATAGGTTCAGTTTGCCACCTGCCGAAAGCGTAGCAAATGACGAAACCATTTGGCTTGCACTCTCTCGATCCGAGTGTGATTGGGTCAACTGGGAGACAGCAAAGGAATCACTTAACGAAGCGACACGGATGGATTTTCGGTTTCCGTCCTTAACCAACGCTCTTTCAAGCGTTTTGAGCAATAAAAGGGACGAACTGTCTTCCTTTTTAGGGGCGGCTGGAGACGGTATGGGAAAGAATGTCTTGGCCCGCTTGACAGCACTCGGATCAATTTTCTCCAACATGATCAGCTTTTCTTTGGCTTCCGGCAGCGGACAAGCTCTCAGATAATTGATCACTGGTACGCGAACCCAGTTGTTATCATCGGTTGCCTTCTCGAACAGTTCGCAGACTTTGTCAATCTGGCTCCAATCGCTCCAACGGGCCAAATCGGGAATGACCAAGTCGGCGAGGTCGGGCCGCTCTAGCAACCGGTGCATGGCCCCTGTGATGGATTCCTTTGGCAAAATAGTTGCTTCGGTTCCATGAAATCGCAACGCCATTACCGCGGAATAAATATCGGCGTATTGACTCTTGGGATTGTCAAAGAACTCTTTCTTGACGAGCTCGACCCCTTTTTCACCCTTGAGGGTTAAGTAGGCTGCAATCAGGGCATCCAATCCAGCTCTAGCATCCGGGTTTTCGCTGCGAATCATCGACTCAAATAAGTCTGCATCCTCGGGCTTTCCGCAAATGGCCAACATCGTGAAATAAAGTCGTTTCCGATCGGGCGCTTTCGATGTGTCTTGAACCCATTTTAGCAGTTGCTCTCGATCCATTTTGTCCTTGAGCAACAACACATCGGCATACGGTGCCAATGCGAATTCATCGTAACTGTCTCTCGCCAAAAGCGAATCGGCATGTTCGAAATACTTTTGAAAGAATTCCAGTCTCTCAACCTGGGACTCAGGCAATTTCCGGATCGCTTCGACATATTCTTCGGCATCAGCGGAGAGGGGCAAAGGAGACGACCAAAGCAACTTGGTAGGATCGATGCCGAGAAGTAAGAATTTCTTGGGCGACTTTCCTGGCCCGAAATAGCTAGCTTCAATCGCCTGATCCACCTTGATCAGTTTCTCTCCCAAAAGTACTTTTTCAATTTTAAAAGCTGCCGTTCCATCGACGTCCGCACGCCCATCCGTTTCCAGCCTGCCGATCGCGACCGCATCCATGGACGAGATTTCTTGACGCAAAGTCTGAGAGGCTGCCGAACAGAACGGGCAACATTCCGAACCTACAGCGGTGTTTGCGGGCGCAAGGCTCCAAAAACACACCCCCAGGACGGGAGCGACTGCGGAAAGAAGCGTTTTCATGGCATTCGTCACAAATCGAATAATCATCATCTAACCAACCTCGTAACTAATCCTAAAGATTGTCGCTTTCGCGCAAGTCCCCTTAATGTACGCCATTCTAGGCAGTTGATGCCAGATGATTGCCGGAATTTTGGGGATCTGTTTTTCCAATTAGCCTTTCATTATCTTTGGTAAAATTTGACGAGCGGCTCAACGTCCCTGGCCCGAAATGGGGTGTTCGACCACAATTGTCCATGAACCCGTGACAAATCCATGGCCTACGGCAACATCACCGTTTTTCGGCCTTGCCTTTTTGACCCGTTTCCAATCCAAGCCCCATATGCAATTACCGATTTTGAAAGTCCTGTCGCCCTTCGACACTTTGCCGAGCCCTGAGGGTACGGGTGTGGATTCCCTGGCTTGTGGTTCCGTTGCGCCCCTATTTGAACCCAGTAGACGGCTACCGCCATGGCTTCGGCGTGAAGTGCCTAAAGGGAATGCGAACCACTTTACGTCGGGTCTGCTCAGCGAACTGCGACTGGAAACAGTCTGCGAAAATGCCAAATGCCCCAATCGCATGGAATGCTACTCGCAGAACACCGCCACCTTCATGATCCTTGGCAACGTCTGCACCCGACCTTGTGGATTTTGTGCCGTTTCTCGGGGCAAACCCGATGCAATCGAAGGAGATGAACCGGAACGGGTTGCTGAAGCAGCCATGCGTTTGGGATTAAAACACGTGGTCATTACCTCTGTTACCCGAGATGATTTGCCGGACGGTGGCGGCGAACATTTTTATCAATGCGTCCTTGCGGTCCGAAAAAAGACCGGAGCTTCCGTGGAGGTGCTCACACCGGACTTTGTACGCCACAAACATGGACTCGATCGCGTCATCGAATCGGCACCGGAAGTATTTAATCACAACATGGAAACGGTTCCACGACTCTATCGCAAGGTACGTGGGCCAAAAAGCGAGTATCGCTGGACACTGGAGTTGCTCAAGCATGTGAAGACCAGCAATAGCTCGATCAAAACGAAAAGTGGATTGATGTTAGGGCTAGGAGAAACCCGCGATGAGTTGCTCGAATGCCTTGCGGATCTTAGAAGCTACCATTGCGATTTTCTGACGCTTGGGCAATACCTGCAGCCAGGTCCAAAATACTTGCCAGTGGTTCGTTATGTCCCACCCGAGGAATTTGACGAATTGCATGGGATCGCGAAATCGATGGGGTTCAAAAAAGTAGCCTCCGGACCATTCGTTAGAAGCTCCTATCACGCACGCGACATGGCGGAAACATCGTACTCGTAATCTTAATCGATCAACCAGGTTTTGTTGGGAAGTCGGTGGCTCAATGTGTATTGGTTCACCGTCAAGTGGAATGTTCCACCCTTGGTCAGGTTGCAGCCATCTTTCTGTCCATAATTTTCCTGTCCAACATGGAGGGCAATTCGGGGGACACACCATTTTTTCGGAGTGGGTAGCCAAAAGCCAGCAAAATCGCCGAGTCAAAAAGTGGTGTGTCCCCATGGGATCTATGCTAGGACGCCAAAACGGCGTCCGTCGGAGGCAAGCTCCGAACGGACGGTCGCCAACTAAGACGCGTCGAATTCAATCCGCCGTTGACTCATCTCGAGATTAAAATCAGAGTGACTCACGTTTCCCAAAAGTGCGTCCGCCAGTGTGTGGCCATACCATTTGCGATAACCGAGATAACTCGTCGTCAATCGCGGATTGACTTCTATGACAACTAGGTCCTTCGAACCAACCGATTCATCCGGAACAAGAAAATCGATCCCAATCCAGCCCACTGCTCCGAATGGAAGTGCTTCGCGAACTCGGCTTGCCAAGTTCGCCAATTGTTCGACGGAAACACCAGCTAGAGGCCCCGTACCACCCAAATACGAAACTTCGAAAACCCCAAGTTGGCTTTCGGAATGTTCCAACGAAATGCGTTGGTTAACGGCCCCCAGAAGCTTCCACTCATCACCTGCTAGGAGAGCCATACTCGCAGGTCTGCCTGCGAGCCATTCTTGAACGATCCATTCATCCTCCCTGAGGTTTTGGAATTCGTGGTTCTTTAACCACTCGGTCAGTTTTCGTGGGTTGGCGAAAACTTTCATGTCGACACAACCTGCTCCGTCGCGACGTTTGAGTGTTACGGCGGATGCAGGCTTGTTATCGTCAAGCTTATCTATTGACCTTAGGTATCTCGAAAGGGATTGCGTCGCTGGATGCGGAACTTGCGACTTCTTGAAGAAATTCGCCGTCGAAAGTTTGCAGCTTGTAGCTTGAAGAAAGGCCCCGGAGGAAGCGACGACGGTGGCACCTGATCGTCGGAGCTTAGCCACGATATCTTCCAGTTGCTGATGAATTTCAGGCGCGATCACAATCGTCCGATCGCACTGTGACGCAACCTCGAGCCATCGATCCAGCCATGAGTGTTCGTCATTGTTATGATCGATTGGGTGGACGCTCAATGTCGCCTTTCGCTCCGCGAAAGATGCGCAGAGCGCTGCTTTCGCAGAGCGAAAGGCGACATTAGCACAAGTGTGCACATCGTGTCCGCACTGTGCGAGGTCGGTGGCTAATGCAGTGAGCATCGCCAGCCCTTCCTTGACCATAGACGCCGAGTTGACGTCTTTATGCAGTCCGCCGCCGCTTAAATACTCAAGAACGGCAACCCTCACTCGTCCCGTCGCAGATCCAGGTTGGACTTGGCGAAGGTGTTGGCGTACCAGAGACGCCATTGAGCTTGGTCATACTGGAAGTTCGCACCATCGGCCAAACCTACGAGTGCACTTAGGACAGTTTGATGTTTGTAGAGGCCCTCTTCTTTGTTGACTTTGGGGCCGCCCATGGCGATACCTCCATCCGAAGTTTGGGTGGTGGGAGTTTGAGTTACCGTTGTCCGAGTGACCTTCGTAAGAAGCCTATCGATCAAAGTCGGGATCGCGCGTTGGTCGGCGAACGCTTGTAGGTTACTACCTGCCCGATCCACCGCTGGGGGCTTAGACTTTTCGTTTCGAATCACGTTCAAAAAATATTGGAACGCGTACTCTCGACTCCACTCGTTTCTCGCCAACAACTCCAAGGCTTGACTGACCAGATCGGAGTTCTGTAAGTTCATGGCTATGTCAACGAATACGGGGCTGGCTGAGTTGCCGGGCATTGCGGCCAAGATCGCCATGAACATGTCCGTTCGGCCAGGAGCCGTGTCTTTTTTTAGCAAATCAGAAAGATGCTTGATCGCCAATTTATGGTCCAATTTGTAGGCTTCGTAAAATGCCGGATCATTACTTAGCGTGTTAAAGAACTCAGTCGCTTTTGCCCCCTTTGTACTTCGATCGTTGAGGGATTTTAGATTTAGGTCTATTAGACTTCTGACCTTGGCTGCATCCTTGTCCTGTTTCGAGTCACTATCCGTTATGGCTTTGGATTGTGGCGTGTCCCATCCTTTGGAGCCCAAGGACACCATGCCCTTTCTCTTGAACAAAACATCCCGCGGCTCCCATTCTCCGGTCAATTTGTTTTGGGCATGTTCGCCAAGCGCTTTCCAGTTCTCATCGCTCGGGTCAAGTTCAACAACGCGCTCTCGGTGTGCATAAGACAGCGCTTTCTGATCACGATTGAAGTCCATACTGATGGCTCGATGGAGCTCAACAGTGTCTTCTTTGCCAGCAACCGATTTATACACTTGCTGAACGTCGGCAGGTATCAACGCAGTGGACTTGATTTTGCCGCTTGCGATCTCAATTTCCACCCCATCGTTGGTAAGGATCTTGAGAATGGGGCTCGACGGCTCGTTCAGCAGCTTCCCACTGATGAAACCACCGCCCCGGATTTCAAATTGATCTGCCTGCAACGTGCCAGTGCTCGCGACTCTGCCAAGCGAAACGAGAAAAAAGAGCAAGGCTACCTTGTATTTCATGACTTGCATTCCTGCTGGCTTGTTCGGCTTGTCTGATAGAGGGGCGCTAGTAACATTTGCCATATTTTCCACGCCCATCGCTACGCTTTGAGCGTGTCACACAACACTTGTCGCCTTTCGCTAATTGTCGCCTTTCGCTCCGCGAAAGTGCGCCTCACTAACGCACTTTTGCGGAGCAAAAGGCGACAATGCGGAGCAAAAGGCGACAATTCCGTATTCCAACGATTTTATCGTTTGGTTAAGGCAAATGCGAACCTATTTCTTGATTTTCATGGCGGCTTGAACGATTGGTAAGAACGATTCCGCCTTTAGCGACGCTCCTCCGACCAAGGCACCATCGATGTTCGGCTGGCTCATTAGTTCGTTGGCGTTGTCGGCTTTGACACTACCACCGTATTGAATCACAACTGAATTTGCGACCGTTGCGTCAAACATGGTTAGAAGCAACTGCCGGATATCCGCATGGACTTCTTCGGCTTGACTAGCGGTGGCCGTTTTGCCTGTTCCAATAGCCCAAACAGGTTCGTATGCAAGAACCGTCTTACCCATCTGCTCGCCGGTCAGGCCAGCCAGGGATTGAGTGCATTGGCCACGAACGATGGATTGGGTTGATCCCGCCTCGCGTTGTGCTAGCGTTTCCCCTATACAGACTATTGGGGTTAGGCCGGATTTCAGAACTGCGTGCAGCTTGGTATTCACGTCCAAGTCCGATTCGCCGAAAATCGCCCGACGCTCGCTGTGCCCAAGAATAACATAGTTGCAACCCAAATCTTTTAGCATGGCACAACTGACTTCACCGGTAAAAGCACCTTCGCCCGCATGGTAAACGTTTTGCGCACCGAGATGGATTCGGCTGCCCCGCAATGCTGCTCCCACGTCATGCAAGTAAACATTGGCCGGGCAAACGGCGACATCCACATTCCCAGTGCTATCGAGTTGATCCATGAGTTGGTGAACCAAGGCTACCGAAGAGTCACGCAACAGGTTCATCTTCCAATTGCCAGCAATCAAAAATTTTCTCACGAGATACGACTTTCCAAGGGGAACGAGTTTTGGGGTGGATCAAAACAAAAGGATGTTCGAATTGCTGGAATTGTCAACCGGCAAGCCGCATTGCCCTGGATTCGTGACCAAGCCATTTGCTAATGTCCAGAAGAATCTGCCACACAGACTGTTCCTTAGGGATTCCCGTTCCTCTTGGTTTATCAAGGCAGACGTCAAGACTCAACCCGCAAAAGAGACCATTTGACGATGCGAAAAATTGCTGTTCTTAATCAAAAAGGTGGTGTCGGCAAGACAACCACAGCCGTAAACCTAGCCGCTGGCCTTGCGCAGTGCGGTCAGAAAGTCTGCGTCCTGGACCTGGATCCACAAGCGCACGCGTCCTTGCACTTCGGGCTAACGCTCAACGACAATGAAATCAGTATCTACGACCTCCTTTGTGGGGATGCACTACTGGAACATGTGCGAAGATGGGTTTTGCCGAATCTAGCCATCGTGCCAGCGAGTCTTGATCTAGCTGCTGCCGAAATGGAACTGGCTGGCGAAGTTGGACGCGAAGTCATCTTGAAAGACAAAATCGAGATGGATCACTCGGATTTTGATTTCATGATTTTGGATTGCCCACCATCGCTGGGGGTGCTCACACTCAACGCATTGACAGCCGTTGACGAAGTTTTTTTGCCGCTGCAACCGCACTTTTTAGCATTGCACGGGTTAAGCAAGTTGCTCAAGACGATCGAGCTAGTGGCCAAGCGGCTGAATCCAAGCCTCAGGTTGGAAGGAATCGTCCTTTGCATGTACGAATCAGGGACGCGACTGGCCGCTGAGGTCAGTCGAGACGTCGAAGAATTCTTGCAAGTGAGCGCCGCCCAAAGCCCGGTCTGGGCACAAGCCAAATTCTTTCAGACCAAGATTCGACGCAACATCCGATTGGCCGAAGCCCCAAGTTTTGGACAATCCATTTTTGCCTACGCCCCGAATAGTCATGGTTCCGAGGACTACATGTCATTAGCCTACGAAGTTCTTGCGGTAGACCCAAAAGCCACTTCCAACGTCGAAGTTCATTCAGTTGCATCGTAACTCCGGGTAGATCATTCCATGACGTCGAACGAGCGAATCCAAATCCGTCCAAAAACCCGTTTCCTTGACCGGTCAATTGGCCGGTCTCTTGACAAGCAAGGCCTGCGAAACGTAGCGATTGTCTCGCTTTTTTCTTTCACCGTTTGCTTTACCGGTTGCCAACAGATGGGGTTCCGCGCTCGCGATGACGAGTTGACAAGAATGATGGCGGAACAAGATGACTGGGCTTTGCCGCAATCGCCAACCAGCCGTGTTCCTCGACCCAACGTCAACGATTTCAAAACTCCACCCCGTCGGGAAAAAACGATTAGCCCGCTCGGTGATCTGAGTTCAAGCTCAAGAGATCGCGATTCGGCTAGGAGGCAGAATTCGGTTGTGAATTATGGTACTGCCAACGACGGTCCCGATTCAAACGATCGCTATCCGTCCTCCGTCCTTAGCTCACCCGATCAAGAAATCGACATCGAAGGCGCACTTGCGTCCTTGCCTACAGCGTATCGCGACGTCTTGTTAAATCAATTGGTTGCAGTTCAGCGACAAGCTCGGTCGGCCGCCCGAGAGACGCGCACGCTTTCGGATGAAAATAGTCCGAGAACAGATATTGCCAAGGTTGAACCGCAACCAACTCTTGCAACGGACCGAGGAACGAGCAAAGTTTCGATTCGGATGACCGACGCAGGTGGCCCGGATTCCGAAAGCGTAACGACTGCGAACGCCACACATTCCGTTGCAGGCGGAGCAAATGGAGCAACTGCAACAACGGCCATCGCCATGACGCCGCCTGCTGTCGATCGATCGGATTTAGCTAACAGGAACACGAACAACATCGTTCTGGCGTCGGCTGCTCATCCGGTTGCCTCAAGTCCGGTTGCGGCCTCGATTCCATCGATAACGACTCTATCGATACCGAATCCATCGGGAAACTCGCTCTCACCAACAAGTCCAACTACGTGGCGCCAGTCCCTGAATCAAGCCATTGAGCAACTGGAAAAGCAAGTCAAAGAGGCTCCAGCCAGCGATGACAATCTTCGAATTAGTCAGGAGGTCACTTTAAGAATGCTTTACGTCAGTCAACGAAGACTCGACGATGCATTGCGACCGATCGATAAGTTGTCCGACAGCGAAAAGGATTATTTCCACCACCAAATGCTCGCGCTGTACGAAGCCAGTAATCCGGATGCGATGCCCGTACGCTCCCGGCATTGGTCGCTCGTCATGAACAGCCAGCGCGAAGCCACCAGTCATTTGGCTGCGGTCAGCAATCTCGAAGTCAAATCGGTAGCTTTTTGCACGGAAGTGGAGCGGTATGGTGTTATCACCAAGTTCCCTAAAAATCAATTTCAAGCGGACCAGGAATTGCTGCTGTATTGCGAAATTGAAAATGTAGCTGCAAACAAGGTCAAAGAGGGCTACGAATCGCAACTCCAGGGGAGCTACGAAATCATCGACTCACAAGGGCGGAAAGTGGCAGACCAATTGCTACCAATGGAGCCTGAGATTTGCCAAAACCATCGTCGAGACTATTTCATCGTCTACAAAATCTACATGCCGCAGCAAATTGTGGCAGGCAACTACCAGTTGCGGCTCACGGTAGAAGACATGAAAGCTCGCAAATTTGGTCAGAATCAACTCGATTTCCAAGTCAAGAAATAATGCTTCAAGGGAAGAATAGCCTACGGCGAGCGGCGGTGTGCATTCTGCCGCTCGCCCAACTGCAATTGTGTTAACGACTTGATCAGCCACTTTTCATCAAAAACTTTCGAGTTTTTGGAAATTTCTTTGAGCGGGCGAAACGTACACGATTAACGCGTGTTACAAGAAGAACTGGCCAAGGCTTTGGGTGCCGAGTCCGTCTCTCTTCACGTTTATCTCTCCTGAGGTTAACCAAAATGCGATTCAGTCGTGCGTTGTCAAATTTCTTACTCGTCGGCTGCATCGTAGCGGTTGCAGTTCCCTGCACATTTGGCCAAGGAGGGGGTGAACGTCCAGCTCGTGGGACCGGCGGTGGTGG
Organism: Pirellula sp.; assembly: GCA_031427235.1. GTDB lineage: Bacteria > Planctomycetota > Planctomycetia > Pirellulales > Pirellulaceae > JBKCUI01. The sequence continues at coordinate 21,110 of JANPNA010000016.1, forward strand.
CCCTGGCGGAGGTGGTGGCCCTGGCGGAGGTAGAGGTTTCGGCGGTGGTGGCATGGGCGGCTTCGGCGGAGGCATGGCTGCGCTTGTTGCTCTAAAAGAAGTCCGTGATGAGCTCAAAGTAGACGAATCGCAAGCCAAAGAGTTAGACGCCGCCGCAAAGGAAATGGCAGAAGAAATGCGAACTCAAATGTCTTCGATGTTCGGCGGTGGTGCTGGCGGCCGAGGTCCCGGTGGACCTGGAGGACCTGCTGGCGGTGCTGGCGGACCTAGCGGTACTGGTGGACCAGGCGGCCGTGGTGCCGGTGGACGTGGACCTGGCGGGCCAGGTGGCCCCGGAGGATTTGACATGGAAAAAATGCGGGAAACCATGACTGAATTTCGCAATAAATCCGAGGACAAGCTGAGTGATATCTTGGATCCAATCCAGATGGATCGGCTGGTCGGATTGCATATTCAAAAAGACGGAGTTCGCTCGATCAGCAGCAAGACGGTTGCGGCCCGCTTAAACATCACTCCCGATCAGAAAGCCAAAGTGACTGCTCTGGAGACGAGTGCCAATGAGGAAATGCGAGCAGCCATGACTCCTGGAGCCGATTTCCGCGAGGTAAGGGAGAAAGTACAGAAGGAAAGCGAAGAAAAATCCATGGCTGTCTTGACTGCGGATCAAAAAGCCGAAATGGAGAAAATGAAGGGTGAGAAGTTTGAATTCCCGGCTCAACCAGCTCGAGGTGGCGGGCGTGGAAACCCAGCTCCGTAAGGCAACCAGTGCTTGGTCACAACTAAGAATTGGGGTTGGCCGTAGTGGGTCTTTTTTAATAAACGAAAACCGCCCGCAAGTATAAAAAAAAAAAAAAAAAAAAAAAAACAGTAAAAAAAAAACACGGCCCGAAACCAATTATTATTTTTTAATTAGCATGGTGTAT
>JANPNA010000017.1:0-15990 GCA_031427235.1 Pirellula sp.
TTTTTTTTTTTTTTAAATTCCGGGCTGTATTTTTATATAAAAAAACACCCACTACTGCCAACCCTAATTCTTAGTTGTAACCAAGCACTACTCAATTTCTTCGGCATCTGGGCCGATTTCTTCTTCTTCTTCGCGGATTCCTGCATTCCCTAGATCTGCATCGGGATCCGTAACCAATCCGTCGTCGGCAGGTTCGATTTCGTATTCATCGTCGAGTTCTTCTTCAAAATCGTCGTCGAAATCATCGTCGAAATCGTCCTCGTCGAAGTCCTCAAATGGATCGGGATCATCCTCCTCAGGCTCCTCTTTGATTGGTTCTTCTTCGGTTTCGTCTTCGTCTTCCCCCCAAGAGGCACGAACCGAAGCCCGGACCGGGGTTTCCACCTTGAGCGCCATCTCAAACCAATCCTGAAGCGGCTTTCCAAACTCCCCTGCTGGCTCTACGGTCCCGATGTCGCCGCTGTTGGCTTCAGTTGGATCGATATCGAGCACTGTAGTTAAGTCGAGTTCGCAGGTCGCACCCGGAAGGAAAGGTTGGTCCTCAACCGCGCAATCGCCGTCGAACATGTTTTCCATTTGAGACTTTATGACTAGGTTCACGACTAGCTCCACCAATTGGTGTATCGAAGTGTGTGTGTGGTTTAGGAACGCTTAGCGTCTCTCGATCCTACCGGACTGTCAACTACCATTTGGGCTTGTTTTGCAAAGTAGCTAAGTTGGGCCTCAAAGTGTGTATCGACTGTTCTCTTGTCAAGCGGATTATGTGCAATTTTCAATGCGGAAATCCAAATTCTGCAGGCCGGGTGACTACTGAAAATCATTGATGGTAAGCAGTGTTGCGAGCGGAATTCCAGCCGCCTTAAAAGCTGCTTCCCCTCCTTCCAGGCGATCAATAACTCCTAGCACGCCAATAACCTCTAGTCCAAAGTCACGCGCCGCAGAGGCTGCCTTCAATGCACTACCTCCGCTGGTGATAACATCCTCTACAATGACACACTTCATGCCTGGCTTAACCGGTCCCTCCACCAGTTTTCCTGTGCCATGCTGCTTAGCTTCTTTGCGAACCATGAACCCAAGCAGATTTTGGTCATGCAATCCTGCATGAACCACGATCGATGCCGTGATCGGATCCGCTCCGATCGCTAACCCCCCTACGGCGTCTGGAATGACTCCGAAGTGATTGCTCATAATCAACTCAAGCATCCCAGCGGCGATTTGATTTGAACCCTGCGGATGAAGTGTAACCATACGGCAATCTAAGTAGTAAGAGGCCTGTTTGCCACTTGCCAACGTAAACTGCCCGAATTGAAGTGCATGTTCGCGAATAATAGCGATAAGGTTGTTTCGGTCGTATTTCAATTTCATGTCATGAAGTTCTAGAAAGGGAAGCTAGCATCCTGTTTTTCAGGAAAGTGTACCGATTCTATTGCAAATAGCCCAGTGTAGCGGGGCGAGGCCCTCGCCCCGTGCCTCATACGCGATGCCGGTCGAGGGCCTCGACCGGCCACAGTTGGACCAGATCAACTCCCAAACCGCAGGAAAGACGTATTGCCGAAAGGGTTGAATTTACGCTAGTGTCCGGCTTGAGGATGGCAATATGCAAGAAAACGACACAGGGAAATATTGGCGGATTGGCTCGATGTATTTGCTGGCGATGCTCCTTTTAAACGTTGCTGGATGCCACATGTCAGCCCCGATGCGCACATGGAAGGCATCGAAGGTTTCCAAAGCTGGATTCGTTCGGATCGCGGTCGCACCTATCGGAGGTAATCCTAATGCCGCAGAACGCCTTCAAAATGCAATGAAACTCGCACAACCTCAGCCCAATCCGTTAGTGGCCGCGTTGCATCCCGCCGATCTCGAGCGAGTGGGAGGTATTCAGTTGGTCTCGTACGACAACCAACCGAATGATATGGCGACCTTGAGCGCCGCACGTCGAGCTGGAATGGATTACCTTTTGCAAGGCCACATTCTTACCGACGATCTAGATACGCCCCCGCCGGACCCCAAGAAAAAGCCCAGGTTTCGCATTTTTAAGCCGAAAGAAAAAGTGGAGAGTCTTTCCGTCCATTGGGTGGTTACCGATGTGAATAGCGGGCAGAGAGTTAAGGAGCAATCGTTGGCGATGGATCGTTTGCAAGCCGAAAAGCAATTTCCCGACTTGAACATGCCGTCTGAAGGCGGTGGGGGGCGCGTTTTAATGGCTTCTGCACGTCAATCTTGGGGCTTGGTTGCACCGTCGAACGAACCCGTTGACGCGATCTTAGACCTGCCATGGTTTATGCAAGGATCCACTCAAATCCGGAAAGGGAACGGATATGCTCGCCAAGGACGTTGGGATCTAGCTGAGATCGAATGGCAGGAAGCCGCCTCATTGCACCCGTGGAATACCGCCGCTTGGACCAATTTGAGCTTGGCCGCAGTCGCGAAAGAGGACTTTCCGCTAGCCCGTGACCGCTTGAAGCATGCGAATACTTTTTTGCCGGGCGATTCTACATTCCAAACGCTAACCTGGATTGAACTGCGTCAGCGTGAACATCATCAAGTGCTCAATTTGGCGCCGCCTGAGTCTGGCTGGACCTTGGCCGAACCACCCAAAGCCACTCGTCCTGAAGACGTTCCAACCTCCCCCCCACGCGATCTCAAGGAATTGCCTTGGTGGACAGCCATTCCAATTATTCCACCACCTGGCTGGACATGGAAACAATGGTGGACGCAGCCAATCGTGCTATGATTGGAATGCGAGTCGAGCGGGGGAGGATTGGACGCAGCGCAGAAACGTTTTTGCCGATGGAATTGGTGTAGGATGAGACTGGCGACGGAAAGGATTTGTCATTTGTTATTTGGCATAGTTCATATGTCATTAAGTGTTGGTTGAGAGGCAAAGATGGGAGATGTTGCGAAAGCAAATGATATTGAAAATCGGCTGATCGACTTTGCGGTACGCATTATCAAACTCGGCGATGTATTGCCAAAGACTCCGTCAGGAAATCAACGCATCCATCAAAACTGCAAAGCAAAAGTAACCATGTTCACCAGCTAGTGCCGCTCGTTTACCAATTAGGAAATGAGAAATGACAAATAACTAATGACAAATCTCGGCTCCCTGACAAATCCAACCTCCATCACAGATCCCCACCACATCGCCTAGCTTTTTTCCTGCTATAATGGGGTCTGTTTCAGAGGCTGAACGTCCCGTAACAGTCAGCTTTCATCCCACCTTGATTGTAGAACTATGCCTATTGCTCCTGGTTGGCAAACCGAAAACCGTTCGCCGCGAATTTTGATTGTGGACGATGACTTTGAGATTGCCGAGCCTGTTATATTTGCTTTGCAGAAACTAGGGTACGAAGTCACGCACGTACCCGACGGGAATCAAGGGGTCGCAGCCATTTCGACCGTCAATCCCGATTTGATGGTTCTCGACATGATGATGCCTGGCCGCAGCGGTTTCCTTGTGCTGGAACATTTGCGAAGCAGCAAACGGGCGGGTGTACGTGTGATCATGGTGACCGGCAATGAAGGCGAACGCCATCAAGCCTATGCTCGTATGCTTGGCGCGGATGACTACATCCATAAGCCCTTTGCCATGGACCGACTGGTGCAGAGCGTTCAAAAACTCCTGCTTGAACCGTTCGCGGATGGTGTATCAGCAACAACCATGGAATCGAATCCAGAATGACGGTCTCGCAACTCCCGGGTCAACAGGTTTTTTCCGTGAAATGGTCTGGAGATATCAACGGAAAACTGGAATTAATCGACCAGACTCTCCTGCCGTTGCAGCTCAAAGTACTCACCATTTCAACCGTGCAAGAGGCCTTCGAAGCGATCGTTATGCTCCGCGTGCGAGGTGCCCCTGCTATCGGGATCGCGGCCGCATACGGAGTTGTGCTGGGCGTACAGAAAAGTGTTCGCGAAGGTGAAACCGTGAGCCAGACCTGCGTCGCAGCGTTGCAAGCCTGTGATTATTTGGCGACCAGTCGACCGACCGCCGTAAACCTATTTTGGGCTTTAGATCGAATGCGAAGCGTTGTGAATCGAAATCCCAACGTCGCCTCGGGTGCTGATATCGCGAAAGCATTGCTCCGCGAATCGCGACTAATCCATGACGACGACCGCCGAATGTGTCATGCCATCGGCGAACACGGAGCACAATTGCTCGACGACAATTCAGGTGTGCTGACTCACTGCAACACCGGTGGGCTAGCCACCTCCGAGTACGGTACCGCGTTGGCCGCGATTTTCACCGCACAGGACCAAGGCAAGAATTTGCATGTGTACGCAGACGAGACCCGACCCTTGCTACAGGGTTCTCGATTGACTGCTTGGGAATTGCTACAACGGCAGGTGCCATGCACCTTAATTTGCGATTCGATGGCAGCACAGGTGATGCGAGAAGGTCGAATTCAAGCAGTCATCGTAGGAGCCGACCGAATTACGGCTAGGGGCGATACGGCCAATAAGATTGGTACGTATGGAGTGGCCGTCTTGGCCAAATATCACAACATCCCATTTTACGTGGCGGCACCCCGAAGCACATTTGATTTATCGATTGTAAGTGGCGATGCGATCCCCATCGAGCAACGCAAAGCCGAAGAAATTACCAACGGTTTTGGTAGGCAAACCGCCCCAAGCGGAATCGAGGTCTACAACCCCGCATTTGACGTAACACCTGCGGAACTGATCACCGCCATCGTGACCGAACGAGGCATCATCGCACCTGTGTGCGAAGAGAACGTTCGAGGTTGTGTAGGATAGGGACCATTTTCGTCCGCTCGGAGCTTGCCTCCGACGGACGCCGTTTTGGCATCCTAAGAGTGCGGCTCGGTCCGTAAATTCTCGCACTTCGTACTCGCTTCGACCGCCTACGGCGGTCGAAGCGAGTACGAAGTGCGTCGGGTACCGTTCAGCTCGTTAGGACGCCAAAACAAGGTTGAGGGGAGGCAAGCTCCCGCTCAACCTGAGCCATTGTCCCAGCCCGTTGGGCTGAGCCGAATTCACATGAGTATCACTCCAATCGGAAAGCCACGCTGACATGCGCATTCCTCGCTTAGCTTTGACCGCAATACTTGCAGTTGCATTGACTGGGAATGCGTTCGCGCAGAACAAGAAAGCCACGCCAGCAAATGTCGCGGCAGCCATAGAAAAGTGTGTCTCTTTTTTAGTCAATGAGCAAAAAAAGGAAGGACAGCGCGTGGGCTCATGGGCGGGTTGGCCGGACTATGGAACCGGCCAGACGTCTCTGGTCACGCTCGCGTTGCTCAGCGCAGGGAAGAGCCCAAAATCTCCGGAAATCACTCGAGCTCTCAACTTTATTCGCGACAAAGAGCCTCGTAAGACGTATGAAGCGGCTTTGAAGGTGATGGTGCTCTGCGCTGCGGAACCCAAGAGAGACAAAGCCAAAATCCAACAAGCCGTTGACTGGCTCGTTTCGAAACAGTCGGAGAACGGCAGTTGGTCCTATGGCGATTCTATGGGTGATGGGGACGAGTCCAACACTCAGTTTGCCGTTCTCGCGCTATGGGAAGCAACTAAAGTTGGCATTGCAGTCCCGAATGCGGAAAAGGTTTTTGGGAAATGCGAGAAGTATTGGATTAGTGGCCTCAACAGAAATGAAGGATGGGGCTATAGCGGATCTGGAACAACAGGAAGCATGACGTGCGCTGGCATCGCGTCGATGATCATCCTGCAAGATGCCTCAAGCGGTACCGATGCCAGTGCAGGAAGCGATCAAATTCGTTGCTGTGGAGTCCAAGCGGATGGAGCCCAGAAGAGTCGATTTCAACTAGAGAAATCGGTCCAAGCGTTGGCAAACATGTTCGCCGTCAACCATAATCCCGGCGGTTCGAGCTACACGGTCTATTATCTCTATGCCTTAGAACGCGTTGGAAGACTGACAGGTCAACGATTTATTGGGAAACACGATTGGTATCGCGAAGGTGCAGAATTCCTGCTTCAGACTCAACAGTTGGGCGGCTCTTTTCGAGATGGTGTTGACGAAGTTTCGACATCCGCGATGGCTCTTTTGTTCCTAAGTAAAGGCAAACGCCAAGTCGTCATCGGACATTTGCAATTCGGAAATGATAACGACTGGCAACACCATCGACGGTCGATTCAGAACCTTACCGGCCAAATCGAATTGGTCTGGAAAAGAGAATTGGCTTGGCAATCGATCAAACTGGAACAAGCGGACCTCGCCTCGTTGCTCGAGACGCCCATTCTCTTCATTAGCGGCTCCCGAGAATTCAAACTCAATGACGCTCAGCGAAAACTGCTGAAAGATTACGTCGAACAAAACGGATTCATTTTCGCAGAGGCTTGCAATGGCGATGGCTGCAAAGGAGACGAGTTTGAAAAATCCTTCCGAAGCGAAATGGAGAAGATTTTTGACAAACCTCTTCAAAAACTCCCTCCAAGTCATCCGATATGGGCAGCGGAAACGAGGGTTGACCCCAAGGCGTTACCGAAAGAGTTTTGGTTGTATGGTTTGGATGCCTGTTGTCGAACGAGCGTGATCTATTCACCAATTAGCTTGTCGTGTCGGTGGGAGCTTGCTCGACCGTACGGACTAACTAAAAAATACGGGCCAGCCGTGGATGCAGATATCCTCAATGCCGTAAAGCTTGGCGTGAATGTTGCTGCTTATGCAACCGGACGCGAACTCAAGGACAAACTAGAAACGGTGCAAATCGTTCAATCCCAAAAGAACCGGCAGCCGCTGGATCGCGGATCGCTAGCCATTGGCAAAATCATGCACAGTGGGGGAGCGGACGACGCCACGAAAGCGGTCACGAATTTGCTGGAAGTGTATCACAACAGGACCAAAGCGCTCGTCGAAAGTAAGACGCCGATGGTTTCGCTCACCCGCGATGAAGTGCAAAAGTATCCCCTGCTTTACATTCATGGAAGGAACAAGTTTGCGCTCTCTGCCGACGAAGGTGCCGGGTTAAGACGACACTTTGAAACAGGCGGCTTCGTTTTGGGGGATGCCATTTGCGCTTCGCCGGATTTTTTGGAGAGCGTTCGGGTGGAATTTGCTAAGGCATTGCCAGAGTCGACTTGGCGGACGGTGGACCCCAAAAAACCACTGATCTTTGATCTTGGAAACGTCTCCTTAATCGACCCGTCCAATCCCGGTTCTGATTTGAAACAAGCCAAGCGCGAAGGCCCCGCAGAGATTCTGGCCTTGGATTGGAAGGGGCGAACTGTAATGTTATTCTCCCCCAACGACATTAGCTGTGCCATGGAGAGCAAACATTCCATGCAGTGCCGAGGCTATGTTCGCGAGGATGCATTTAAGATCGGGATCAGTATGATATTATTTGGACTTGGGTTGGTAGATTAACCGTGGGCGACGTCGCTCCGCGACTCGCGGTCCGTGTAGTCGAAACCTGATTGCCTCTTCCACTTCTTGCGATTTCGACTGCACGCAAGACCAACAAGCGATTCGATTGTGCAGGAATACTTGGGATCCAGTGCGTCTTCGGCATGGCGGACATCCACCGCGGAGCGACGGATCTACGTAGGCGACGAATCTATGGAATCGCAATCGCCACCGGCATTGCATTTCCGAATCTTTTGAAATCTTTGAATGACCAAACAACCTTTTTGTCGGGTGTAACTTCAACGATTTGCGGATTGTTTGGTCCGGCGTGACAATTGACGATCCAAGTGTTTCCGTTAGGCAATCGATCCACCATGGTGACCCAAGCCAATTTCACACCCTCAAGTTCGCTCTCCTTGACTTCCCAGACGATTTTCTTGTCCTTGGTAACTTCGATGACGCGATGACCGTCACCCGTTCCAATGAGTGTATTCCCGTTGCTCAAACGAATAGCACTGTAAAGTTGAGAACCCACTTCGTAATCCCAAACAACATTCCCCTCGCGATCGTATTCGCGAATGCACTTTTCTCCTTCATGAGCCACTAAATAGGTGCCAGTCGGGGTAATGCGAACCAAGCGAGTATCGCGGTGTGGGTTAGGGGTTGTTACTTTGATCGGCGTCGAGTGCACGATCGCCCCCTCTTTATTCACTTCAATAATTCTGGTGGATCCGCTTTCCGCCACCATGGTCAGCCCATTTTCAAGTCGACGAAACGCGTGAATCTCCACTTTGCCACTCTCGGCAGCCGGTTTGTACTTCCATACTTCCTTGCCTTGCTTGTCGACTTCCACAACTTCAGTAAAGGTTGTCTGCAGTAGCCAATTCCCGTTGGGCAACGGTTGGGCGTCATGAATAGCTTGGATAGGCAATTGCAGGGCAACCGAGTTGTCGGGATTCACAACGGCCGCAATCTTCTTTTCATAGTCTGCAGCAAAGAGAGTGCGTGGCTTCCCAATCTGTTGACCGAAGGAAACACCGCCATACGACACCGCCAACGAAACGACAACGAAGAAACGAAGTGCCTTGAATTTTCGTATCATGAAGAACCATCTTGACTATTTGGGGGAGTGAAACAAACCAGTATATCGCTCCGCCATCGTAGCACAAACTGTTGATCTCTTTTTTTGACCACGGATTACTCGGATTACTCGGATGACACGAATGAGAAAAAAGCCAATTTGATTCTCCATTCGTGATATTCGTGATATCCGTGATATCCGTGCGATCCGTGGTCGGCTTTGGCCACCAATGAATGGCGAACAAGCCTATACTCGGTTAAGATAGGATTCACTAGGAAAGGTAAAGGCTGAGTATGTCGCGTTTTAACCAAAGATCCATTGACCAACGACGGGCCTTCCTGATCGCCTCTGCGACCGGGTTGGCTGGTCTCCCCTTTGGGATACCACAACCCTTGCTGGCATCGAACGACAAACCCGCAGCCAAGAACCTTGGCGGAGGCCAAGCCAAATCGGTCATTCTTTTCTTTTTATGCGGTGGTTCCTCACATATCGACATGTGGGACTTGAAGCCCGAGGCGCCATCGGAATATCGCGGTCCCTTCGCTCCGATTACGACATCCGCCAGCGGCGTCATGGTGGGAGAGCATCTGCCTCTGACCGCCAAACAGATGCATCATTTGGCGGTGGTTCGGTCCGTCTCCGGAAGTGTCAACACGAATGATCACCATGCAGGTTACTACTATCAGTTGACAGGTCACGTTCCCGATCCAACTTTCCAGTCTCAGGGAAACGACCGTCGGCCTTATTCGGACGACTGGCCCTTCATGGGATCCGTCGTCGGATCGCGCCGCCCGCTTCATCCAAGTCTCCCCAACGTGGTGACTTTGCCTCACATGCCCAGCAAGGCGCCTTACACTCGACCCGGGCAATTCTCAGCTAGACTGGGAGTGGAGTTCGATCCGTTGTACGTCCACGGAAGCCTCGAAGAGCCATTGAAATTTCAGGCTCCGTCGCTAGTTCTCGCAGGTGACGTAACGTCCGAACAGTTGCAGTCGCGAAAAAAACTCTTAGAAAAACTGGATAGCGCGCGTCGCGATTTTAGTAGCGTGGAGTCGGTGCAAACATGGAAGCAGCACCAACTTCGATCGATCGACCTGATGATGTCCTCGAGTACAACGACGGCATTCGATGTAGCCAGCGAACCGGACTCGGTCCGAGCTCGCTACGGAAAAACCGTCAACTCGATGAGTTTGCTCTTAGCCCGCAGGCTTGTGGAAGCCGAAGTCCCATTCGTTACCGTCTTTTGGAAAGAGAACGAAGCCATCGCCGACAAATGCAAAAGCGCCGGCGGATGGGATACGCACGGCAATAACTTTGGTTGTCTAAAAGAAAATTTGCTGCCTGAGTTCGATCAAGCGTTTTCGGCATTGGTCGAGGATTTGCACCAACGCGGCTTGCTGGACCAGACCTTATTGATGGTCACCAGCGAGATGGGGAGGAAGCCCAAGATTGGCGATCCACGGTCGGGCGGACCCGGCGGTGCGGGTCGAGATCATTGGACCCATTGCATGAGCGTGGTGATGGGGGGCGGCGGGATTCGCGGTGGCCAAACTTATGGTTCGAGCGACCGCTATGCGGAATATCCTGCCGAACATCCGGTGACACCAGCCGACATCACCAAGACGGTATATCATGCAATGGGTATCGACGATCTTCATGCGCGCGACGCGCAAGGACGACCGTACAATCTGCTCGACGAAGGCAAGCCCATCGCTCAACTTTTTGGCTAAGTGTGGCACGGTGGTCCCCACCGTGAATCACGGCGGAGAATTCACGGTGGGGACCACCGTGCCAGACTACTATAGGTATGTAACGAATGGATGCACTATCAAACGACAAAAGAAAACGCACACTGCTGCCTTTTGTACTATTCGTAATTGGAACTGGGCTTCTCGATGTTGCAATTTTTGGTTTGCTACTGAACAGTTGGGGATGGATGGCTTTTCTTCAATGGGCCATATTCTTCATGCAAGCGTCCCTGATGGGACAAATGCTCTTCGCCATTCTGCTGGGAGGGCTTCTAGGTAAGTATTGGCTAAAAGGAATTGTACTCGGCTCGTTATTGGTAATGTGTTGGATAGGTTGCACACTGATTGGCATATTTATGAATCAGGGAGGATTTTCCGTCTTTGGTAACCAAGGAGCTCACTGGTTTGTCTTTGCTATCCCAGCTTTGGTATTGGGTGGGGCAACTCCTTTATTGGTTGTTAGGTATCTGTTTGGGTGGCAACTGTCCAAAGAACCGACAGACGGCATGTCGCGTCGAAATTTTGGCATCGAGGAACTTTTCCTAATAACTACGGCTCTCGCTTCGATTCTATTCCTTTGTCGAGTTCCACAGATTGCGATGGAAATTCCAACCGCGACTCTGTTTTTACCGATTGCGATCTACGTCGGCGTGCTGGCACTTTGCGGCTTGCTAGTGACATTGCCCACGCTTTATGTCTCGTTTCGAATTAAGAATCGCTGGCGTCGATGGCTTGGCTATGCTGGGATAATGGCTGTCTGGTATGTGGTTATTGCGATTCTCTCATTTTGGTTCGGTGGGATGGCCGGATTGGGTTATACCATTGTATTTGTTGTTGGAATTATTTTGATCTTGCTGGTTGGATTGAAATCCCTGCGTATGAGTGGGTATGATTTGGCCCACAATACAGCCCAAATTGATAGCCCTTCGGACGAAGAAAAAGAACGTTCTTGGGCTATGGAGAGAAGGCTTCATCGTCGATGGACTCTCGGCGTTTTTGGTTTTTCTGCGTTGGCAAGCTTGAGCCTCACTGCGTTCATCAACTCCAATACTAGCGAAGATATTGCCAATTACGAATTCCAAAAGTCCATGCAAGAGCAGGGTGGTTCGATCGATGTGAATGGACGCAAGGTCGTCGAGTTAAAGTTCGGACCGGATACGACGGACCAATCGCTCCAAGATTTTCGCAGCTTGAGCGATGTCCACACGATTTCACTGGCATACACGCAAGTTTCCGACGAGGGCTTGAAATTCCTATCGAGATTCCCTCGCTTGTTGTCGCTGGACTTGAGTCACACTAAAATCTCTGACGCGGGGTTGATCGAATTGCAACGACTGAGACCCCTGAGCCATCTCAGCCTTGCGTACACTCAAGTCACTTTGCCTAGGCTTGCTAACGCAAAGAGTTTGATGGACTGTTCATCGCTTAATTTGAGCGGATTGCACATCACCGATGAACAACTACCGCCTATATCGCAACACCGGTCAAATCAATGGAGTCGATCTTTGCTTTTGCGAGACAATCAACTAACAGACACGGGACTGAAAGAACTATTTGCAAAGTGGGGAGGGGTCTGCGATACCCTCGATCTGAGCGGCAATCCATTGGACGGAAGTTGCTTGTCCGAATTGAGAAATGTCCAAGTTTTGATTCTCGAAGACGTGCCGCTGACGGATGTGGACTTGGACGCCGTAATTTCTACAACCGGAAAGTTTTCTGGCCCAACGACGAAGATTGTACTAAGTGAGACAAAGCTGACTGAAGCCATACTTGGGAGCGTCGGACCAGGGATCGAACTAGGCGATGGTGGAATCACGGAGGATAGACTCGCCTTGTGTACCGTCCAAGGTTTGACCCTTTTAAAACTAAAAGGAAAGTCCTTTACTGGGCGTTGCTTTGAGACTTGGCATCCAAGGATTTCTCATTTGGATCTACAGGGTTCGAGCGTGACAGATGCGACCATGAAATTCCTTTCCAATATTACGGGGCTTGGACAAGTGAATCTTGCTGACACTGAAATCACAGATGTCGCGCTGCCTTATTTGAGCAAATGCATGTTTCTCAACTTGAGCAACACGCGCATTACCTTCGATGGCTTGCTTCGCGCGTCGTTTCAGAACACACAAACCATTCAAGTTGCTCTTGGGCAATTCTCCGTCGAAGAAGTGCGAGCGCTGAAAAGAAAGCTACCGGTCGTAGTCGGTAAAATGGATGCACTTCAGTGGTAAGTGTGCGACACTAGGCAAAAATCGATTCGATTGGGGATCCGCTGGCAATTGGAAGTGGCCTCCCTGCAGCATCGCGAATTTCTTTGTCGGGTTCAATGCCCAGAGCCCAAAACAAGGTCGCTGCAATATCCTCTGGTCCAACCGGAGACGCCGCAGGGTACGCGCCTCGCTCATCGCTCTTACCAAAGATCGCTCCACCTCGGATCCCACCACCCGCCATCATGACTGTATAGCAGTGAGGCCAATGACCACGCCCTTTACCGTCCCGATCGCCAATTTGCGGACCGCGACCAAACTCGCCCATCCATAACACCAAGGTGTCCTGCAGGAGACCTCGCGATTCCAGATCCTCAATCAAAGTGGGTACCGTGCAGTCGGTCATTGGTAGTAGCCGATCTCGGAGATCTTTGAAATTCTCCTGATGTGTATCCCAACCTTCACTCCCTTTTCCACCGATCCCTCGCGAAAAATAAACATTGACAAATCGAGCTCCGGCTTCGATGAGTCGCCGTGCCAGCAAACAAGACTGACCGTAGGTTGTTCGACCATACCGATCCCGCAATGCATCGTCTTCCTTTGCCAGATCAAACGCCTTTTTCAAATTGGGCGAGGAGAGAATCGACATCGACTGCCGCTGGAATTCATCCAGCCCCTTGGCCTCGCTCGACCTTTCCGCCAACTGCAACTGCTCATCAATTACCCGCAGCAATTCACGGCGTTGCCCAAGCCGCTCCAGCGAAATGGAATTGGGCAATTCAAGCTCTGGCAATCCGAATTCCTTGGAGTTAGGATCCGAATCGAAAAAGAAGGGATCGTATCTTTTCCCCAAAAAACTCGCATGCTGTCCAGGCGAGATGGCACCATCTCGCAATACATGTGGGTAAGCGATGAACGGCGGTACACCCTCGGGAGTAGACAAGAATTTGGCAGCCGACGATCCATAAGCGGGATACAGTTCCATCGTGTCACGCAATCGAATGTCATCGGTCGGTGGCCGTTTGCCAGTTAGCGAATAGTAACATGCCGAATTGTGATTTTTCATGTCGTGATGGACCGATCGAACTTGCGCCCATTTGTGTAGCTGCTGTCCCCATCGAGGCAAGTGTTCGCAGACCGGCACACCTGGGAGCGATGAATCGATCGGAGTGAACTCGCCCCGAATCCCGGTCGGTGCCTGTGGCTTCATATCAAACGTATCGATATGGCTAGGGCCACCATACTGGTGCAGAAAGATGACGTTCTTGCACCGAGCTCGGAGCGCGTTCATCTTCGTCTCGTTGGCGTGCAGGACGCGGTCTAAGGTGAGACCGCTCAGCCCAACTCCACCGAGACTCAGCAGAGCTCGTCGGCTGATCGATGCTTTATTCCATCGGTCAAAACTTTGACTCATGGTACCGTTCCTAATCTATATGTAATCCAACGCGAGTGGGGGATGCTATTGTAAACGCCTTTCGCTCTATTGCCGCCTTTCGCTCCGCGAAAGTGCGCTTCGCAAACGCACTTTCGCAGAGCGAAAGGCGATCATCACCGAATCATCACGAATTCTTTGCTATTGATTACAGCCCACAAGACATCCTCCAAGACACGACGTGGACTTTCAACTCCGTTGAGCATCTCTCGGAACGCCACCCACTCTTTGTCGTGCGGGGCTCGCGCCAAGGCTCTCATAAAGATTTCGTCGATAGCGGCTTCGGGGAGAATATTTTCAGTCAGCATTTGACCAATCGTATTCCGCTCCGAAGTTATCTTGCTTCGCACTTCTGGGCCATTGGCAAGCGATAGCGACTGCACCAGCGAAACTTGGTTGGATCGCTCGCATTCACAGACCAACAAACGGTTTGGCTTGCCAAAGGTTCTTAAAAAGCCAGGCCCTTTCGGGATTCCCGGCATGGCCATGGCTTGATGAGCGACAATCTCAGGTGCGTTTGCTGACGGGTAATCGGACGGGACATCGGTTACAGAACTAATTGCGTCGATCAACGATTCGGCGCTCATTCGTCGAATTCGGTAATCTGAAAAAAAGGGAGTCCCGTAGATCGTGGATTCACCAGTCGACTCTTCACTGTGCTGTGCCCCACGTCTAGCAAACGTCTGGCTGGTGAGAATCAATCGAGTCAAGTGACGCAAGGAATAGCCGCTTCGGCGTAACTCCTTAGCCAAATATTCGAGCAGCTCCGGGTTGCTTGGCGGATTGGATACACGGAAATCGTCTGGCGGATCGACAATGCCGACCCCAAAGTACTGGAACCAAATACGATTGGCCATGTTGCGGTCAAACATATCGTTCTCGTGCGTTAACCAGGTTGCAATTTCATCCAAAGGGGTGGTCTTCGTAGTCAACGAACTTCCTGAAGACAGGGGGCTTTCAGAAATTGTGGTGGTGGAAGCTTTGCGAAGCGGACTAGCCGCCACTTTTTTTGAAAGTCCTGGATGGTAGATTTCCGCCTTGCGTTCTTCAAGCGAAATGATTTCATCGCCGGTTATCTCATGCGAGTCGAGTTTGTCCTTTGGATTATTGTCAATCTGCTTTCGAGTGATGGTTGAAAAGTATGCCGACAAACCGTAGTAGTCATCCTGTCGCCACGAATCAAACGGATGATTATGGCACTTCGCACACTGAATTCGAACCCCCAAAAATACTTGTCCAATGGATTCCGCAGCAGTCATCGGATCGCGATGAGTGCGATGAAAGGAAGCTGGAGGATTGTCGTACGTACTGCCAATCGAACGAACCAGTTCCGCCGTCCACTCGTTCCATGGTCGATCTTTTGCGATCTGCTCCGTAAGCCATTGGTGAAAAACGGCCGTACCTCGACTACTCATGACCTTGTCTTCATTGCGTAACAAGTCGCTCCACCTAAGTGCCCAAGTCAAATCGAAGCCGTGGTCCGCTAAAAGTTCGTCCACCAACAGTTCGCGTTTATTGAACTTGGTGTCGGCCAGAAAGTCACGAGCCTGCTGACTTGTCGGCAGTCGTCCCACAACCACTAAATAGACACGCCGCAAAAATGTGGCATCATCGACCTCGGGAGCGGCCGGAATTCTCATCTGCGTCAATCGATTGCCGACAAGAACGTCGATAGGGTTATTCGCGATGGACGGAAATGTCTCGAGCGACGGGGTTTCGCCGAGGAAGGTGAATCTGCCAGCGGCTCGGCCATGCAGATACGAAGCCCCAATAGATAAATCGATGGATTTGGTTACGCGAATGGTTCCATCGTCCGAGAGCGTGGCACCATCCGGGACGCTTGGTTCTAGCCTCGACCAGCGAGTCACATCGCGCGTGGTCCCGTTGGAAAAATGGGCAACCACCATCATCTTAGCTGTTCGCTGGGTGCTGTCGATGCAAGCGACTTCGGGCAAAACCTGGATTCGCGTTAGCGAAGGAGATTCGGAATAGGGAGCGCCCAGTTCGATCCAGTCTTTTAGGTGGCGATAGGACTCGGAGTCCGCTCCAAAGCGACGTCCACCGAGATGCCCAACGCGTGCGGTCGATTTTAAAAGGAGCAGGCTTTCCTCCGCCAAGATTGGGTCGATACGCCGACCACCATATTCACGGACGATGCGGTCGTAATCGAACGCAAGATCGTCGCCCCGAAGACTCAAACG
>JANPNA010000018.1:0-3600 GCA_031427235.1 Pirellula sp.
GACTTGGTGTGGGGCTTCCGAAAGTACTTTGGTCGTGGCGGAGCTGCCGGCTCCCCCAAAAGCCTAAAGGAATCGGCAGCCAATCGCCATCGCAAGTTCATTCGAGGCCAAAATGCTGCCGCTAGCTGCTTTACTTAAGTAAGTAATTACTTAAGTACGAACAATAAATCGCCGGTTTCAACTTGACTGCCCGATTGCACTAACAATTGTACGATCTCACCATCTCGCTCAGCGTTAATAACTGTCTCCATTTTCATCGCCTCCAAAGCCAATAGCTTTTGGCCCTTTGTCACTTTTGCACCTTGCGTCACCGCAACGCCGATCACCATGCCGGGCATAGCTGCTGCAACGTGTGTTGGATCAGCAGCATCTGCTTTGACTCGTGTCGCCGCTTTGGATTCGATGGATCTGTCAACGACTTCCACTTCGCGAGGCTGGCCGTTGAGCTCAAAGAAAACCGTTCTGGTACCATTTGGACGCGCTTCACCGATCGCTAGAAACTTAATGATAAGTCGCTTGCCAGGCTCGATATCGACGAAGAATTCTTCGCCGATTGATGGTCCAAAGAAGAAGACGGATGTCGGTATCAACGACACGTCGCCATAACTTCGAACATGCTTCACATACTCGTCGAATACCTTGGGGTAGAGTGCACTAGTAACAATCTCTCGCATCGTTGCGTCGCGGCCCATCTTCGACTTCAATTGAACACCAATTGCGTTCAAATCCGTTGGAGGCAAGGTTTCGCCAGGACGTTGTATCACTTCTGGATTGTTTTTAAGAATCGACTTCTTTGCCTGTGTCGGGAAGCCACCAGGAGGTTGGCCCATCATTCCACCCACCAAATCCAAGACCGATCCCGGATAATCGATTTCTCGCGTTCCGGAAACTACGTCTTCGGCTGACAACTGATTGGCTACCATGAACAATGCCAGATCGCCAACTGCTTTGCTTGTCGGTGTCACCTTGACGATGTCGCCCAGCAATTGGTTGGCTTGAGCGTAACGTTTGCAAACATCCGACCACTGATCCGACAACCCTAGCGCTTTGGCTTGTTGGTACAGATTGGTGTATTGCCCACCAGGCATTTCGTGTTGGTACAAGTCACCCGCTGCTACCAGCGACTCGCTTTCGAACGGAGCATAGAACTGCCTAGCTGCTTTCCAATATTCAGACAACTCCGTCAAAGCATCGGTGTTGAGTTGACTGTCACGAGGAGAAAACCGGAGGGACTCCACCAACGTGTTTAAATTGACTTGCGAAGTACCACCAGACATTGAGGCAAAGGCACCATCTGCAATTTCAAGTCCTTCCTCGGCAGCATTGAGTATCGAAGCAGCTTGAATGCCTGCTGTATCGTGCGTATGGAAATGGATCGGGATGCCGATCTCTTGTTTGAGTGTTGCGACCAGTTTTCTCGCGGCCGCTGGTTTGCACAATCCAGCCATGTCTTTGATAGCCAGAATGTGTGCACCCATTCTCTCGAGTTCTTTTGCCAGGTCGACATAGTATTTCAAGGAATACTTCTGTCGATTTGGATTGAGGATATCGCCGGTATAGCAAATTGCTGCTTCGCAAATCATGCCAGATTCCCCTACTGCATCCATCGCAACTCGCATGTTTTCGGTCCAATTGAGCGCGTCGAAAACACGGAAAATATCGATGCCAGCGTCTGCTGCCTCTTTCACAAATGCGCGAACGACGTTGTCTGGGTAATTCGTGTATCCTACGGCATTCGAAGCCCGTAGCAACATTTGGAAAAGCATGTTTGGAATCTTTGAGCGGAGGTCGGCGAGACGCTGCCAAGGACTCTCCTTCAAGAATCGCATGCTGGTATCAAACGTTGCTCCACCCCACATTTCCAAACTGAAGAACTGCGGAGTTAGTCTTGCGTAAGCCTCCGCAATTTTCATCATGTCAAATGTGCGAACTCGCGTTGCCAAGAGTGACTGGTGTGCATCTCTCATGGTCGTGTCGGTTAGCAAAAGTTCTTTACTACCACGAATCGAGTCGCAGAATTTTTTTGCACCCAATTTCAAGAACTGATTCCGGTAGCTCTCTGGCATTGGCTTGGTGCTATCAAGCTTCGGGAGTAGAGCGGGCTCGCGGCGAATGGTCTGGTTCGAATCGCCGACCATTCGGTTGCCGTTAACCAATGTCTCGGCGATAAAACTGAGCAATCGGGTGGCCCGATCCCGACGTCTTTGCAGGGCAAACAGCTCTGGAGTTTTGTCGATCATCCGAGTCGTTGCATCACCGGCCAAAAACGTCTTGTGGGTGATGAGTGAAATCAAGAATGGGATATTCGTTTTCACGCCTCGAATGCGAAACTCCTGAAGACAGCGTTCCATTCGACCCGCGGCTTCACCGAGATTGCGACCGCGAGCAGTCACCTTTACCAGCAAGGAATCGTAGAAAGGATTCACAACGGCGCCGCTAAATGCGCTGCCAGCATCCAGTCGAATGCCCATGCCACCGGCACTTCGATAATGAGTGATACGACCATAGTCAGGTCGGAATTGGTTGGTGGGATCCTCAGTAGTGACTCGGCATTGGACAGCCGTCCCGACAACTTGTACATCTTTTTGAAGCGGCAATCCCAAAGTGTCGTCACCCAGTCTTTCGCCGCAGGAGACCAAAATCTGCGCTCGGACTAAGTCGATGCCAGTTACTTCTTCCGTAACCGTATGCTCCACTTGGATTCTTGGGTTGACCTCGATGAAGAAAAACTTGTTCGTCTCGGTGTCCAGCAGGAACTCGACCGTACCAGCGCAGTAGTAGCCAACTTCTTTACCGATTGCGATAGCTGCTTCGTGAAGTTCGGACGCGGTCTTTTTGCTTATGTTCGGAGCCGGGGCTATTTCGACGACCTTTTGATGGCGTCGTTGCACAGAGCAATCGCGTTCGTGTAGATGGATGATGTTTCCGTGTTGGTCGCCCAAGATTTGTACTTCAAGGTGACGAGCTTTCCCAACAAGTTTTTCGAGAAACACTTCGTCGCTCCCAAAAGCGTTCTTCGATTCACGTTGAGCTTGTTCCAAATTGGGCGCGAGTTCCGATTCGGATTCCACCACTCGCATCCCGCGACCGCCGCCCCCTTTGGAAGCTTTGAGCATAATGGGATAGCCCATGCTATTGGCTGTAGCAATTGCCTCATCGAGCGATGCCACAGCATGAGCAGATCCCTCAAGGACTGGTACGCCAACTTTTTTTGCGATCGACCTAGCTGCGACCTTGTCTCCAAGCAACTCAAGTGCTCGGATGCTTGGCCCGACAAATGTGATTCCTGCGGCAGCGAGGGCCCTAGCAAATTCCGCATTTTCGGACAGGAAACCATAGCCTGGATGAACAGCATCGATTCCATTTTCGAGGCAAAGACGAACGATACCGTCGATATCGAGATAGGATCGAATAGGCTCGCCTGCCCTTCCGATCTGGTACGCTTCGTCTGCTTTGAATCGGTGAAGCGCGAACCGGTCCTCATGCGAGTAGAGAGCGACCGTTCTGATTTTTAGTTCGTGAGCACTTCGGAAAATTCGAGTTGCGATTTCGCTGCGGTTTGCAGCAAGCAGTTTACGAAAAGCAGCCATAGATTAAAAA
>JANPNA010000019.1:0-21797 GCA_031427235.1 Pirellula sp.
TTATCTAGAGATTCTTGATTGGCTGGCCCGCAATAGGGTGGCTGGCAAACGAGGCTCGACGCCAGTCGAAGCGCCCGCGATTTTCGAACGACTGGGAATCGACTCTGGCGCTTGGTCGGAAACCGTGAAGGACTTTGGTCGGTTGTTCAAGAACGTGGCGGGGAAGTCCACGAGTATTGAACAAGCGCGTAGCCTCAAGACACGTCGCAAATTCTATCGGGCTCGCGTCTAGCTCCTTGCAATGGGAGCGAACAGTCGGATAACGAGAGCTTTCAATCGAAGGTGTATTTCGAGCTGCGCCGATCTTGCGAATCTGAGGTTCGCTTTGGGCCAAATGGATAAGTATTCGACTCTCGATCCATGTTTCCGGACAAACGAGATCTTTCGAGAACGCACCATCGCACAGATATGGCTCCCCCTCTACAATGTGCTGTGTCCCTTCGCGAATACTATCTGGTGGAATGAGCTTGTGGCAGCTTGGCTTTGAGGAACAGCGGGGCCAGAGTCAAAACAAGGCTGCGGCAGGATTTATTGTCCTTAGATCATTAAAGTCTTCGGTCACCAGCCTTAAGCCACCGTAACGAGCATTTCCAATGCTGGGCGTGAATCGTTCCTCCGATGCACACTCAAACAACTTTTGCAGTTATGATATGGAGCCGACTTTCGTCACCAGAATATCGAAATTGTTTTTCCCGACTAAGACACTGCAGCGTTTCTAATGATTTACGAACCGAACCCGTTGGCAATTGCCGTTTTTTCCGTTCTGGTTCTTGGCGTCTTGGCATTTAGTTTTTATTTAGGGGCGAAAGCCAGATCGAGCCAAGGATACTTTGCGGCAGGCGGCTCGATTCCATGGTTTGTCAACGGAATTGCCTTCGCGGGAGATTATCTTTCTGCAGCTTCCTTTCTTGGTATTTGTGGGATGATTGGGTTTTATGGATTCGATGGCTTTTTGTACTCCATCGGTTACTTGGCAGGTTGGATTGTAGCCCTGTTGGTCATCGCCGAACCCTTGAAGCGACTTGGTCGATACACCTTCGCCGACGCTCTCGATAGCAAGTTCCAATCGCGTGGAATAAAAGCAGCCGCTGGGCTTAGCACTATGGTCGTGAGTTTGTTTTATTTGATTCCGCAAATGGTCGGTGCTGGGGCACTCGTGAAGCCTCTTTTGGGCCTTCAATATTGGCATGGAGTGGTGATCGTAGGTGCTGTCGTTGTGTTCATCGTGGTGACGGCAGGCATGGTGAGTACAACTTATGTGCAATTTCTCAAGGGTGGACTGCTTGTCATCTTTTCGTTCTTGCTAACAGTGCTGATCCTCTATCGAGGCTTGAATACAACCCCAACTGACGAACTGGGCAAGACGCAAGTGATTGAGAAGAGGGATGGCAGGCGATACGTTAATGATATTCCCATTGGATTTGGCCCAGGCGAGACCAATGTCGGATCGGTCGGTAAATTGGCTGAGTTGCCCGATGGAAAGACAAGCACCGGCCCGCTGGGGCCGATCACCTTTATTAGCACCATCTCGAAGTCCAAAATCGAGGTTACGACCGCAGTGAAAGGAGAAAATGGCAAAGTCACGATTGTGCCAAAGATAGTCGACGGCAAAGACATGTTGTCGCCGGGAAATCTACCGGCTTTCAAAGGGATTCGATCGGACAGTTGGATCGCCAAAATCGACTTTGTTTCGTTGATGTTAGCGTTGTTTGCGGGTACCGCGTCGTTGCCTCATATTCTGATTCGTTATTACACGGTAAAGGATCAAGCGTCGGCTAGGAAGAGCACTATCGTCGGTATTACCTCGATAGGATTCTTTTATATCTTGACCTTATATATCGGCTTGGGAGCGATGGTTAGTGGCAAGTTGGATCCGACCGATAGCAACATGGCCGCACCGTTGTTGGCGAAGAGTTTCAGCAACTTGCTGTTTGCTGCCGTTTCGGCCATTGCATTTACCACGGTGCTTGGAACCGTGAGCGGGTTAATTATTGCAGCGGGCGGCAGCGTAGCACATGATATTGTCAGCGGTTTCTTTGGCTGGAAACTTTCCGATCAACAGACCATTCGGGTAGCCAAGGGGGCCTCCATCGCAATTGGTGTTCTCGCTATTGCGCTTGGGCTGAGATTTGAAGGGATGAATGTTTCGTATCTGGTAGGCTGGGCCTTTGCCATTGCTGCCTCGGCCAATCTACCTGCTTTGTTGATGCTATTGTTTTGGAAGGGGACGACTAGACAAGGGATTATTGCGGGCGTCTTGGTCGGCTTAGTCTCATCGCTCCTGTGGGTCTTTGTTACGCCGGACATGTTTACCAACATTTATTTGATCGATAAAAAATACGCATGGGTGTCGCTCAACCAACCGGGCATCGTCACGATCCCGCTAAGCTTTTTGGCCATTGTGGTTACGTCCAAGTTGACACCCATCGTTTAACCCCGAGCCGCGGGCGACGGCCGTCTGACATGCGAGGACCGAGCTAATCCAATAGCCTATGCCACTTATTTTCCGCACGATGCTTAGCTACTTACTTGCATTAACCTTTGCTTTTGGCTCGGGGATAAAGGCGCTTTTCAGTCTACCCAATCCGCCGTCCACGCCGATGGTTTGGCCCGTAACCCAGGACTGTTCCGGCGAGGCCAGCCACAGGATCGCTCGGGCTATGTCGTCCGGCTCACCGAAGCGACCCAGCGGGTGCATGGCGAGCGAGATCTCCGCCGACCTCGGATGTCCCCAGACTCTCTCGGTGAGAGGTGTTTTTACCAACCCAGGTGCTATCGCGTTGACCCGAATCTGCTTGGCGGCGTAAGTCATTGCAGCCGATCGAACCATTCCTTCGATACCCGCTTTGCAGGCCGCTATGGCTTCGTGATTCGATAATCCTATGGAAGCTGCAGCGGAGCTCATCAAGACTACAGACCCGCCATTTGAAGCCATGCGGGGCACACAGGATTTCAGCAGACCGGCCGCTGACGTTAAGTTCGCTCCGATGGTTGCATCCCATTCTGCACGGCTCGTCAAATGTATCGGTTTGAGCAACACGGAACCCGCTAGATTGATCGCAGCGTTGATTCCATCCAGTAGTCCTTCAGCGCTCGATACGACTCTGTCTAGTTGCGTCCAGTCCGTACCGTCCGCAACCGCGAACCCCCATCCATAGGCCTGCGACAGTTCTTTCAACTTATCCGCTGAACGGCCTATCAAGAACGCTTCTCCTCCCGAACTCGCGAGCAATTTGCAAATAGATTGGCCTATGCCGCCGCTCGCACCTACAATAACAGCTTTGATACTTGTGAACGAATCGCTCATGAAAATTGCAGCAAACAGAGAGGGTAGATGGATACAGTAACATTCGACTTGATGTCCGCACCAAGCAGTATAGGAGGTGGTCAAGTCCTGCATTAAGAATGCGTCAAGACGCTGGGTTTGCGTACCCTCTCAACCCAAACCGCATTTGTGCTTCGCGCCTGCCCAGTCTAGTATTTTGACAAAACTTAATTTTGGGGTTAGCCGAAAGGCGTTAGCCACGGTTCTTGCGACAAAAACCGGGGCTATCGCCCAACCGATTTTTTTTGGCAATTTTGAATCTATTCCGTTGACGTGCCCGTATAGTCCGACAACGAATCGCGACCGTTGACAAATTTGAGCCTTGAGATTGACTCATGGTACTTTCCCATACTCCCCCACGGATTCTAAATAAGATGAAATCAAAGATTTTTACTTTGGCTCTTACAGCCATCTCAAGTTTCGGTTCAGTCGCGTTCTCAGCCGACAAAGATATTGTTGACACTGCAGTCGGTGCTGGCTCATTCAAGACATTAGCTGCCGCCCTGGGCGCCGCTGATCTTGTGGGTGCTCTTAAAGGGCCCGGTCCTTTCACCGTGTTCGCTCCTACAGACGAAGCTTTCGCCAAACTGCCTGCTGGTACCGTTGAAGGCCTTTTAAAGCCTGAAAACAAGGCAAAGCTTGCCGCCATTCTGAAGTATCACGTCGTCAGTGGTAAGGTGATGGCTGGTGATGTTGTGAAGGTTAAGGGTGCTGTCACGTTGAATGGTCAACGCGTTGACGTCAAAGTCGTCGGTAAGTCCGTAAACATTGATGGTGCGAAGGTTGTGACCACGGACATCGCTTGCTCCAACGGTGTCATCCATGTTATCGACTCTGTGATTTTGCCCGCTTCGGATAGTATTCCTGCTGTTGCTGACAAAGCTGGTAAGTTCAAGACCTTGCTCGCAGCTGTCAAAGAAGCCGGTTTAGTAGAAACACTGAGTGGACCTGGTCCATTCACCGTTTTCGCGCCAAATGATGAAGCGTTCGCAAAGATTCCAGCGGCAACTTTGGCTGATCTTTTGAAGCCAGAAAACAAAGCTACACTTGCTGGTATCTTGACCTACCACGTTGTACCTGGTCGGGTCTACTCAGAAGCCGCTTTGGCAGCAAAGTCGGCCAAAACCGTTCAAGGTGCTAACGTGTCGATCAAGGCTACTGATAAGGGTGCTTTCATCAACGAAGCCATGATCATTGCAACCGATGTCGATGCTTCGAATGGTGTTATTCACATCATCGATTCGGTGATCATGCCACCTAAATAATTTTATTGGAGCGAGAATCTTTAAATCTCGTTTCGGTGAACGCTCGACCGTCTTTAAACCAAGCGACACCCTTTGATCATTCGGAGGGTGTTGCTTTTTTGTTTTCTGCTTGCTCAATTCGTTTGGCGATTAATTTGCGTTGAGCCAGATTCGAGGCTAGTAAAAGTGCGACATGCCAGTGAGCCATGGCATCTTTGCAATTGCGCATTCGAAATAGAACATCTGCAATGGCAAGATTCCGTCGCACCATGGGGCCAGGGTGAATCCGCTCTAAATACCGGAATCAGTTGTAACCAGCGAACTCACGGATTTCGATAGCCCCGCCAATCTTGGCGATCGGGCAAGCTTTTGCGATCTCCAGGGCAGCTTCGTAGTGCTCGGCTTCGACGACCGAAAATCCGCCAATCACTTCCTTGGCTTCGACGTATGGACTATTGGCTACTTCGCCACCGGGTTTCAAAACTCGGCCGGTAGGTAGCAATGCGTCGCCACCATCTACGATTTTAGGTCCGAACTGTTGAAACCATTCGCCCCACATCGCCAAAAACGCTTGCATTTCTTCTGGCGATGGCTGAGTTCGAGGTTCGGCCGCATCGCGATACAACAACAAAAATTTTGCCATGGCAAAAACAATCCTATTCAAAACTAGAAGAATCGTACTCGAAGGCACTTCGCCTTGCATAGACAAACATACGACGAACGGAGATTCAACTTTCGGACACTTAGGACTCGCAATTTGGTAATTATTTCCAGTGCCGATCCGCGAAATTCATGTACTGTTGCCAGTCGTAGGAAAGAATATCGTGCGCTCCCGTACGATTGTGATAGCCGATACGGTCCCCGACACTCGTGTCTGGCTGGGGAGTCACCTCCGAGGGTAAACCGTTATAGCCAAGTAATTGATAAACAGGGGATGCGTACCATCCGCTCAAGTATTCCCCTTTTGGATCCGCCCAAAGATCCTTGGTAGCGCTGGCGATGTAAACGGGCCGGGGCGCAATGCACGCAACAATCGTATGTTGATCGAATGGCATGGCCGCATCGTTCTGATTGTAATCTTTGAACTTGGGACAGAACCAATGCGGAAAAGAAGTGTTGATTCGGGCCACGGTTTCGCCAAAATTGCGGCGTTCCAGGGCTGCACCTCCGCATCCGGAATTATTCGCAATAACCATGGCAAAACGAGGGTCCGATGCTCCAGCCCAAAGAGCGGTTTTTCCAAGGCGAGAATGGCCAATGACGGCCACTCGATCCGGATTGATATTGGGCTGCTGGATCAAGACATCCATAAGCCGTGACAAGCCCCAGGCCCAACCGGCGATACTGCCCCAACGGTCGCGATGTTCGGGCGACGCTCGGTGCGATGGAAAAAGCGAGTGCACGCCGTTCTTAAACCCGTCATCAAAGTCCGGGTCGATATCCCCGTAGTAAGCCGTGGCAACTGCGTAGCCGCGATCCGTCATCTCTGCAATCGGCCAACGCCGGTCTTGTGCACCGCGGGTGGCCTCGATCGCCTTGTTTTCCGTGATTCCAGTCTTGGTATCGTTGGCAACCCAGCTTTTTGGAAGTCGTAACGCGGGCGAAGAATCAACGGTATGGTTACCCTGGAAATTCAAGCCAAGGAATGTCCCTTTGACTTTGCCCGACTGATTCGGTGAAAAGAGGGCGAAGTCGATATCCAGGGAAGCCGCAGCGGTTTTCAGGTGGACGACAAACTGTTGACGCCTAGTTTTGTCGTTGTTCATCAGGCCCTCTTCGACAAGCTCCCAAGTGACATCGGCCCTTTCCGTTGGCGCGATTCCGTACTCGTGTTCCGCGATGAGCTTCATCCACCGCGCACGTTGAGTTGGCCAGTCTTTCGCGTCGGAGATGAGAGTTCCATCCACACGACGCAATGGATCCGGGAGCGGACTCATGACAACGAGCGATTCATCTTCGTTGGCTTTGGGAACTTGGCTCATAGCGTCTCCATTATTCAAAGTAATTAGGAGAGTCAAAAAAAGGAAGAATCTTGAACGATCGAGGCTTGGAGCAGTCATGGGAGAGGTATTGGACTTGAGAAAAAACCGGGAACTGGAAAGAAGTCTGCATTGTAACGAATTCGGATGGCGAAGGCGCATTCCTGTTCTCTGAAAATGCAACTGCTCGTATTCGAGCATTAAGGCGAGCTGGGGAAAAGCACTTACCGGGCGATTTGAATGGGCGGGTTGGAAGCGGGTTAAGATTTGGAAATGAAGCGCCAACTTCGCCTCTTTCTGGAGGTTCCGGTGGTGAAATTGGTACTGGAATTCAATTGAATGATGTTTCACGAGGTATAACAATCTAATGTTGGTTGGGGCACCACAAACGGATTTACCGATTTGACTGGCAACGCAACCGCGATGCACATCCATACGGCAACTGGCCCTGACTTCCTGAACACGGGTGGAGGTGTGCCCATCGGATTGAATGGAGGAGGCGAGATACGTGGAAATCTTTAGGCGGTACCGGAACCCACGTCTATGGCTTTGATAGGGATTGTCGGGTTGGGTTTCGCCGCACGTCGCAAATTGTTTCCGCGAAAGTCGAGAGCCTCGTCTTTTTTTGATAGATTGCGGATTCCATGTTGGAATGGCACATCCGAGACGTCTAGATTGCTTAATGCTACAATCTCGCGGACGAAACTGGATCCGAAAGAAATTAGCCGCGAACGAATAAACAAGTCCCAATGCCGACTCTCGAATCACCCGTATCAACCATCTCAAGTCGAGTCCTGAATCAGCCGTGGTCCCAGCTTACGCCTCGCTATCTTGTGCCGATCGAGCCCAAGCGTTGCGGGCATTTTTTTACGGATGTTCTGATTATCGGAGGTGGTTTGGCGGGGCTGCGAGCGGCACACGAAGTGGATCCCTCGTTGCGAACGATGATTCTGACCAAGGACAAGCTTGAGGAATCGAATAGCGCCTACGCACAAGGTGGCATCGCGAGCGTCTGGGACCCTGAGGATCGATTCGATAATCATGTGCAGGATACTTTGGTTGCGGGAGCCGATTTGTGCGATCCAAGCGTCGTCGATTTGGTGGTTCGAGAAGCCCCTGATCGGGTCGCAGAACTGATCCGATGGGGGACACGTTTTGATCGTCAGGATGGTCAGCTCGTGTTAGGTCGGGAAGGTGGGCACTCGCATCAACGCATCATTCATGCCTTGGGAGATGCGACCGGAAAAGAGATTATGCGGGCCATGATCGCTCATACTCGTGAGCGTCCGTTTGCCGAGATTTGCGAAGAGACCTTCACCATCGACCTGCTAACGCATGAGGGGAGATGCCGTGGAGCGGTCGCGTCCTCTCGAGGTGGAAAGCCCTATTTGATTTGGGCGAAAGAAACCATTTTATGCACCGGTGGATGCGGCCAAGTATTTCGGGAGTCAACGAATCCACGTGTGGCAACAGGCGATGGCCACGCTATTGCATTCCGAGCTGGTGCAGTGATGCGAGACATGGAATTTATGCAATTCCACCCGACGGTTTTGTACATCGCCGGTAGCTCTCGAACTCTCATTACCGAAGCGGTGCGTGGCGACGGGGCTTATCTGGTCGATGCCACTGGCTACCGCTTCATGGGCGACTACGATCTGCGATTGGAGCTAGCACCGAGAGACGTTGTGAGCAAAGCCATCGTCAACCAAATGGAAAAAACGCGATCGCCGTGCGTGTATTTGACAATGAATCATTTGGAGCCTGAGCACGTGCGTGCGCGGTTTCCAGGCATGGCAAAGGTCTGCTCCGGATTCGGGCTCGACATCGCCACAGACTCGATACCGGTGCGACCTGGGGCACATTACATGATTGGCGGTTGCGAAGTGGACGGAAATGCACAGACGACGCTGCCAGGACTTTGGGCCGCCGGGGAAGTCACCAGTACTGGTCTACATGGAGCCAATCGCCTCGCTTCCAATAGCCTGCTCGAAGGGCTTGTCTACGGTGCGATCGCTGGACGCAATGCATCTCGGGCGGCTATGAGCAACATGGATAGTGAATTGCGAGTTTTGCCTATTTCAAATCCAGCCAAAGGTGAGCCCAGCCAACCGATTGACTTGGCTGACATTCGCAATGCGGTTCGGGCTTTGATGTGGCGTAATGTGGGAGTCCAGCGACGCGAGGATCGCCTTACCGAAGCAGTGCATGCGATACAACAGTATTGTAGTTATGTTCTGGCCCAAGACCTTTCGGGCGTTGACGGCTGGGAATTGCAAAACATCCTGACGGTCAGCCTCCAAATGACGGCTGCGGCCCTCGCCCGCACCGAATCCCGTGGTGTGCATTTCCGAACCGATTTCCCCGTGGTCGATAACCAACATTGGCGAAAGCATTTGGAGATTCAGCGGGATTGAGTTCACCCTGTAAATGCATTGTTCGGTAGGGTAAGGCTCCTGCCGAACGAGACCCACTGGTGCCGTTCGTCGAAAAGTGTCGAAATAACCCCTGACAAGATCAATAGAGTGATGACAGAAACCGACAAGCTCATTGAAACAAAAGATCCAAACAAGCTTCGTTCCAATCGCTGGTTTGGCCCAGATGACCTGCGCAGTTTTGGCCATCGTTCACGTCTCAAAGGCATGGGGATTGACGACGCCGATTATCAGGGCAAACCGATCGTTGCCTTGCTCAATACTTGGAGCGACCTCAATACGTGTCATTCCCACTTCAAACAGCGAGTCGATGAAATCAAGCGTGGAGTGCTGCAAGCGGGAGGCTTTCCGGTTGAAGTGCCCGTGATGAGTCTTGGCGAAATGCTGATGAAGCCGACGACCATGCTCTATCGCAATCTACTGGCGATGGAAACGGAGGAAGTGATACGTTGCCATCCAATAGACTCGGTGGTGCTGATGGGTGGTTGTGACAAGACTGTGCCAGCCCTCATCATGGGTGCGATCTCAGCAAATATTCCATCGATTTTCTTTCCGGCTGGTCCGATGCTCAAGGCACGATGGAAAGACCAAACGCTGGGCAGTGGTACAGACGCTTGGAAGTACTGGGCAGAGAGATGCGCCGGAAACTTGTGCGATAGCGATTGGAAAGGGGTCGAGAACTGCATTGCTCGATCTGCGGGGACTTGCATGACCATGGGGACCGCATCGACGATGGCCTGTATTGCAGAGGCGCTGGGGCTGACGCTACCCAATGCCGCAAGCATTCCAGCCGTAGTGGCCGAACACAGTCGACTGGCAGTCGCGACCGGCAGACGGGCGGTGGAGTTGGCTTGGCAAAACATAACGCCGCGCAGTTTGTTGACACGCGCTAGTTTCGAAAATGCGATGGCCACTCAATTGACGATAAGTGGTTCGACCAACGCAATTGTTCACATGATTGCAATGGCAGGACGAGCCGACATCCCATTAACGCTGGATGACTATGACGCCATGTCCAAGAGGATTCCTGTCCTGGCCGATCTTCGTCCCAGTGGCAAGTATTTGATGGAGGATTTTTATGACGCGGGTGGATTACCTGGCTTGTTATCCAGAATGCGAGACTTATTGCACTTGGAAACAAGGACCGTCAATGGCATGTCGCTTGGGGAGCAGATTCAGTTTGCCGAAGTGATTGACGATTCGGTCATTCGGACTCGGGACAATCCTTTGTGGCCGACTGGTGGGACGTGTGTTCTCCGAGGAAACTTGGCCCCCAATGGATGTGTCCTAAAAACCGTGGCTGCGGAACCCCATTTGCAAAAGCATGTGGGGCCCGCGTTGGTTTTTGACAGCTATGCCGAGCTCAAGAAGCAAATCAATGATCCAGAGCTCGCTGTCACCGAGGACACGGTTTTGGTGCTTCGAAGCGCCGGTCCGGTAGGCGCGCCCGGTTTTCCCGAATGGGGCATGCTCCCGATTCCGGAAAAGCTGCTCAAGCGGGGCATTCGAGACATGGTTAGGATTTCTGATGCTAGGATGAGTGGTACCAGCTATGGAACATGTGTTCTTCATATTTCTCCGGAATCTCATGTGGGCGGGCCGCTCGCGCTGGTGGAAAATGGCGATTTGATTGAATTGGATGTCGCAAACCGAAGTCTCATGCTGCTGGTCGACGAAGCGACTTTGAACACGCGGCGAGAAAATTGGGTGCCGCCTTCCGTCACGTGGACGCGAGGGTATCATCGTATTTTTGCGGATCACGTAACGCAGGCTCACGAAGGCTGCGATTTTGACTTCCTCCATGGCCATTCTTCGAACCGAGAACCGGATATTTTCTAATGTGGACTTCTGTTGTAACTCCCGAATTGCTCGCCGCCAGCGTGATTGCAGTACCGCCCCTTGCACGCGATGCTCACCGAAGAATCTCTGTCGTGGAAAACACCAAGATCATTCGGGCAATTGAAGCGGGTGGTGTTTCCACATTGCTGTATGGCGGCAACGCGGTTTTCTATCACATGAGACTTACAGAATACGCCGATGCGCTGTCGAACCTTGCTGATGCTGCAGCGCCAAATACTTGGATTGTGCCATCGGTCGGGCCCACCTTCGGAATCATGATGGACCAAGCCCAGGTGTTAAAAGATTTTGATTTCCCAACCGTCATGATCTTGCCTCAAAAAGAACTCGCAGACGAAGCTGGGATCGCAACGGGAATCCGTCTCTTTGTAGAACAGTACGGCAAACCAATTGTGTTGTACCTCAAGCATGACCGTTGGCTCTCGCCATCGATTGTCGATTCCTTGGTCCGCGATGGACTGGTAAGTTGGATCAAGTATGCAGTGGTTCGAGAGAATCCCAGCATTGACCCCTACTTGACGGAGATTCTGTCGTCGGTGCCCGCCAATATCGTAGTCAGTGGAATCGGCGAGCAACCAGCCATCATTCACTTGAGAGATTTCGGAGTGGGTGGTTTTACAAGTGGATGCGTTTGCGTTGCCCCTGCGCGATCGATGGCGATGCTCAGAGCGATCCAAGCCCAGGATTTTGCCAAGGCAGAAAGGATTCGCGCCACCTTTGGCCCGCTGGAAGACCTGAGGAATTCAATCCAGCCGATTCGCGTTTTGCATGAAGCGGTTGCGGCGGCGGGCATCGCCGCAACAGGTCCAATGCAGCCACTCTTGGGTGAATTAAACGAATCTCAGAAGGCGGCAATCAAACAGGCTGTTCAATCGCTCATGGCATTACCGGCTGTATAAGTGTAGCACGGCACTCCGTGCCGTGAACCAACCACAACTCCGTGCCGTGAACCAACCACACGGTCTCCCTTGCCGAGGAGGCCGTTTGGGTCTAGGACTGTGGCCCGATCCACCTTTGCCTGATGGAGATCCGAAGAAGTTTCTACCAAGATCGCAACGGACCCATTCTAAGGATCGATGCCCATTTGCCTTAATTTCGCTCTCAACTGCTCAGCTTCTCGTTCTGCCTGATCTGCACGTGCCTGCTCCTCATCTGCACGTTGCTTCTGCCCATCTGCACGTTGCTTCTCCTCATCTGCACGTTGCTCTGCTGAGGAAGCACGTTCTTTCCCTGTTAACAAAAGTTGCCCATGCGTAGTGGTCCATCGCAGCCAAGACTGGGACATTTCTTCATACGTCCCGGGCCAGATCCGCACTCCGAGACCTAGAGACTCGAAAACGGTCGACTCGGATGCGTCGAGTTCATATCGACCGCTCACGAGCCGATAGACTCGGAGGGGTTTCAAACTCAAATGCATTTCCGGATCGTAGATGATGTAGAAAGTGATACCCAGCTTGGCATATCCTTTAAGTTTGATCGTATCCTCACCACCTTCGTCATTCGAAACGATTTCCACCACCAAATCTGGGGCCTTCCCATACTCCCAAACAAAATAAGATTGGTTTTTTTTCGGGAACGGGTCGGCTGGCGACGAAACCCCCAAGCTGACCAAGACATCGGGAACAAACGGGGGCGTACGTATTGCGAAAAAGAGGCCGACATTGCTCATCGCAACAAACGGCTCGCCGGGTTGCCATGAACAATAAAGAGTCTCTGCCAATAGACGCTGTTGCTTCTCCGAGAATTGGTTATCCACGGGCGCACCATCCTCCGTAACAAGATGATCGATATTCGGCTGCAGTTCGACTGGCAATAGAGGATGCTCTGAAACCGGCATTGACGGCTGAACAGGCGCTTCGCTGGACATGATATGACTCCCGAGCCAGGGTTACTTTCCTAAGTCATTATTGTAACAGCAACTAGCTCAATACGACAGAAAGATTTGACCACAAGAAAACTCAGTAATCACCAGCCGCCAAAACCCTGTCGTAAAATTTCCCTGTCGAACCCGATTGCGCCGTCTTCGAAGCCAGCATCCAGATTCAATTCGCACGCCGCTCAGTAACTCATAGTGGTCCGCAATTACCAGGATTTCGCCCTTTGCGATCGCGTCACCTCCAACGAAACTTGGAAACAAGCTTCGCACCTGTCATGTTGAATATGTCCAGACCCGACTAAAGCAGGTCCGTTCCGCCATATGGTCAGCAGAAACGGGGGAGCCAGCTTGGCTACCCATGCAGGCAACGGCCCGAAGAGCGTACTCAGCAGTTTTGGAAAGCATGAAACAACACTTCTCATGGCACGGATTACACAGACGAGTCTCGCGAGCATGGCGAGGTTTATGGGGAGGTGACGCGTTTTGGTTAAGATACCGCCCTGGCCGTCAGTCGCGAAGCGACTGACCTAGCGTATTCACGAATTGGCTATCGAAAGAAATCATTTTGTGATGCATCAACCTGCTGATTGCTGATCCGGATATTTGATCCGTCCGTGATAGATAGCCGTTAGGCTCTTGATCAACGATCGCTTGATCGTGTCAAGATGCTGCAGAGTCAGTCCGCATTCGTCAAACTGACCGTCCAACAGTTTCTTCATTGCAATCTGTTCGACTAAGTTTTGCAATCGCGAAGCGGTCGGTTCGACGAGAGCTCGCGACGCACTTTCCACCGCATCGGCCATCATCAAAACCGCCGCTTCTTTGGTTTGTGGCTTTGGACCTGGATAGCGAAACGACGTTTCTGATATCTCTTCGCCATGCGGATCCTGCTCACTCTTTTTCGTGGCCAATCGATAAAAGTACTCGACCAAGGTCGTGCCGTGATGTTGCTCAATAAAGTCCACTACGGGAGTCGGCAGTCTGTGCTGGCGGCCTAAGTCGGCACCGTCTTTGACGTGAGCAATAATCACCAATGTGCTCATGGCTGGCTGAAGGGTGTCATGTCGGTTTGCGCCCGGCGTTTGATTCTCGACAAAGTAATTCGGTTTGAACATTTTGCCAATGTCATGAAAGCACGCACCCACTCGAACCAGCAAACCGTTGGCTCCAATGCTCTCCGCTGCGGACTCCGCCAATGCCGCCACCGAGATACTGTGGTTATAAGTTCCTGGAGCTCGCTGAGCCAGTTGGCGCAGCAGTGGATGGCTCATGTCGCTCAACTCCAGCAAACTCAAATCGGTTTGAACGTCGAATAATTTTTCAGCAAATGGCAACAGACCGGTCATCAACGGTCCACACAACAAAATACAGACGGCTTGCCAAGTCGCTTCCGATATCAGTTGCACCGGAAAAATCGAAGCCGTAGAAGATTGGAAACTGCTGACCGCAGGTCCATCGGTAACGACTCCCCCCGTTTGTCCCGTCATGACTCCTAAGCCCAATACGGTCATGAAGACCACGACGGACACGCCCGCCCCGACATAGATTAGCCGAGTTCGGGTTCGAATACGCCCGCACAGCAAAATCGATCCCGCGGCTGCCGCTGCCAAGGTAATGAACTCGGACAAATCGACGCGAGTACTAAAGGCTACCAACAACGCGAGAGCCGCCATCAGCATGAGAGCCGTCGGTCTGCCGAAAGCAATTGTCGCGATGATCGCAGCCAGGGTGACCGGAATGACTTCGACGCGAAATGGATCCTGCGATGCCAAGACGGCCAAGAGTACGCACGTCACGCAAAGTGAAAGAACTCGCAATAGTCGCCAAGTTTGGATGACCAATGTTCGGTCCAGCGATTGGAAAATGAAGAAACCGCAAAGCGTGTACAACGCGGTGATCAATCCAACAAATGCAGTTAGCCTCTGCACTTTTTCGCGAAAACTAAGATTCTGCGTGTATGCCTCGTGTTCCGCTCTTAAAAGCGCGAGCTCCTTTTGATCAAGAATCTTTCCCAGTGGAACCAGCGCACCGAACGAAGGATCGTACGCGACGGTGGACGGCTTCACATTGGAAATGGCGTCGAGTCTGGCTTGATTGCTAAGGTCCTGTCGCAGGGTCAACGTTTCCGGCAGTCGAACACCTAAATAATTGTGAACCATGTCCGCTAAAATGAGTGCTTCGGGAGTGCCGAATTGATTTCGGAATTCTCTTTCTAAGGCCCCTCGCAACGTGATCCCAACTTCCGCGATGCGAATACGTTGCACTTCCGCTTCGACCTTCTTGGCTTCTTCCCCAGCTTTGATGACGCGGATGTAACGTTGATTCCCTTGCTCAATATCGTGAGCCAAGGAACGGAGCAGTCCCTTTTCCTCGATGGGGTCGAGCACTTCTCGCATGCCCGAGTCAAACTTGGAAATATCCGCATCGGTTGCGAGCGTCTTTTGGATGGCCGCAATGCCTTGCTCAAGCGAGGGGGACTTTTCGTCTGGATTGATTGCCAATACGCCAAATGTCCCCAGTATTTCGATTTGCTTCTTGGTTAACGACGTGGCATCCATGGCCTCGCGAACAGCGAACAGAGCATCTTTGACGGCCCCCCTCAATTGAACGATGGGTTCTTTGTTGTTCTCATAAATCGGCAGGACCTCGCGACCCGCTTGAATGCGCAGAGCATCGGTCTTGACTTCGTCCACCACTTTGAAAGGGATGCGAGCTAGGATTGCACGCTGAGGGATATAGCCTTTGCGATAAGCGAACGGTGGTTCCCAGCCTCGAACGAAAATCGTCAAAATGACCGCCGCGGCGATCGCCAACCCCAACCGCGCAAACGCATCCAACGAAGTGATGCGTTCAAACAGCCGTCGCCAGGGATAGCGGTCAACTTTCAAATTAGCAGCTCGTTCGCTGCGTGTTTTTGCGTTAGAAGTGGTAGACATAGGCCTGGATGCGCTTAGCGATCATCGGTTGGGAATGGCCGAATGTCTGCCGAATTCCCACCTGTGGAACGTCCATGACTTGGACCATCGTAAGCTGCAACAATGCGTCGAACCAAAGGATGCCGCACAATATCACCTTCATTAAGTCGAACAAAGCTGATTCCTTCGACACCTTGCAGACGCTGTACAGCATCCCGCAAGCCGCTCGAAACACCCGATGGCAAATCTACTTGAGTGATATCCCCAGACACAACAATCTTGGACCCCTCGCCCATTCGGGTTAAAAACATCTTCATTTGGGCCACGGTCGCGTTTTGAGCTTCATCCAATATAACAAAAGCTTGGTTGAGCGTTCTACCTCGCATGTAGGCCAACGGAATGACTTCGATCAAATCCTGCTCCATCAGGAACTTCACCTGATCCAAATCAACCATTTCGTTGATGGCATCCATCAACGGCCGCAGGTAAGGATTCAGTTTTTCGTGCAAATCCCCCGGCAAATAGCCGAGGCTTTCACCGGCTTCGACGGCGGGCCGAACCAGTACAATCTTGCGAATCAAGCGGGCTTTCAACGCTTCCACGGCCGTTGCGACGGCGAGATAGGTTTTTCCACAACCTGCGGGCCCAATGCAAAACGTCATGTCGTGACTGCGTATGGCCTCGACGTAGATGGCTTGCCCCTCCGTCCTCGGTTTGATGCGTCGACCAGCATTGCCGATCTGCAATTCCTGCCGTTCGAAAGCGGGTGTGCTCCCCTTCCCCGTTGCAAAAGTTAGCGCATCGGCGACTTCGTCCGGGCCGAGTGTGCCCGCCCGCGTGACCTTGTCCTTAAGCCGCTCCAGAATTTCCGTGGCCACGCGAACCGAGTCGGCTGGTCCTGAAATGCGGATTTGGCCACTGCGATGCGTGATTGCCACTCCAAGCTGGTTTCGCACCAATCGCAGATTGGTATCCTGTGGTCCAAATAGCTGAAGAGCTAAATGGGGGTCCGACAGAGTCAATGTCGATTCAGACATATGTTTCGTTTTTTACTTCTACAAAAGGCATCGCTGACTCAGGTGACGAAGAGTTTCGATCATGTGAGTTTGGCGATTATTCCAAGATACCCAACAATTGCTGTCGGCAACAAGGAATCTGTAACATCCCAGACCCCTCCGAGACCAGGCAGCAGGGCCCCGCTATCCTTAGCCCCCACGGTACGCTTTACCATCGACTCCAGCAAATCTCCTACAAGCCCTACCATCGTCAAAAGACAACCCAATAGGGCTGGTCCCCAAAGCAACGATCCACCTGGTACTCCACACCAAGGCAACAACACCCTCAGAAAAAAATAGGAAACAGCCACGCTCAAAAGCATTCCACCAATCAATCCCTCAATCGTCTTGCCGGGACTGATCGATGGTATCAACTTGTGGCGTCCGAATGACTTCCCCGCAAAGTAGGCACCCGCATCTGCGAACTTAATTATCGCAAGCAAAGCGATTAAGTGAAGCATGCCACTGAGCGAAGTCCCTTGCATTCGAAGCAAAAACCAAAAACTGAGACAACCAACAACGTAGGCAATCACGAAAGATGACAACAACCAACTCAAGGTAGTTCGCTCTGTTTCCACAGCAATTTGCGCAGAATTCAACGACAAAGACATCTTGCGAAAACGCCACATGCATTGCATGCCACTGGTTCCGATTCCACTCAGCAAGCCAATCAGTACCCATCCAGCTCTGCCGACAGGGCAATCGATCGGATAGGTTTTGCTCATGGCGACACTGTACCAAATGGGAAAAAGCGTGATTGCCGACGCAATGCAGCAGTGAACAAGAACACTGCGAACGTCGACCGGCCACCGCTTTGCAAGTAGCTGACTCGCCTCCGCTGCCGTCCCAAGCGTCATGAACAAATACAAAGGAATCATCCAAACGCCCGGCTGCTTCGCAATGGGATACCAAAGATCCAAGCCGATCATAAAAAGCGAGACCGCGATCAGTACAAAGGCAGAGAGGAGCCTACGATGTAGCACAGTCGATTGCTTCTTTCATAGTAAGATCAATTGAAAACGGTAAAAATGTTATTTGGAACTGGAAACCACACCTATAAGGCGAGCGGCTGACTGAAGTACCCCAACCCGAAGCGTAAGCGAGGGATGATCTCGCAGGTCCCTCACTTACGTATCGGGTTGTGATTGGTAGTGTACCTATCGGTTCGATGTGGAAAGCATTGGGCTGGCTGCCTACGCTAAGGGAATTACACATTGAACAAGAAATGGCAAATATCCCCATCCTGCATGATGTACGTCTTCCCCTCGGTCCTGAGTTTACCCGCCAAGCGAATTTCTTTCTCGGATCCGTACTTTTCCAAATCCGCTAACGAGAACACTTCGCAACGAATGAATCCGCGTTCGAAATCGCTGTGGATCACGCCAGCCCCCTGTGGTGCCGTCGCCCCCACTGGAACCGTCCAGGCTCGCACTTCTTTTTCGCCGGCCGTGAAGTAGCTCTGCAAGCCCAACGTTTGGTAAGCCTTGCGAGCAACCGACTGCAGCGCTGGTTCCTCAAGCCCCACGGCTGTGAGCATCTCGGTCCGATCCGGCTCGTCCAATTCGGCGATTTCCGCCTCCAATTTGGCGCAAACCGGAACGACTTGCGCTCCGACCGTCTCTGCATACGAACGGATCTTGCCGACCAACTCGCTGGTCCCGTGCAAATCCGTATCGTCGACATTGGCAATGTAAAGGATCGGTTTGGCGGTCATCAACCCGTAGCTGGATATAGCCTTGGCCTCAACCTCATCCATGACCATTTTTCTCAGGGGCAACTCTTTGTTCAATTGCTCCATACAATGCTGAATAGCCGAAACTCGCAACTTGGCTTCCTTGTCGCCACCGCGAGCCGCTCGCTCTGCCTTTGGCAACGCGTTTTCCAAAGTTTGAATATCCGAAAACATTAACTCCATTTCGATCGTTTCGATGTCGGATAGCGGATCTACTTTTCCTCCGACGTGGATGACGTCTGGGTCGGCAAAACAACGAACCACTTGCAAAATCGCGTCGACCTCGCGAATGTGACTGAGGAACTTATTGCCAAGCCCTTGTCCTTCGCTCGCACCTTTGACGATTCCCGCGATATCCACCAACTTGAGCATGGCCGGGATGACTTTTTGTGGACTGACGAGTTTGGCAATGCGGTTCAAACGATCGTCTGGCACGCTGATGATCCCTTCGTTGGGATCAATCGTACAAAACGGATAGTTTGCCGCTTGCGCCGATTGAGAACCGGTCAATGCATTGAACAGTGTGCTTTTGCCTACGTTGGGTAGACCTACAATTCCAGCTTCCATTTTTAAGTCGGTCGTCCTAGTTTTCGTGACGCAAGAGTGGGAACAAAATAACGTCGCGAATACTGCGCGAGTTGGTGAGCAACATAATTAATCGATCGATTCCGATACCAAGTCCGCCCGCAGGTGGCATTCCATATCGTAGCGCACGAACAAAGTCGTGATCCATTTTGGCCATCGAATCCTCTTCGGCCATGCCATCGAGCTGAGTTCGGAACAGTTTCTCTTGCAGAATCGGATCGTTGAGTTCGGTGTAGGCGTTCGCCAATTCCATTCCATGGATAAACAACTCAAATCGTTCTGCAATCTCAGGATGCCCATCCTTGCGTTTGGTAAGTGGGCAAATGCTGGCCGGATAGTCGATAACGAAGATCGGACCGATGAGCGAATCCTCCACTTTTTCTTCGAAAACTTCGCTCACGACTACGTCCGGGTGCTTGCCTGTCGGATTGAGGCCGATTTTTCTGGCCAAGTTCGCGATTCCCTCAGTGTCCGAGATCTTGAGTCCAGTGTGCTCCTCGAAGAGGCTGCCATAGGTCCGGCGCTGGAATGGCGGTGTGAAATCGATGTCGAGATCGCCCCACTTGAGTTGGTACCCCTGGCCGGTCGCATCGATTGCATCGCAGATAATCTGCTGCGTCAAATCCATCATCGTCTCGTAATTGGCATAGGCCCAATAGAGTTCGATCATGGTGAACTCGGGGTTGTGCTTGGGGCTGATCCCTTCGTTGCGATAAACTCTCCCCATCTCGTAAACGCGTTCGATGCCCCCTACCAGCAGTCGCTTGAGATGCAGCTCCAGTGCAATTCGGAGGAAGAGTTGCATGTCGAGGGCATTGTGGTGCGTCACGAAAGGCTTAGCGGCAGCCCCCCCAGCGATCGTATGCAGCGTTGGCCCCTCGACCTCTACAAACTGATGCGATGCAAGGGTAGATCGAATCGAATGAATGATCTTGGTCCGCTTGAGGAATGTTTGGAGCGACGCGGGGTTGTAGGTCAAATCGACGTATCGCATGCGTTGCCGCAACTCGGCGTCTTGCAACCCCGCGTGTTTTTCCGGTGGTGGCTCTAGCGTCTTGGTCATGAAATGAAGCCGAGTCGCAATGACCGTGAGTTCACCGGTGTTGGTTCGACCGAGCCGGCCATCGACACCAACCAAGTCACCGAAGTCTAATAGTTTGGCGAGATCGAAGTCCGCGTCCGGCACTTGGCCTTTGGCGATCATGATCTGGATGTCACCGGTCCAATCGCGAATATTCAAAAAGTACAGTTTTCCGGCGGTTCGCAGGAGCATGATTCGGCCAGCGACACGAACGATTGGGCCAATTTCTTCCCCCGCACCTTGGCTAGCTTTCCAAGCTTTGTAGTCGATGGGTTCGGCACCGGGCAGTCTTGATGCATCCAAATCGGGGAGAGGAACGAGCGTTCCGTCTTCCTTTTTGAATTGGACTTGGTTGGACATTTCGCGGACAGGGCCGTTGAAGATCCGGTTGTCGAATCTTGAGCCCCACGGGTCCAAGCCGAGCGATTCGATTTTCTTTAGCTTTTCGAGCCTCGCAGCTTGATGAACCCCTAAACCGGTGTTGTCTTGATCCTGGGAATCGGCCATGTTTGAGCAATTGAGAGTGAATTAATGGTTGAGAAGGTGCAGATTGTAGGAAAAAGTGATGGAAAACCAAGCAGTCAAACCGCCAATGATCCTAATTGTCGAAAGCGACCCGCTTTTACTGACGGGAATGTCTGCAATTTTGGACCAAAAGGGTTACCGTTGTTTTTTAGCCAGAGACACGGCGGTAGGCCTCAAGGCGACACAAGCGATGGCTTTCGATCTGATTGTGTTGTCATTCGGGCGGGACGCGCTCAAGGCAGCCAACGACGCTTGCTTTTTGAGAGGCGAGGACACGACGCGAGAGCTACCGGTCCTCTTTTTGGCGGAAACATTTGAAACGAATTGGATTGAGCCGTTGAATTTGGCAGGTGGTGTGTACTGCTTGCCAAAACCATTCGATCCCGATGTTTTCCTCGATTTAGTAGACAAAGCATTGTGTTTGCCTCATTTGGCAGTCGCCAAGATCGCTCCCCCTAAGGCTCATTTCGCCAAAGACTGGGTTCGTCTGAGTTAGAAAAGTGTAGCACGGTGGTCCCCACCGTGATTTTTCATTTACTTCCCAACCTGAATCGTATTCCAAACCAAACGGAATTCAAATGCTTGCTTTTGCCATCGTTGTATTATTACATTGTCCACTTGGCACGCTTCAATTGCCGAACGCAGCAATCAAACAGTGGACTGTCCAACAAGGGCGCATTTATGATGCCAAAGGGCAAGTCGTTGGCGTTTATGGCGTAGACAGTCCGGTGTCGACATTGCGACGATGAATACGGTTATTCGTTGGGCACTGAAGTCCTACAGTTCTCCATTGGGTTTCCTCAAGCATTCGGTCCATTGCGTCGAAGTAAGAACCATCTTGACCGAGGGGAGAAACTCCACTAAAACCCTTAATCGGCAAAGTCGAATATGGCTCCGTAGCCAAGTGGCTAAGGCAGCGGATTGCAAATCCGCCATCGTGGGTTCAACTCCCACCGGAGCCTCTCATCAGAAAACCCCGCTTTTTCCTCAGTATTCTTAGGGAAAAGTGGGGTTTTTTCGTTGGATGCTTGGTGATAGTTGGCTGTAGTCAAGGCACCGTTTCGCACTTTGCATCGTGTTGGACACATCGTGTAGAAAATCCTACGGCAACCGGCGATGGACCGGGTTTCGGGTGCCCCCCTAGCCGTCAACGCTGTGAAGCATTTTTATCAACGAAAGGACACGATTCTT
>JANPNA010000020.1:0-2499 GCA_031427235.1 Pirellula sp.
CGCCAAGAAATACACCAACCGCGGCCTGCAATTCCTTGATCTTATTCAGGAAGGCAATATCGGCCTGATGAAAGCGGTCGATAAATTCGAATATCGCCGTGGCTATAAATTCTCCACCTATGCCACCTGGTGGATCAGGCAGGCGATCACCCGCTCCATCGCCGACCAGGCCCGCACCATCCGTATCCCGGTGCATATGATCGAGACGATCAATAAGCTGGTCCGCACCGGCCGCCAGATGCTGCACGAAATCGGCCGCGAACCGACGCCGGAAGAACTGGCCGAAAAGCTGCAAATGCCGCTGGAAAAGGTCCGCAAGGTGATGAAAATCGCCAAGGAACCAATTTCACTGGAAACCCCGATTGGCGACGAAGAAGACAGCCAGCTTGGCGATTTCATCGAAGACAAGAACGCGATTCTTCCCTTGGAAAGCGCCATTCAGGAAAACCTGAAAGAAACCACCACCCGGGTTCTGGCCTCCCTCACCCCCCGCGAAGAACGCGTCCTGCGCATGCGGTTTGGCATCGGCATGAACACCGACCACACGCTGGAAGAGGTGGGCCAGCAGTTTTCAGTCACCCGCGAGCGCATCCGGCAGATCGAGGCAAAGGCGCTGCGCAAGCTGAAGCATCCGTCAAGGAGCCGGAAGTTGCGGAGTTTTCTGGATCAGTAATGGCGAGCGAGCGGTATTTCGAGATACTTGTTTCACTCGCCCCTGATCTAATTTTCGGGCCGAACTATAAAGTCATTGCGCAGCAGTTGACACTGCCAAGCGGTCGTCTCGATCTGTTGCTCGAGGACGATAGGGGACACAAACATATCGTTGAGATAAAAAAGGATGTCGCCAAGCCGGACGCTGTAAAACAGGTTGTTCGTTACGTTCGCGATTATCGCGAGGTGTATTCTGGCGTTGTCTTTGGCTGGGTGGTTGCCAATAAAATTTCAGATGCAGCTTTAGCCCTTGCGGCCACAGAGAGTATTCGCACTCTTGGTGTTCCGGAGATGGAGTATATGTCCATCTTGGCAAAAAAAGGCATTCATGAAGATATGCTGTTCGGAGACAGAATCCAGCCTGGTGTTCTAATAGGTGGCGGAGTTCAGAGTTTTAATTCGGCCATCCTCGATTTTGGCATTGTAGCTGCACGACTTCCTGAAGCCACCGGGCGCTACCTTCAAGAATTACTTCTGCGGAACGGAGTTTCAATGAGCCATGGGAAACTTCAAACAGCAATAATATATAAGGGCGTGAAGATTGGCGGCGTAAACAGTCTTCATTTCTTTGTATCAACGAACATAGTAACTGACGAAAAAGACGAAGTCGTCTTACAGGGAAGTGGGTTCGTTCGGCGTCAAAAGACCCAAGCGTCTAGTTCTCATATGCATGTATATTGGACATTGAAGCCAACCAAAGTCGAGTTAGCGGACCAAGTCATATCACATTTCATCCGAAAGATTGATCGAATATTGTTCTCTGTTGGCGAATAGCGAGCCGTAACGCCCGGCAGGGTGCGTGCTCGCACGCACCCTTTTCTCGAAATGACGCAAGCAGCGTGCGTGAAATTACCCCTCACTCCAACCTCTCCGCAATCCACATCTTGATCAGCGACTGCCGCGTCACGCCAAGGTGGGCTGCCCGTTTGTCCAGCCCCTTGACCATCCACATCGGAAAATCGACGTTCACGCGTTTGGCTTCATTGTTCAGGGGGCGGGCGCTGGACCAGTCGATCATGTCGCTGATATCCTCACCGGAATCGAAAGCGGCGTCAAATTCTTCTGCCGTCATTGTCCGTCCAGCCATTTTTGCACCTCATCCTTTCTTGATCGCCGCACCGAGATGATGCGGATAT
The DNA here is from genome assembly GCA_031427235.1 of Pirellula sp. Lineage (GTDB taxonomy): Bacteria > Planctomycetota > Planctomycetia > Pirellulales > Pirellulaceae > JBKCUI01. The sequence continues at coordinate 1,848 of JANPNA010000020.1, forward strand.
TACCACCCCGCAGGGTCCAAACCGCCGTCCAGTGACGCGTGTCGATCAGACCTATGGCCAAGCGGCGCGGTTCACCAGACGACATTGCCGCAAGGTTAAGGGAACGGTCATCCGCCCAAATCCCCTGCGCCTCGATAAAGTCGATACCGTGCTTTTCTTTGTTGGCGGCACTTTTGTCAGGATCGAATTCAAGCTCCATGTTGTAAAATAGTATAGAAAAAGCATCTTTTCAATCCTATCTGGCTACATTTCCGCATCGAATGCCGCATCTTGACTCCCCGTACGCAATCACGTACATTCCCCCCCATGAAAACCCTCTCCTCCACCGAACTGCGCGCCAATCTTTCCGCCATCATGGACCGCGTGAATGATGACCATGAACCGGTCATCGTCCACCGCGCCAAGGGCAAGCCGGTGGTCATGGTCAGCTTGGAAGATTGGGCCAGCATGGATGAGACGACGTATTTGCTGTCCAGTCCGCCTAACAAGGCCATGTTATTACAGGCGATTGATGAATTGGATTCCGCCAAAATGATCACCAAAACCATGGCCGAACTTGAGGCAATGGCAAAAGAGTGAACCTTGTTATCAAGCCAACTGCTTGGGAACAGTTTCTATACTGGCAAGAAACCGACAAGGCGACGCTGCGCAA
>JANPNA010000021.1:0-13639 GCA_031427235.1 Pirellula sp.
TGGAATCCCAGTCGAACACATGATGGTGTCTGCAACGCACACCCACTCAGCCCCGGCTGCAATGGCTTGCTTGGGGACTCGACAAGACAAGGCTTACGCTAGCGGATTGCCTGGTAAAATCGCCGAGGCGATCCTTTCGGCGAACAACCAATTGCAGCCAGCTCGCATAGGCTGGGCGTCGATCGACGATTGGGAACATACCCACAACCGCAGATGGATTCGCAAGCCAGACAAAATGATCGTAGATCCCTTCGGGGTCGCAAATGGCCTTGCCCACATGCATCCAGGATACTTGAGTCTCGATGTGATTGGCCCATCGGGACCGGTCGATCCGACGCTGTCGGTCGTCTCAATGCAAACCAAGGATGGTCGTCCCCTGGCCGTGCTGGCAAACTACTCGCAACATTACTTTGGAGCGGGTGCCGTTTCGTCCGACTACTATGGGCTTTTCTGCAAGCACGTGGCCTCCATCCTCAACCAACCCGGCGATGGGAATGGACCCTTTGTTTGCGCACTCTCGCAAGGTACTAGCGGCGATCTGATGTGGATGGACTATGGATCGCCCTCAAAACCCGTGAGCATTTCAAGCTATGCGGAATCGGTTGCCCGCTATGCCGAGAAGGCCCTCGCCAAGATCGAGTATCAAGATTCAGTTCCTTTAGGAATCGTCGAAAAGAATCTCACCCTTCGTTATCGAGTGCCCGACGAAAAGCGATTGGAATGGGCTCGGCCTATCGCTGTTAAAATCGAGAATGAGTTGCCCAAAACCATTCCCGAAGTCTACGCCATGGAAGCTCTTATATTGCATGAGAGGCAGCAGACCGAACTCAAGGTACAAGCCATCCGCATCGGTGAATTAACGATCGCGACCTTACCCAACGAAGTGTACGCACTCACCGGACTAAAATTGCGGGGACGTTCTCCTTCGACCGCACATTTCAATATCGAATTGGCTAACGGTGCCGACGGGTACATTCCAACTCCGGAGCAACATGCATTAGGTGGCTATACGACGTGGCCTGCCCGAACAGCAGGCTTAGAAGTCACAGCGGAAACCAAGATCGTCGATTCCTTGGTCGGTGCAATGGAGGAGGTTACCGGAAAGCAGCGTCGCGTCATGGTGGATGAACACGGTCCGTATGCGTCTGCCATTCTCGAAGCCCAACCGCAGTCGTACTGGCGGCTAAACGACGAAGATGGAAGCACACCTCGCGACGCAGCCAACGGAAAAAGCTCAGCCAAGTTGCAGGGCGGATTTGCTTGGCACCTACCAGGAGTTGGAAGCGGCAGTGGCATCGGGGCTCAAGAAAAACTAACCCCATCCAAATTCTCCGGCCAGAATCAAATCAATCGCGCGTTGCATTTGGCAGGAGGCAGTTTAACGGTCGATAGCGATCCACTAGACAAAACCTATTCGCTCGCGTTTTGGTTTTGGTTGGGCGAACCGAGCGGTGCGAGCCAAAGAAGCGGGATTCTATGTATTGGCGCGGCTGGTGAAACTCTGGTTGCAAACCAGGACGCTGACCATCAAGTGCAACTCGAATTGAATGGCATCGCATCGAAAACAAAATGGCGATCCGATGACTGGAATTTTGTCGTTGTCAGCCGCGAAGGTTCCCGACTGCGAGTGCACGTGAATGGTTCGTCGGATCACGCGATCGAAGCGAGTATTGAGGACGCATCGGAATCTCGCAAGCTAGAGTTTGGCAAAAACCTCCAAGGCAAACTCGATGAGATCGCCGTATTCCGTCGCGCTCTGAGCGTATCCGAGATTGCGACATTCTGGAAAAGATCTGGTATTGCGGAGCAACGCACACGAGCAGAGATGCGACGCAAACGCGACCAAGCGGCCGTTGCCTCGCAAGCCAATCCGCCGATGTTTCCGGCAGATTACGCGACTTCCCTCGAGGCGCTCGAGCCAATCATGGCTCACCCGTTGCATGCACTTCCAAACGGTATGTCACAATCTGGCAATATTTCTTTTAGTCCAAGGACTTTTGCAAGTCTTCAGTCAGGACGGTTGTCGTGCAAGTCAGACAAAGTGCGCGATGCTTATAGCTTCGCGATGTGGTTTCGCAATGAATTACCAAATGAAGCACGGCCCGTCACCGCCTACCTCTTCTCTCGCGGTCCCAACGGCGATGCACAAGCACCTGGAGACCATTTGGGAATCTCCGGAAACTATCGGTCTGGTCCGATCGGACGTTTAATGTTCTTCAACGGCAACGCTCGCGAGCAAGTTGCCACTGGCTCATCGCTGCTCCCGCCGAATTCATGGAACCATGTAGTTACGATTCGCGATGGTGCGCGTGTTCGAGTATTCCTTAATGGCCATTTGGAGCCAGAGATCGACGCGGAAATTGACTCAACTACCATTGGAAGCCAGGAGTTTTTCTTAGGCGCTCGCAATGATCAATTCGCGCCTCTGCAAGGCAACATCGCTTACTTCCGTTTGTTCGATCGGGCCTTGAGCAATGCGGAAGCCAAGCAGCTTCACGCATTTTCTGGGCAACCCGTTGGAACACCAAAAGGAGTTGCGACGGACCTGCCAAGTCCAGCTTCTGGTCCTTTGACCCCCGAAGAGTCTCTCGCAAGCATCCACGTGCCCATTGAATTCCGGGTGGAACTGGTTGCGTCGGAGCCACAAGTCATCGATCCAGTGGCCTTCGATTGGGATACGGCAGGCAAGCTATGGGTGGTGGAGATGTCAGACTATCCGTTAGGCATGGATGGCCGTGGCAAAGCAGGTGGGCGTATCCGGGTATTGGAAGATCGCGATGGAGACGGACACTACGAAAAGAGTCATCTATTTGCGGACAGCCTTAATTTCCCAACGGGCATTCTTACTTGGCGCGATGGAATCCTGGTTACGGCAGCCCCGCAGCTCCTTTACTTGCGTGATACAGATAACGATGGGATTGCAGACCAACGCGAGGTCTTGTTCGAGGGTTTCAACCAAGGCAACCAGCAGCTACGTTTGAATCACCTGCGATGGGGGCTCGACAATTGGGTGTACTGCGCCAACGGAGGTCATCACCCCAACCATGGATTGCAAACGCAAGTCAAATCCAACCGCAATGGCCAATCGTATAAGATCGGCAGTCACGATTTTCGGTTTAAGCCTGACACGGGCGAATTGGAACTCGAGTTAGGGCCATCGCAATTCGGTCGCAATCGCGATGCATGGGGGCATTGGTTTGGAACGCAAAACGCCAACCCGCTTTGGCACTACGTTCTCGCGGACCGCTATTTGGCTCGGAATCCGTTTGTTCCGACCGAGAGTCCCATCCAACACATCGTTCGCTCGGGTAGCCCACCCGTGTATCCTGCGAGCGCACTCGAAAAGCGATTCCATAGTTTTGAGCAGTCAGGGCGATTTACCTCCGCTTGTAGTGGCATGATCTATGGCGACACGCTTTTGTTTGGATCCAGTGCAAAATCACACGCCTTTACCTGCGAGCCGTTTCATAACCTAGTTCAACATAACATTCTCTCGGACGTAGGTGTCAGTTTCGAATCAGCCCGTCCAACCAAGGAAGGAGACTTCGATTTCTTCGCAAGTGAAGATCGTTGGTGTCGGCCTGTTATGGCTCGCACAGGACCTGATGGCGCCCTTTGGATCGCGGACATGGTTCGCTACATGATTGAGCATCCCGATTGGTTGCCTGCAGAAGGCAAAGCGGAATTGTTGCCGCACTATCGATTGGGAGACGACATGGGTAGGATCTACCGGGTTGTGCCGGATCGAACGATTGCGATGTCCGATGCGAGGTCCAATGTGCCGTTGGAAAAAGCGGACCTGCAACAACTGGTTGCATCCCTAGACTCTTCGAATGACTGGCGTCGAGACAAAGTACAGCAGTTGCTCATTTGGAAACAGGATTCTAACGCTGGGCCAATGCTGGAGAGACTGTTTGCGACTAGCACGCTTCCACAAACGCGCGGGCAGGCTTTATACACCTTAGAAGGACTCGGTTCCCTTTCCAGCTCAATGGTCATGGCTGCGTTGAACGACTCGCATCCACGGGTTCGCGAAATTGCTGTCCGCTTGGCTGAAAGTCATCCGGAACCAAGAGTCGTCGAAGCGGTTTCCAAACTATCAAAAGACGCCGACATGAAAGTTTGCTTGCAAGTCGCGTTGTCTCTCGGTCAGTGGAGGGATCGTTGTGCTGGCGAAGCACTCGTGGAGCTTGCTTCACGTTTCGGCGACGACCCTTTCATGAACTCGGCCATCATGAGTTCCGTCATCACGCACTCCGATGTTTTCGTTCAGGGACTGGTGCGAATTGGCCCACGAACTCTTACAGCCTTTCGCGATCCACTTTTGCGACAATCCGTGGGCCGCAATGATCAAGCGACCATTGCGACGCTTTTGAAGCATGTTCTCAATGCCGGTGACAGTGAGCACTATACTGCTCTCGACGATATGTTGCTCGCACTTCAAAGTGTCGGGGCCGACCTGCATGCGATGTCGCAAGCATCTCCTCAAGGAGCCATCTCACCGTGGGTTAAAGAACTCGACATGCTCCTCGACTCCGAAATGCAGATCGCCAAGGACGAGTCTAAGAACGTCGACGATCGTATTGCCGCTGCAAAATTGCTCTGCCGAGTCTCAAAGCATAGAGAATCAGGTGTCAGATTATTGGCTCAATTGCTTAAGCCGCAGGTCGACTCGGAAATGCAATCCTTGGCGATCAAGACAATGGCTCAAAGCGGCATCGACTTGGTTCCGGTTGTGTTGACTACGGCTTGGCCGGAATTGAGTCCCGGTCTCCGAAGCTTGGCTATCGACGCATTCTTATCGAGAGAATCTTGGACAAAGGGTTTGCTCGATCGAATCGAAAAGAATCAGATCATGGCCAGAAGCGTATCGCTCACGCAACGTGCTCGATTGCTTCAACATCCGGTAGCTAAAATCGCTCAGCAGGCCAAGCTGACTTTTAGCGTTTCCCAGAATTCGACTCGCAAGGAAGTTCTAAATAACTATCGACAGTCACTTGAGTTGCCCGCAACCGTAAGCCAGGGACAACTTGTCTACGCGCGCTTGTGCGCTAACTGCCACCGTCGTGGCGACATCGGACAAAACGTGGGACCCGATCTCGCCACGGTAGTGAACCATTCCAAAGAGAAACTGCTGACGAATATCTTGGATCCCAATGTCGACATTCAGCCAGGTTATCAATCTTATACCTGCCTACTCGAGAGCGGAGAGATTCTGGCAGGATTGTTGGTTGGCGAGACAACTAATAGCGTCACGATCAAGCAGGCCAATGGCGTCTCGCGCAGCATCGCCCGTCTCGAAATTGAGCGCCTGCAAAGCTCCAATTTGTCGTTCATGCCAGAGGGACTGGAGTCCGCCATGACCCCGCAGGAATTAGCGGACCTGCTTGCGTTTTTGCAACAATCGATCCCAATGAAATGAGTGTTTATTGTCGCCTTTCGCTCCGCGAAAGTGTGCCGTGTTAACGCACTTTTGCGGAGCAAAAGGCGACACTTCTAGACGAGCGAGGCCCTTCACTCGTTGGATTCAACAACTGAGCGAGGGCCTCGCTCAGCCACAAAAACGAGCCCTTTGGCGCGCCGCCGGTGCGCTAGACCATCCCGGCAAACCTCACATTCCGTGTTGCGTTTTGATTCGCGTTATTAGCGGGCAAATTCAAGTGTGATGTGGTGGTGCCCGCGAATCACACGAATAGCCCGAATTAGCCTCGCCCTCCCCATGGCTTCCTCTCGGTTTGGCAGTTTAGGCAAGATAGGCTAGAGGTGTTGGATTTGTTCGGGAGCGATGCTTGGCTTCGCCGATATCGAACGGAAGTAGGTGTGGTTCGGCGGCAATTCGCGCCATGACCTACGACATACGTGTTCAAGAGCAATAAAAAAAACCGCCATAAAACGAAAAGGATTTCGTTTCCATGAAATATTCCATTCGTCGTAATTCGCGAGCCTGCGCTTTCATCGCTGCTGTACTTGCCGCCAGATCTTCCGTGGCAGCCCCATCGGACGGCTCCGACGCCGTGTATCCAGCATCCGGTTCCAGGTCAGTTTACGTTGAGGAAGGGACTTCGTCGGCCAGCAAAGGCGAATACAAATATTACGTCGACGCCCCTACTCCCGCGACGATCGTGGACGGAACGTCTAGTGGCATGGCCGCTGGGAGCGAGCCCGATGCCGCCAAAGAAGCAGAAGCCGCCAAAAAGAAAGCGGCTGCCGAAAAGAAGAAGAAGGAAGAGCTGAAGAAGAAAGTAGCAACGGCCTACAAAGATCCTTTTTATCTCAATGACTTCAGTTACCTCAGCAACCCAAATTACAAAGGCTACAACCTCGGCGAGGGAATCAAGCAACTCCCGGTCGGAGACAACGGCAAGCTGGATGTCGGTGGTCAATATCGACTGCGATACCACAACGAACACAATATCCGAGGTGTCGGACTAACTGGCCGCGATGACGATTTCCTGTTGGACCGTACGAGAATCTACGCGAACTACAAGATTAACAAACGGGCACGAGTCTTCGCTGAGTTTCTGGATGCCGGGAGTTCGTACGAAAACTTTGCCCCTCGCCAAATCGAAGTGCAACGCTTCGACGCGCAAAATTTGTTTGGCGATTTGGTCTTAGTTGATTCCGACCTGGGCAAGCTGACAGGCCGTGCTGGCCGACAAGAGCTTCTGTTTGGTTCGCAGCGATTGCTGTCGCCGCTTGACTGGGCCAACAATCGACGCAAGTTCGATGGCGGACGGCTGACTTGGAGCAACGAAGATCGAACAACCGATTTCTTGTTGGTTCGACCTGAGAACATCAACTTCAATAAATTTGATTCACCGAACCAAAACCAGGCCTTGTGGGGTGTCTACAACTCGAACAAGATGTTTGAAAACGGGCCAATTGATACTTATTACCTCGGCTTCGAAGATACGTCCACCAACTTACATGTGCATACTCTAGGTACTGCCATGAAAGGAGAAGCTGATGGAGTGCTTTGGGACAACGAATGCGGCTATCAATTTGGAAAGAACCCAGATGGTTCCGACATTTCGGCTTACTCTTTGACCTTCGGTCTGGGTGCAAAGGCCACTGGGACGATGAAGCCCACGTTTTGGATGTACTACGATTGGGCAAGCGGTGACGATTCCTTAAACAACGGTTGGAACCAATTGTTTCCGCTCGGTCACAAGTACCTGGGTTTCATGGACTTGTTCGGACGCCGGAACATCCACGACGTGAATAGCATCTTGACCTTCAATCCAACGGACAAATGGACTGTATTGGCATGGTACCATTACCTGTTCCTTGCCAATGCCGCACAGGGTCCGTACAACATAACGAATGCCTCCTTCAATCCTGGCGGAACCGTAGGTAGCCGTGACTTAGGACATGAGATTGACTTGCTCGGTACCTACAAGGTCAATGCTCGTAGCGACTTGGTCCTTGGCTACTCCCACTTCTTTACGGGTAAGTACTACGATACCAGTTTGAGAGCGAACGGGTCAGCGCTCTTCAAGGGTGATGCCGACTTCTTCTACACGCAGTGGCACTACAACTTCTAAAAGAAAGTTGCTCGTTCGATCACGACTCGTGTTTTGTCCAGTTTGGATTTATCACGTGGCGTAAGCTTCCAGCTTGCGATTTCCCAAGGTCGGTTCGATGGCAGGCAAGATGCCTACCCCACTGATGGCAGGCAAGATGCCTACCTCACTGATGGCAGGCAAGATGCCTACCCCACTGATGGCAGCCAAGATGTCTACCCCACTGATGGCAGCCAAGATGCCTACCCCACTGTTGGCAGGCAAGATGCCTACCCCACTGATGGCAGGCAAGATGCCTACCCTACTGATGGCAGGCAAGATGCCTACCCCACTGGAGGTCTCGCTTTTGTTTAACCGCGTGCCCATCAGGACGCACCGTCTCTTTACCCTGGTTGAGACAATGACGCAATTTGAGCTACAATGGTCGAGGATTTGCCTAAAACCACAGGAATTGCTCCCCGGAAACCGTTCGAAGAAAAGGAATTGAAAAAAATTGGCTTCGCTTTTGGTTGTACGTGGTGCCAACATTGGTACCCACTTTTTGATTCGCGAAGCCAAACAGCGATTGGGACGGGATAGTCATTGCGAAATCCATTTGGAGGATTCCGAAGCTTCTAGAACTCACGCCGAGATCGATTTTGTCAACGGACAGTATTTGCTAAGAGATCTTGGCAGTAGCAATGGAACCTATGTCAACGGTAAACGGATCACGGACCATACGCTTAGCGTCGGCGATCGAGTGCAAATCGGCAAACGATTGATGCTGTTCCGGCTAAGTTTTCGTCCTTTTGGACCTGCCGACAATGATGTCGATATCGTGCAAAATGCTAGCGGTGACTCGTCCCAGATCGTTGGTCGCGTCGATATTGAACAGCAGTTGCTGGATCCGACGGACGATTGGACGAAAAAAATTCAGACAGAAAAGGCCTCTTCGGATGCCAAAAGTCACTGGGAGATCATGTACCGCACAGCCATCGCGGTCAGTCGAACATTGGATATCGACCAATTGCTCCACCAAATTTTGGAACTCATTTTTCAGTGGGTGAATTGCGATCGAGGCTGCATCATGCTCAACGACCAGGAATCCGGCGAGCTAATGCCCAGTTGCCGTCGTAATCGCGGAGTCAATGTCTCGTCGCACCGCATGACGATCAGCAAGACCATTTTGGATTACGTCAGCAAAAAAGAGGAAGGGGTCTTAACGAGCGATGCTTGCGAGGACGAACGTTGGAACCCCAGCGTGAGCATCTCGACTGGCGGAATACGCGAAGCGATTTGTGTCCCGATGAAAGGCCGTTACGGCAGCGTGGGCGTCATCTACATCGACACGTCGATCTCGGTTGGTCAATACGCGATGAGTCGGGAACGAGTCTTTAATGAAGAGCATCTCAAAATGCTAGTCGCCATCGGCCATCAAGCAGCACTGGCTATCGAAGACACCAATTATTATCAAAGTATGGTGCAAGCCGAGCGACTTGCAGCCATGGGCCAGACCATCGCCACCCTCTCGCACCATATCAAAAACATCGTTCAAGGGCTTCGCGGTGGTGGCTATCTCATCGATCAAGGGATCCAAGGCAACGACATGGACGCCGTCAAAAGTGGCTGGCGTATTTGCGAACGCAATCAGGAACGCATCGAATCGTTTGTGATGGATATGCTCACCATGAGCAAGGATCGCAAGCCGAATCGGAACCCTGTGGATCTACGTACGATCATTGATGAAGTCATTGAGTTATCAATAGCTAGGGCATCCGAAAAATCTGTTTCCCTGTCATGGATCCGCCCAGAGATATTCCGAAACATGATGCTCGATGACGAGGCCATTCACCGAGCGCTAATGAACTTGATCGGTAATGCGATTGACGCGTGCGCCGAAAAAGTCGATGGCCACGTCGAAATCGTGCTCTGCGAGTCCACGGAGTATGCGAGAATCCAAGTGCGGGATAATGGAGTGGGCATTGCTGCGAATGATCTTGGCCGCATTTTTTCCATGTTTGAGTCCAACAAGGGAAATCGCGGAACCGGCCTGGGATTGCCCGTTAGCCTCAAGATTGCCAAGGAACATGATGGTACCATTGAGGTACGGTCCGAAGTGGGCACCGGCACGGAATTCGAACTGCTATTACCATGGAAGTCGAACCGAGCGCCCAGTACCTCAGAATCCTTGCCTACCATTCCGGGATAGCCTACCATTGCTGTCCCATCTTTACACGTGTGGCCTCAGGTTGAGCGGGAGCTTGTCTCCCCTCGACCTTGTTTTGGTGTACTATCAAGCCGTACGGTAGCGGACGAAAATGCTTTACAGCGTTGGGATTTTGCTTTCTTACAGTTCTTGTGGGCGGCAAAACTTGATTGGCATTTCACTTGTTGGATTGTCTAAAACCATACCTAATCTGCCAGCCAGCAGGTCATCTAGTTCTTTCCCAACAATCTCGGCTCGCCAGCCAAGCGTCAAGCATGGCGGAGGAGTGCCGTCGCTTTGGGCTTCCAATCGGTATTTTACAAAATCTCGCAAGTCGTCTGAGGTTGCAACGATCGACGGTGCGATGCGTTTGGTTCGACAAATGTATGCCAACGCCGCCGACAAAAACTGCGTTAACATGCCAGCGGGCTGCCCCTTGCCGTACCGTTGCTTCTTGGGCCACGCGACCGCAGGCTGAAGGAGCGAATCCTCGATTGCTTTGGCTAGCTCGGGCAAATATTGTTTGGTGTGCCGGTGCTCCATTCCTCGCAGAGAGGTCATGCGTCGAACGTCCGAAGTTCCTCGCCTCGCAAGTTCAACGAGCAAATCGTCTCGAAGGATTTTTCTGGGAGGAACATCGCGTTCTTTGGCTTTCAGGTCGCGCCAATTCCAAAGGCCGCGGACAATCGAGAGTGAGTTTCCGGATAGCGCTTGGATGCCGCTGATGCGAAACCAACTTTCATTGGACTCAAATTCCGCTAGTTCTTCCTGACGACGCCTCGTCTCCTCTTCCAGCCACGAAAGCCGATCTTGTTTCATCAATTGCTGACTGAGCGTTTGAAACAGACGCGGCAAATCTCGGACGTCTTGGGCAGCATACTGAAGCTGTTGGTTCGATAAGGGGCGATTTCGCCAGTCGGATCGAGTCTCCTCCTTGTCCAAAACCTTGCCGGTAAATCGATGTACCAAATTGCCGTAGGAGGCAGGGTATTCAAACCCGAGAAAAGCGGCAGCAATTTGAATGTCGAAAAGTTTGGGAATCAGTTTCTTCGTTGCCCGATAGCAGAACAACGTTTCTTCTCGTCCGGCATGCACAATCACGGTCGTCTCTGGATCGACCAATGACTCCCAAAATGGTCCAAGATCGGTGCAAGTATACGGGTCGATGATAGCGATTTCATCTTCCGTCGCAACTTGTACTAAGCAAAGTTCGGGCCGGTAAGAATCCTCAGCCACAAATTCCGTATCAAAGGCGACAAGCTTCTGGGCAGCTATCTTTTCACAAAGCTGATGAAGCGATTCTGGGTTTGTGATATAACTGAAATGTGCGTTCAAACGCTGCCCTGCGGTTGTTGTGGTCGTCGTATTGGTCGGATCACAGCCGTTTGAAAAGTCGACCGAAACTCTGAAAACCCGAGTGAAATGCTAGCAAACAAGTGCTATTTGTACCCGGAAACACGATCGACCACAACAACGGGTGGAGGGCAACATTGTCTTCGGGCAAAAGATTGGGTCAACCATCGAGAGTTTGTTCGACAATGATGGCGAATTCAAAGGATGCCGTTTCGGCCAATGGGGTCCCATGGATACCGCGGCCCGGCCTCCTGGTCAGCGCTCGATCGATGGCGGAATCCGAGTTGATCCTAGCAGCCGGAGCGCGATGGCTGGACCTCAAGGAGCCTTCGTTAGGGTCACTCGGGAGGCCCTCGCTCGACCTCATATTCAACGTACTTGAACTCGACATACCCGAGTCAGTGCAGGTCAGTGTTGCCGGTGGCGAATTACGGAACTGGACTCCAGATTTGGACGCTACTTTGGCTACCAAGTTGCCCGCAAGGGCTTATCTCAAGTTGGCATTGGCGGATTGCAAAGGCCAGGATTGGCAGAGTGTTGCCGAACGCATTTCGCGAGCTTTGGTTCGTCGTTCGCAACTAATCTTGGTACATTATGCAGATGCGGTGAATTCCAACGCACCATCTTGGCAGGAAGTACTCGAAACAACGAAATCCTTGGGGGGAAAGTTTGTGTTGATCGACACGTTTTGTAAGGAGTCAGGAGGCCTTTTGGATCACTACTCGCACGTGCAACTGGAAGCAATGATCGACGCGGCAAATCAACGAAAGCTCGGGATCGCATTGGCTGGCTCGTTGAAATTGGACCAACTCCAAAGCCTGTCGAATTCGCGGGCGGATTGGTTGGGCGTTCGAGGGGCGGTTTGTCATAACACTCAGCGGACTGGGGAAGTATGCCCCAACAAATTGCAACAAGTACTTGCTCTTTTCACCTCGCGTTCCTCCAACGGAAGCTGATCACCATGTCGTCGGGTAGCGAACGAGATCGACCTTGCGGGCTTTTGCGACAAGGCAACAAAGTCGTTGGCAATGTTTGCATGCCGGAAGCAACCGAAATATTTATTAAAGAATTCAATCATTGTTACGGGCAATTGCGACTTGAGGTGAGTGAACAGATTCCAATCGTTGGTAAACCGACGTCAAATCCTCATTCCTTTCGATTGCCCATGTGGTTCCGGCACGTGTGGAACGCCAGAAACCCCGACGAGTAGGCTTCGTCCTGCTCGTTAGCTCGCCACATCACTGAAGAGGCGTGCAACCGAAAGAAAGGCGGTCGGCAAACAGGTCGGCGAAAGACTGGCATCCACGCCATATAGCTTTACCTGTTGGTATTCGGTACCGACTGGCTGTGTCATTGCTTCGATCGTTTTTGCCACAACATCGACGATCCAATACTCTGCGATACCGGCCTCGGCATACAACCGACATTTCTCACCGCGATCAAACGATTTGCTGCTACCGCTGACTTCGACCAGCAGATAAATATCCTCTGGCTGCGGATGTCTGTCGGCATAGCGTCGTTTTGTGACCCACGCGATGTCTGGTTCAGGAGAACTGTGCAGCCCCGGAATTTCGATCGGCTTTTCAATCCGAATGCGAAAGCTTCCTCCTGCTTGGTCATGACTCCAGTTTTGCAATTCATCGATCGGATCGGAATGCGTTGGGCCTTGTGGATTCATCTCAATAATCTTTCCATAGATCAATTCAACTTGACCTCGCCTTTGTTCAAACGTCCCGTGCTCCACCAGAAGTTTATACTGCTCAACCGTGATCGGAATTGTATGCGGCATTTCTGCCATCAACTCGGTTGTCATCGGACGATCTCCAGCCGCGAAAAGAGATTGCAGGGATTTCATCGACCACGCAGTCCTACCGCGCGGTCCGCCCTCAACTCTATTGTACATCATCCTTCGAACAGCAGAAAACCATTCTTTTCCATCCGGGGGACTATGGGATAAAGTATTGTTTGAAGGAGCAATGAATTCAGTGTGAATTGACGTTTCCCTACTGTACCCCTAACGCTTTGAACACGGCATCGACCGGATCAGCGTAGAATCCGGTTTGGAACTTTGCGAACAACTCTCCTGGGATAGTTGGAATGTCTTTGACGCTTGCCATTGGAAGCAGGAGTCGCTTTGCTCCTGCGTCGAAAGCAACTTGCAATGACTCAGCTAAGTTCTCCACAGGAATAATGTTGCCGCCTAAGCTCATCCTGCCCAGGATCACCATTTGTTGTTGAAGTGGTTTGCCAAACACGGCAGAACACAATGCAACAAAGGAGGCCAATGCCATCGCATTGGTTGGGCCGGTGTTATGAAGTTCGACGATGTGAAGGTGGTAGTCGTGATCGCCTGCCTTGATGGATGCACTAACTCGACTAGAATTCGCTTTGAAATAATCGAAACCAATCTTGATGGACTCTTTGGCAGTCGAGTTGGAGGCGTCGATCTTAAGGCGGGCCGATTTAAATCGTAGCGGAAGCTGTCAAAGCTTTCGTGAATGCTGGACGCCAACGAAATGCTGGACGCATTCCGCTACTAGGGAACGCTAGCGAAAGTGTTTCGCGGCCCAGCTTAAGA